>JAAENK010000093.1 GCA_024224415.1 Gammaproteobacteria bacterium | reverse complement strand
TATCAAATTGATTTGATTGGCTTATTATGAATTTGAGTAGCTATTGAAATAACTAAGGTATGAAAATTCATGTACTCGGTTCGGCAGCTGGAGGCGGTTTCCCACAATGGAATTGCAACTGTAGTAATTGCTATGGAATCCGAAATGGGAAGGTTAGCGCATCTCGCAGGACACAGTCATCTATTGCAGTCAGTATCAATGAGGAACAATGGCTGCTGTTAAACGCTTCTCCCGATATTCACACCCAATTTGAAAATTTTCCAGATATTCATCCCAAAAAAGGATTGCGTGATACTGGTGTTGCAGCCGTTATCCTGGTTGATAGCCAGATCAATCATAGTAGCGGATTACTCGCTTTACGCGAGGGTTGTCCAATCGACGTCTACACTACCGAAGTAGTTCAGCAGGATCTGACTACAGTGTTTCCAGTATTTTCGATGCTCGAACACTGGAATGGTGGTATACGATGGCATAACCTGGAACTGGATAATAAACCGTTTCAAATAGATGCAGTTGACAACCTGCAAATCACGCCGGTGTTGTTAAGTGGTAAGGGGTCGCCTTATTCATCTCACCCGAGCAACGCGTTAGCGGGCAACAACACAGGTTTGTATATCGAGGATCTTGAATATGGCGGCACCCTGTTCTATGCCCCTCGCATAGGCGAGCAGGAACCGCATCTAAATTACTATTTTGAAAACGCTGATTGTGTCCTGGTTGATGGTACCTTTTGGCGGGAAGATGAAATGATCGAAGCCGGTGTCGGTACAGCAATGGCCCGTGAGATGGGTCATTTGCCTCAATCAGGCGATGGCGGAATGATTCAATACTTACGAAGCTTTCCTGACACTCGTAAAATTCTTATCCATATAAACAATACCAATCCGATTCTTATTGAGAATTCGCCGCAACGCGATATATTACGTAATAAAAATATCGAAGTGGCCTATGATGGCATGGAAATTTCTCTTGCCCAACCGCAGCAAGATCGATTTTTTCAGGCAATATAAATCAGCCAAGAACCTGGCATTAGAGAACCCAGAAAAATGAATAAAATTAGACGTACCGCCCCAGGACTTTACCTGCTCATCATTGTCCTCGGTTTAACCAGCCTGCCGTTAGCATGGGCTGATGGCGCCAAAATAAGGGTAGGCGTGCTCGCCTATGGCACTGTCAACTGGGAACTCGATACGCTTAAACATCATGGTCTTGATAAAAAGTATGGGATCGAGCTGCTGATTAACAAAATGGCGGGAAAAGGCGCGAGTGCTATTGCGCTACAGGGTGGTGCGGTAGACGCTATTGTTACCGACTGGATATGGGTGTCGCGGCAACGGAGTTCTGGTGCAGACTATAGTTTTGTGCCACATTCAGTGAGTGTTGGCGGTCTTATGGTTCGGCCCGATGCTGGTATCAAATCGTTGAAGGATCTTGCCGATCAGAAGTTGGGCATAGCCGGTGGAGCGGTAGATAAGAGCTGGTTGATGTTACAGGCTTACGCGCAAAAAACCATCAATGTTAATCTCAAAGAAAAGGTCGAACCAACCTTTGCTGCCCCACCTTTACTCAATAAAGTAATGCTCAAGGGTGAAATCCCGGCAGTGTTGAATTTCTGGCACTATACGGCGCGACTAAAGGCTGCAGGCATGACCGAACTGGTTAGTGTTGAAGATATGTTACCGGTGCTCGGTGTCGAGCGTAAACCGCCTTTGATCGGATGGGTGTTCAGCGAAAAGTGGGCGGCTGCCAATCGCGATACAGTTACCGGGTTTCTCAAGGCATTACGTGCGGCGAAGAATATACTGGCGACTTCGGATGCCGAATGGCAACGTTTGCGGCCGCTGACAAAAGCCGCCAACAACGATATATTGGTCGCGTTGCGTAATGCCTACCGAGCGGGTATTCCTGCCAGCTTCAACGATAAAGACGTTACCGCAGCCGAACAATTGTTTGAAACCCTGGCAAAATATGGGGGCCGTGATCTGGTGGGTGACAGCAATACTCTGGCTCCTGGCACTTTCTGGGCTGGTTTTCGTTACGAGTAGCGAGTTTGATGATTGAATAAAAACAAAGGGTGGACAGTCTGGCTCAGAGTAGCCTCCGCGGTAGTATTTGTCTTAATCTGGCAAACCGCATCGAGCTTTTCCGACAGCGATATCCTGCCAGCACCCCTGAGGGTTTTATCTAGCCTGTTCGATCATTTACATCAGGGCGAATTGGTGTCCGACCTCGCCGTTACGTTGTTGCGCGTACTGGTTAGCTTTACCCTCGCGATGTCGTTGGGTGTAGCGCTTGGTGTCATCATGGGTCGCTACAAAAAATGGGACGTGGCGCTCGATGGCGTGCTCCTGCTGGCGCTAAATCTGCCGGCACTGGTTACGATTATTCTCTGTTATTTATGGTTTGGTCTCGGGGAATTCGCTGCAATTCTCGCTGTTGCCATCAACAAATTCCCGATTGTGGTGGTGAATATGCGCGAGGGAGCGAGAGCAGTCGACGTTGATCTTTTACAGGTTTCCAGGGTCTTTCGAATCGACTGGCGGCGTAATTTATTAAAAGTCTACCTGCCGCAGCTTTATCCCTATTTGCTGGCTTCCGCACGCTCCGGGCTGGCTCTGGTGTGGAAGATAGTCCTGGTTGTCGAGTTGCTCGGACGCAGTAACGGCGTGGGCTTCAAGCTTGGAATTTTTTTCCAGTTCTTCGATGTTACCAGTATCCTGGCCTATAGTTTTGCCTTCATAGCCGTAGTGATGTTGATAGAGTACCTGTTAATCGCCCCGCTGGATCGACGTCTTATGAAATGGCGGAGTTCGACATGATTGAAGTCGATATATCCGAAAAAAGCTATCGACGGCATGATCATCAGACGAAGCTGAAGGTGCTAAGCAACCTCCGCTTCGTTGCCCAATCGGGTGAATTCTGTTGCATCGTTGGGCCCTCTGGCTGTGGGAAGACCAGTTTATTGAATATGATCAGCGATCTTGATGATGATTTTTCAGGCTCGATTCGCATCGATAAGGCCACGCCTGCAGCAGGATCACCCCCTGGTTATATGTTCCAGACCCCACGGCTCATGCCCTGGTTGACGGTACGCGAGAATATCGATCTGGTATGTGTCGCCGAGAACCTCGCCTGTAGGGTCGATGAGCTATTACATGAAACCGGTCTGCAGGACTTCGCCGATGCTTATCCGGTGCAACTGTCAGGTGGTATGCGTCGCCGCGTGGCGTTGACCCGTGCGATCATCAACGAACCCGCGTTACTGTTACTGGACGAACCTTTTTTATCGCTTGATAGCCCGGTTGCTAACCATTTACGCCGCTTGCTGATCGAAGTTTGGGAGCGGCGCGCGTCAACCGTCTTATTTGTCACCCACGACCTGCGTGAAGCGCTTTACCTTGCGGATCGAGTATTATTTGTTTCCAGTAGTCCGGGAACCATAGTACTCGACCATCGGGTCGAGATTCCCCGACCCAGAATTGCAGAAGGAGAAGCCGTCGAAATGTTAAGACTAGAACTGCTAAAAAATAATCCACAACTATTGTCAGGCCTGGTGGAAAGTAGCGATCGTTAAACGCTCAGACTTGCAGATTGGTAACTAAAGTTGCATAGTCGTCCTTCTGGCATAGGCGACTTGAGGGGGTGGGCTTTATGCAGCCATTAAAACAGCCGGTTTTCAACCCGGAGCTTATTAAAAAAGCCTATTCGATTGACAGGGATGCCGAACAGGCGGCCAATGAACTTTACTACGGTCTGGCCGATGAGGCTGCCGCCGCTGTCATTTTCTTTTGCTCCATAGAATACGATCTTGATGCCTTATCTGCGTCGCTATCACGATTATTCGGTGATACGCCGATTATCGGTTGCACTACCGCGGGTGAAATTTCACCCGCCGGTTATATACAAAACTCGATTACCGGTTTTAGCCTGCCGAGCAAGCACTTTAAGATTGAAACTCGGCTGATAAAAAATTTGCACCAGTTTTCGGCAGAAAAAGCCAAACAACTGGTAACGAATATGCTTGATGCGGTAGATCAGGAAGCGATCGCACCCCTGTACGACAATAGCTTCGCGTTATCACTTCTTGACGGCATGTCAATTCGTGAAGAAATGGTCTTAAACGCTTTAAACGCAACCTTGAACGGTATACCCCTGGTGGGGGGCTCGGCAGGAGACAATCTGCATTTCCGCGATACTCAGGTCTACTATCAGAACAGCTTCCATAGTAATGCTGCAGTCATCATGCTGGTGAATACGCACTGCCCGTTTCGGATTTTTAGCGATCATCATCTCGCTCTTGGCCAGGATAAACTGGTGGTCACCAGGGCAGACCCGTTTAAGCGTATCGTGCATGAGTTTAATGCCGAACCTGCGGCAATCGAATACTGCCGCGTAACAGGCCTGTCCCTTGAGGAGCTGACACCGCGCGTTTTTGCGCTGCATCCGCTAGCGGTTCAGCTTGGTGATCAAATATACATTCGTTCGATACAGCAGTTGAATGATGATCTGAGTTTAACTTTTTTCTGTGCCATCGATCAGGGCATCGTGCTAACCAAAATGTACTCTACCGGACTGGTTAACCATACGCATAATTCCCTGAATGCAATTACATCGGCCCTTGGTAAACCCCAGCTGGTGATCGGTTATGACTGTATTCACCGCCGTATCGAAATGGAAGACTATGATTTGCTCGAACCAATTTCAGCGCTTTACTGTGAGCATAACGTAATTGGTTTTAGTACTTACGGTGAACAGCATAACGAGCTTCATATCAACCATACTTTTACCGGAGTCGCTCTCGGTGGTTGCTCAGAGGAATGATCCCATAATCGACGGTTCGGTAGTATTAGCTACCGATATAGTTGCGCTCATCGCAGAGCGCGACGCGTTGGCGAAGGAAAACGAAAAACTGGAAAAAATTAATCAGGTTTTAATGCGTCGCGTAGAATTGGGTTGGGGAAACCATAGCGACGCCTACCAGTCGTTTGAAAATGCAGCCCTGCTGGCGGACCGGGTCAAAGAGCGTACGCACATGCTCAACCAGACCCTGGGCCATTTACAGGCCGCTAACCTGGAAATTTCGCGTGCCCAGGAAGAATCCGAACAGGCACACCAACGTCTTGCCGATGCTGTAGAGAGTATTTTTGATGCACTGGCTTTATTCGATGACCGTCGTCAGATGGTGCTCGCCAATAGCCGTTTTTATGAGCACTGGTCGCATACCGATATAAAATTTGAACTGGGTAAAACCAGTCTCCGCGATATCGTCAATTATTCCTTTAGCAGAAGTGTTTTCGAACTGGAGTCGGGTGAAACAATATGGGCTGAGGAAACCTTCGGCAACCGTGTATTCCAGTTATACGACGGCCGCTGGGTTCAAACTTCGGAGCGAGAGACAGCCGACGGTGGGCTGGTGCTAATAATTACTGATATTACGGCATTAAAGAATAGCGAAGCTGCTGAGCGCGAGAAAGCGCTCGAAGACCAGGCGAGAGTGCTCGAGTCGACTATTAATAATATGTCGCAGGGCGTTGCATTGGTGGATACAAATTGTGAGCTGCTGGTGTGGAACCAGCGCTTTCTCGAAATAGCAAATTTACCGGTAGAAATGGTTAAAAGTGGGGTCAACTTTAATCAGCTGATGAGTGGCAGTGAAGTTTTTGTTGGTGCCGAATTACTGCCCATTAATGCCAGAAATGGTCGACAGCAATCGGTACTGGAATATGAAAAGACACTGGAGAACGGTGTTGTTCTGGTGGTTAGAAGGCATTTGATACCGGGTGGCGGATTTGTTAATACATATACCGATATAACCGAGCGAAGCTTGCAGCAAAGAGCACTAAAGGAGAGCGAAAAAAGAATTCGTTTGATAACCGACGCTGTACCGGCAATGATTTCCTATATCAGTGGTGAATTAAAATTCGAATTTGTCAACCTCCAGTTTGCTCAATGGCACGATAGCACGCGTGAACAAATTGAGGGACGCTCTATGCAGTCGGTGATGGGCAATAACGTATTTGAGCGGCATCAGGAGTACGTTTGGCAGGCGTTGGATGGACAAACCGTGGAATTTGAAATCGAAGATAGTAGCTCTGGAAGCAAAGACCTGATTTTACAAAAAACCTATGTGCCTCACTATGGACAGGACAACCAGGTGATAGGGTTTTTTGCGCTTGAGCAAAATGTCACTCGCCAGCGGCGCACCGAGAGAGCATTAAAATCGGCCTACCAGAATCTTGAGGACAGGGTGTATCAGCGCACCAAACAGATTAGCGAAATAAACGAACAACTACGTGATGAAATTCGCGAAAGGCGGCAGATTGAATCCAGGCTACTCAGTGCGAAACGCGAAGCCGAAGAAGCCAACTTGAGCAAGATTAAATTTCTCGCTGCAACCAGTCACGATTTGCTGCAACCAATGAATGCCGCCAGCTTGTTTGCATCGGCATTACTTGAAAAGAAATTACCCGATGAAACCCTTGGACTAGTGCAATCGTTAAGCTATTCCCTCGATAATATCGAAGCATTGATCAGTGCCCTGGTTGATATTTCCAAGCTCGATGCCGGTGTGGTCGAACCTGAAGTAGGCAGCTTCGAAGTGCAGGCGTTGCTCGATAATCTGGTGAAAGAGTTTAAGCAGCAAACCGAAGGTGCCAGTCTCGAAATTTGTTATGTCAGATCTTCGGCTCACGTGCTTACCGATAGTCAGTTACTCGCACGGATATTACGAAACTTTCTCAGTAACGCGGTTCGTTATACCGAAACCGGCCGGATATTGCTGGGCTGTCGAAGACGCTTTAACGGGGTCGAGGTTCAGGTGATTGATACCGGCCCGGGAATAGATGAAAAAGAACAAAATGAAATTTTCAAGGAGTTTCATCGCGGAGACTCGGCCAGTACAAATGATGATAAGGGTCTGGGTCTTGGGCTGGCGATCGTCGATAAAATATCGCATATTCTCAACCACCCGGTTTATGTTAAATCTGTTCTCGGTAGAGGCTCGTGCTTTTCGGTTTTGGTGCCTTATTCAAACGATCAACCAGACAATCAGATAAATAAATCCAATGCCGATATCCCCGCTATATTTGAGGTGGCGTCATCAACGCATGTGCTGGTAATTGATAACGACGACAGTATCTGCCACGCGATGGATATCCTCTTGAGCGGTTGGGGTTGCACGGTCAAATTAGTTCAAAGCAATGCCCAGATTGAAACGATGCTAGGAGCTGAGGTGCTGCCCGAACCTGACCTGATTATCGCAGACTATCATCTCGATGATGGTCTCACAGGGCTGGAAGTGATTAATCAAATCAACGACAAGGCAGCGGTTAAAATTCCCGCCCTAATGATAACAGCGAACTATACCAATGAGCTGAGGCAACAGGTGAGAGATTCTGGGTATCATTTGATCAACAAGCCGGTTAAGCCGCTTAAACTAAAATTAGCAATGAACCATTTACTGACGAGCAATTAACGCGGGTGGTGCAGGTACTGGTCGAAATCGATATTTGAAGCGCAGAGTACCGCCTGAATCCGGTTTTTTACATTTAACTTATGCAGGATTGCTGAAACATGGGCTTTCACCGTGGTTTCGGCAATATTCATTTCATAGGCAATTTGCTTATTCGATTTACCCTTCGCCATGCGCTCAAATACCTGCAATTGTTTGCGCGTCAGGTACGCCATACTCTTAGGATCTAACGCTCCACTTCTTTGCCCCATGTTCTGTTGTTGGTCGGGACTGCTGCGAATGATATCGGCAGGCAGATAAACCTGCCCATTAAGGATCTGAGTAATTGCGGTAGCCATATTGTTGCGTGAGGTAGACTTGGTGATAAAGCCGACTGCGCCGTAGCCTACTGTCTGCAAAACAACGCTTTTATTCTCTTCGGCGGAAATGATACCTAGCGGGATTTCGGGGTGGTTGTTACGCATCTTTACGATACCAGTCAGACCTTCCATCCCTGGCATATTTAAATCGAGTAGCACCAGGTCGATGTTCGGATTCTCCTCGGCGAGCTGTAGTGAGTCGTTAAAATTCGATGTTTCCAGAACGGTGGATCCAGGAAATTTTTCATCGATTACCGATTTGATCGCATCCCTGAATAATGGATGGTCGTCTGCAATGAGTATCTTGTACATAATGCTTCACCTGCTCCAGTTTCAAATTTTATTACGATCCATCATCACTCGCCAGTTGCTTTTCTGCCGAGTAAACCCATGCGTGGGTTATATCCTGCAACTGCGGCCAATACAAACAAAATCGTAGTGATTGCGACAACCATAAATGCGCTCCCATTCCATTTTGCATAAAGTGAAAAGCGGATCAGCTCAACTGCATAGGTAAAAGGATTAACCTGACAAACCTGGAAAAGCCAGTCGTTCGCTTCACGCATTTTCCACAAAGGGTACAGTGCCGAGGACAGAAAAAACATCGGGAATATGACGAAGTTCATGATCCCGGCGAAATTTTCGAGTTGCCTGACCAATGAAGAAATAAACAATCCCACCGCCGCCAACATCAATCCGGCGATAAGGCAGGCAGGTAGTAGATAAAAATAACCGGCCAGGGGAGCATTAATGTCAAACCAACTGGCGATGAATAAAAATACGTACGCCTGGATCGAAGAAATCAAAGCAATCGAAAATAGCTTGCAAATCAGCAAATAGCTGCGTGGAAATGGGCTCGTGAGTAATACCCGCATACTGCCCATTTCGCGGTCAACCACCATTGATAACGACCCCTGCATACCGTTAAACAATAGAATAATGCCGATCAACCCTGGGGTAATATAAACTTCATAACTGATATAGGTTTCATAAGGTGGGATAATCGAAACCCCGAGCGCGGCGCGAAAACCGGCGGCGAAAACCACCAGCCAGAGTAGCGGGCGCACCAGCGCGCTCAGGAAACGCGAACGCTGTTGTACGAAGCGATACAGCTCGCGGTACAAAATACCGTAAAAACAGTTAAGGTAGGCCGAGCCGGTCATGCTACCGCTCGAAATTGTTTTTGCATGAGCTGGCGCAGATCCGTGACATGATTTTCACGCAACAATTGCTCGCAGTTCCCTTGTGCGATTACTTTGCCCTGGTTCAGCAGGATGACTTGATCGCTGGTTCTGATGTCTTCAATTAAATGGGTCGCCCATAGTACCGAAACCCCGTCATCGTCACAGAGTTGCCGGATATGCTGGTTAATCATTTGTCGAGTTTCGAAATCGAGACCGGCAGTGGCTTCATCAAGCAGCAAAATTTGTGGTTTATGTAGTAATGCGCGCGCTATTTCAACACGCCGGCGGTGCCCCTGATTAAGGCTGCGCACCTTATCGTCGACTCGATTTTGCATATCGAAACGCCCCAACTCCTGCTGGATACGGATTCTTGCTCGTTTGCGACTCATGCCCTGTAGCGCTGCATGGTAATGCAGGTTTTGCGCAACGCTGAGGTCAAGATCCAGTGAAGTTTGCTGGAACACGACGCCGAGACTTTGCAGAGCCCTGGCTGGTTCCTGGTCGAGCAAGTGTGCAGAATAGCGAATTTCACCCGACTGGGGTGACATGAGCCGGGTCAATAAGCCAAAAATGGTGGTCTTGCCCGCTCCATTCGGTCCCAACAGACCCACAAAGCCAGCCGCGGGAATGTGGAAGCTGACATTGCCGAGCGCCTTGACGCTACCGTAGTGAAAACTCAGCTTATCAACCTGTAACGGATGGGCATCCATCAGGGTTTAATCGCCAGTCCCCAGGGGTAACGACCGACCTTGATAGACTTGATAACTTTAAGTTTATTCACGTCAATCACGGATACATCACCACTAACTCCGTTTGAGGTATAAAGGTATTTATCATAATTGTCGAGTTCCAGATGCCAGACGCGTCGACCCACCAGCAGGTATTTTATGACTTCGTAGGACGTCGTGTCGACTACCGCGACATGATTCGCCGGACCCAGCGCGACAAAGGCGAGATTACCCTCCGAAGTTAGTGTGATGCCGACTGGCTGAATTCTATCCTGGTTAACACCTGGAATCTTGAAGCTTAACTGATGCAGCATTTTGCGACTGCTTACATCGACCACTGTAACCGTGCCGCCGATTTCGGACGACGCCCAAAGCATTGCTCCATCATGGGTGAATTCGACATGCCGAGGGCGCTGGTCTACTAGTGTATTGTCGACCAGCTGGTAATTACTGGTGTCAATCCAATGCAGCATATTGGTGGTTTCCGAGGTGTTGACAGCCCAGCGCCCATCCGGGCTAATCGCCATACCCTCTGGTTCGACACCAACATCAATTTGCGCAATCACCGTTCTGGATTCGGTATCGACGATGGTGACGATTGCGTCTTCTTCGTTGGAAATATAAAGATGGCGATCATTCGGGTGCAATGCAAACTGCTCAGGGTCTTCGCCCGAGGGCAGATCAGTGATGATTTTTTTGCTGCCAACGTCGAGTACCTGCACGCTGTCGGAATCGCTGGCGCAGATATACAGTTTGCTGAAATCCTTGCTGAAAGTAATGCCACGCGGGCGCTCACCGACTTCGATGGTGTCGATGACTTCGAGGCTATCGAGATCGATCAACGAGAGGTTGTTATCTTTTTCGTTGGAGACATACAAAGTTGCAGCAGACAGGTCTTGCATGGCAAATACCAGAAAACCCAGGGATAAAAATATGTGTTTCATGTCATCTCCTCAAAGCCCGGTGTTAAAACGGCAGGTTACTTCGGGCTTGTCGAAGCCCAGGGTATCCATCTCCGAAACCGGATGTAGAAATCCCGGCTGCGGCGAAGTCGTTACCAGTGCCCGTGGGTGCACCAGCGGGATTGGCTGTCGCATTTGGCCGTTCCAACGTCTGAAACTGAGCTTGCGACCCTTGAAACCGGCGAGCTGGAATTCATCCGCCAGCAGGTAGTTATAAATGGATTTGGCATCGAAGCTTTTGGCGCGGGTCACTGCTTCGCCGATGCTACGCAGAGCGAGCCAGGCGGAATAATCCTGACTGTTCATCCAGCGACCGGCAAGTTCGTCGAATCGGCTTTGCAACTGGGCCGCTCCCCATTGTTCGATAACCCGATGCCAGGCCAGTGGAACCAGACCCTGTGTACCAGCAACCGGTCGTGGTAACCAGGTATTAAACAGGACATACTCGCCGATATCACCGGCCTCATCAGCCAGGATAGTGACATCGTAATCTTCAACCTGAGTAAAGCCGGAAATTTCAAGCTGTGCTGTGCGTCGTTGGTCGGTATCGAAGCTCCAGCGTTTTTCGGCGATCAAATTAGCCCCGAAACGCGCCGACGAACGCTTGAGTGAGTCGGCGTAAGCCTGGTCTTCAGTTTTGCCGGCCTGGATTAATAACCAGTCGCTCCAGCGCTTGCGCACCAGAAACTGTATTAGCGCATCGGTCAACATGGCCCTGCTGGGGATGGTATGCAACAGGCCGCTTTGGCAGTCATTTTGTCGCAAGTGGTTGTCTTTTGCCGAGGTGTTAAATAGAATCGCCTGACCCTTAACCTGAGGCGATACTGCCAGTTGGAGAATATCCGTGGCAGGCATATCCAGCAAAATAAGAAAACGGCCTTTGTTAATCCAACTGTTCGCCTGCTGTATTAATATATCAGCGCTGTCCGATTCAAATACCGCTAATCGGTACGACTGGTTGAGAAATTTACCGGTAGTATTATTGTCTAAAACACCCAGTTCGGCCCCGCGAATACCGCTATCGTCGGGCGGTGGCAGGATATTGGATAACACTGGCGGCCTGTCGATAAGTTTCCGCAAATAAAGAACTTCGATATCTATTGCGAGCGCTGGAATGCTAAGCATCAGCCAGAGCAGGCCTATAAGGAATCGCTGGGATATCGGTTTGATCATCTACAAATTCTCAATCTTAGATCGTTTGATAGTTGGAGGTCTATTTATTCGAGTTCATATTATAACGTCAGGTTTGCTTCTCAATACGAATTAGGAATAAGATGATTGCTACTATAGTAGTAAATATTCAGGACTATAGAGTCAACGTTGCATGGACTTTTGCTAACCGACCAGTTATTTAATACTTATGGCCGATATTCAGCAACCAAAGCACGATTGACCCTGGTGATAACGAGTGCACAATTCAAGTTATATCAAAACATTTCCACCGAGGTAAATCATGAAAGCAATGCATTTGTTCATTTATGCCGTCCTGGCAGGGCTAATATTAGCTGTATCAATGCCCGCTCGTAGTCACGGTGATGTTACCCCGCAGGCGGTTAATGTCGAGACACTGACGCCACTGGGTGATGAATGGTTAATCGAAAATCCTTATCGTGGTGACAGCGAAGCAATAAGAATCGGTTCATCAGCCTATAACCAGAATTGTGCTCGCTGTCACGGCCTGGAGGCTATCTCTGGCGGCATCACGCCGGATCTGCGTAAACTTAACGATGAAACCGAGTTCGGTTCACTGGCTGAGTCGGATGAATGGTTCATGCAACGCATCCGGGGGGGTGCGGTGATCGATGGCCGGGTTTATATGCCGCCCTTCGAAGGTATTCTGAGCCAGGAGGCGATGTGGTCGATCCGAGCTTATCTTGATACTCGGCCACTTGAGTAAATGATCAGCCGGTTTAAAGCCTTATTCACGACAATTATTCTGCTCTCGTCTGCATTCGGCGTCGAGGCCCGTAGTTATGATGATGTAGTCAACTCTGGTTATATTGAAATAGCTGTTTACAATAATTTCCCACCCTACTCGTTTAACGACGCAGGCGAGGCCCGCGGCATCGACATTGAAATCGGGAAAATGATTGCAACGGAACTTGGCGTGGAGCCACGCTGGTTCTGGTTTAACGCCGATGAAACCCTCGATGATGATTTACGTAATGCCATCTGGAAGGGGCACTACCTCAACCGACGTATTGCCGACCTGATGATGCGGGTGCCTTATGATCCTGAATTTTCTCGACTAATCGATGGATACGGTGCGGTGAAAAACGACATGGTGGTAATGTTCGGTCCCTATCACCGTGAACGTTGGTGGATAGCGCGTGATTTGGCTAAAACCGGTGAAATTCGCAGCCTGGCAAATTTCCAGTACCTGGATATTGGTGTCGAAATCGATACCTTCCCCGATTTTTTTCTCAGCAGTGTGTTCGCTGGTCGCTTGCGTGACCGAGTCGAACACTATATCAGCATTTTCGGCGCTACCGATGATTTGATAAAAGGAAACATCGCCGCACTGGTCGGTACACGAAGTCAGGTTGAGTGGGGACTGCGGGAGTCGGCCTCAGCCGATTTGAGTGATGAGGGTCTCGAATTCATGAACCGTAGAGTCTGGGACATAGGCCTCGCGGTGCGGCATAATTTTCGCCAACTCGCGTATAGCATAGAGGATATTGTTCTAAATTTGTTTAAGCGCGGTGATATACAGGGCATTTTCAAGCAACATCGCCTGACTTATGAGGTACCAGCGGCCTATCAATAGCCATTCTTTGATGGAATTTCACTTCTTAACTACTACCTGATCTACTACTAAGTAACTAATAAATTCAATCGGAGGGGTGATTGTTTCGTTGGAGTACCGATTCCATACTTCAAGCTGCGGTAAAAGGTTTAATAAATTACTATAACGATAGGAGAAAAATCAATGAATAGACTAGCACCGGTGTTTGCCAGTTTAGTCGGCATCGTATTTTCAGCCATCAGTATCCT
>JAAENK010000092.1 GCA_024224415.1 Gammaproteobacteria bacterium | reverse complement strand
AGTTTTTCCATGACATAACGGTCACCAACTTTTGCACGATCAAAAGCAATATCCCGGGTTTTCAAAGCATGTTCAAGGCCGAGGTTAGTCATAAGCGTACCGACCACACCGCCATTTAAACCACCCTTAACCAGTTTGCTCTGAGCCATAATATAAAGCAGCTGATCGCCATTTTTGACGTCACCTCGTGCATCCATCATCATCAAACGGTCGCCGTCGCCGTCGAAAGCGATACCCATATCGGCCTGATTCTCCAGCACCACCGAGCGCATATTCTGCGGGTATAGTGCGCCAACCTCTTTATTGATATTCAAACCATCGGGATTAGTGCCGATCTCGATCACTTCCGCACCAAGTTCGCGGAATACCGCCGGAGCAATATGATAAGTGGCCCCGTTGGCACAATCGACCACGATTTTCATACCTTTTAGTGAAGTATTGAAGGGAATAGAGCTTTTACAGAATTCTATGTATCTACCCTTGGCATCTTCCATGCGAGTCGCCTTGCCAATTAACTCGGATTCGACCATGGCAAGTGGCTGAGCGATCATTGCTTCGATTTCGAGCTCAGTTTCATCGGGAAGCTTAAATCCATCCCCATTAAAAAACTTGACTCCATCGTCGTAATAAGGATTATGCGATGCACTGATGACTATGCCGGCTGTAGCGCGCTGCGCCATAGTTAAATAGGCAACCGCCGGGGTCGGCATTGGTCCTAGTAAAACCACATCAAGACCCGCCGCGGCTAGCCCTGCTTCCAGCGCAGATTCAAACATGTAACCAGATATGCGCGTATCCTTGCCCATAACAACCGTGCCTTTCCCCTGACTCGACAACACCTTGCCCGCGGCCCAGCCAACTTTCATGATGAAGTCGACCGTCATAGGTGGCACACCTACCTTGCCTCGAATACCATCGGTTCCAAAATACTGACGGTTCATGACTGACTGCTCTTCAAAGCGTATAAAATTTTCATGTTTTAACCTGTTTAAGTGCCTTTACCATCTTGATGGCATCGACGGTTTCGGCAACATCGTGTACACGAACTATATCAGCGCCCTGCATGACTGCAATCACTGCAGATGAAATACTGCCGTAAACACGCTGATCGACCGGCTTATCAAGTATGGTACCTATCATTCGCTTTCGAGATAACCCCACCAATAGTGACACATCGAGTGATTGGAATGATGTGAGAGAACTCAATAAGTGCAGATTATGTTGCAGGGTTTTGCCAAAACCGAATCCAGGATCGACAATGATGTTTGACCTGTCTATTCCCGCAGTTAGCGCTGCATCGATACGCTGCTGCAGAAAAACCTTAACTTCAGCGACAACATCATTGTAATGTGGTTCTTTTTGCATATTTTCGGGTGTACCCTGCATATGCATTAAACACACCGGCACGCCGAGCTCCGCGGCAACCGCCAAAGCGTTTTCCTGTCGCAGCGCATCGATACTATTAATAATGTTCGCACCCGCATCGATAGCTTTCTGCATCACACCCGGTTTATTGGTATCGATAGAAATCGGAATATCGGAAATTTCCCGAATCGCTTTGATTAAAGGAATCGTCCGCTCCAGTTCCTGGGCCTGATCAACATATTGCGAACCCGGGCGTGTCGATTCACCGCCGACATCCAGAATGTCGACACCGTCGCCAATCATTTGCTGAGCGTGCTGGAAGGCTTTCTCGGTGGTATCAAAACTGCCGCCGTCGGAAAACGAATCAGGGGTGGTGTTGATGATACCCATCACCCTCAAGTTTTTTGAAACCCTTAAACCTTGCATAAAAAAAGCCGGGGTTGATTACTCAACCCCGGCCTGATCGTTAATTAATGCAACTTGGCAGGATCGGGTAAGTCAGGATCGTCATCGACCACCGATTTACCGGAACTGTCATCGCTTTTGCCCGGTGAAGCTGAATCATCGTCACCCCAGTCTCGTGGTGGACCTGGCTCCTTGCCTTCCATGATGATGTCGATTTGATCAGCATCGATGGTTTCATATTTCATTAAAGCGTCGGCCATCAAATGCAATTTATCTTCGTTTACGTTGAGGATATCGACCGAACGCTGGTAATTGCGATCAATGAGAGAACGAATTTCAGAATCGATAGCCCGTGCCGTTTCATCAGACACATGCTTTTGTTTACCCATTGATTTACCAAGAAAGACTTCACCTTCTTCGTCTGCGTAGGACAAGGGTCCCATGCGATCGGACAGACCCCATTGCGTCACCATACTGCGTGCAATACCGGTAGCGCGTTCGATATCATTGGATGCCCCGGTAGTCACCGCATCTTCTCCAAATATCTGTTCTTCAGCAATTCGACCACCAAACAGGCTCGATAACTGGCTTTCCAGATGTTTCTTGCTATAGCTGTAGCGGTCATCTTCCGGCAGGAACATAGTAACACCCAGGGCGCGCCCACGAGGAATAATACTAACCTTGTAAACAGGGTCGTGGTCAGGTACCAGCCTACCAACAATTGCATGTCCTGCTTCATGATAAGCGGTAAGTTTCTTTTCCTCTTCTTTCATAATCATCGACTTGCGCTCTGCACCCATCATGATCTTGTCCTTAGCACGCTCAAACTCACCCATCGTAACGACCTTTTTATTCGCCCGTGCAGCAAACAATGCAGCTTCGTTGACTAGATTGGCAAGATCAGCTCCGGAAAAGCCAGGTGTACCGCGCGCGATTACCATCGAATCGACACTATCGGCCGCCGGCACTTTACGCATATGCACTTTAAGGATTTGCGAGCGGCCGCGCACATCGGGTAAAGGAACAACCACCTGACGGTCGAAGCGTCCGGGGCGTAACAGGGCCGGATCGAGTACGTCGGGACGGTTGGTTGCGGCGATAACGATGACACCTTCATGGCCATCAAAACCATCCATTTCCACCAGTAACTGGTTCAAAGTCTGCTCGCGTTCGTCGTGCCCACCACCGAGACCTGCACCGCGATGACGACCGACCGCATCGATTTCATCAATAAAGATGATACAGGGCGAATGCTTCTTGGCCTGCTCGAACATATCACGCACCCGTGAAGCACCGACACCGACAAACATTTCGACAAAATCTGAACCAGAAATAGTAAAAAATGGCACCTTGGCTTCACCGGCTATGGCTTTCGCCAATAAGGTTTTACCGGTACCCGGTGAACCCACCATTAATACGCCGCGTGGAATCTTGCCGCCGAGTTTCTGGAATTTCGCCGGATCGCGTAAAAATTCTACCAACTCACCAACTTCTTCTTTGGCTTCATCGACACCGGCAACATCGTTAAAAGTAATATTAATCTGATCTTCACCCAGCAACCTCGCCTTGCTTTTTCCAAATGACATAGCGCCGCGGCCACCGCCACCACCTTGCATCTGGCGCATGAAAAAGACCCATAAACCTATCAGGACAATAAAAGGGAACCAGCTAATAAACATATGTGCGAGCATCGACGGTTGCTCTGGGGGTTGACCGATGATCGCGACATTGGCGCGCACCAGGTCACCGACCAAAGCAGTATTGTCGGTTTCGGGGCTGAAGGTGGTAAATTTGGTTCCGGAATTGAGCAGACCGATAATATTCTGACCCTCGATGGTAACCTGGCGTACCTGACCCTGCTTAACCTGGGTGAGAAACTCAGAATAAATGAGCTGGTTACCTGTACTGGTACGCTGGTTAAAGTTGTGGAACACCGAGAGTAATACCACGGCAATCACAACCCATAAAATTAAATTCTTGGCGACATCATTCACTTTCGTAACACCTGTTGTGTTTTATGTTGTGCATTTAGCTGCATTTTACGCGATATATAACTAGATTCTAGCGCAATTTAGCGAAACCTGTTCACTTGAGACCGCGGCATACTGCATATACTTCGCGCGATCTCGGCCTCGAAGCATCGGGTTTGCGCATTTTTACCGTTTGAAAGCGCTGCCTGAGCGTCGAAATATAGGCGTCAAACCCTGCCCCCTGGAACAACTTGGTGACAAAAACACCGTTTCTGTCCAATTTATCCAGGGCCAGGTCTACCGCCAGTTCGGCCAGATACATCGCTTTCGGCTGGTCAACAGAATCCATACCGCTTAAGTTGGGGGCCATATCCGATAAAACAAGGTCGAGCGTCTGACCTCCAACTAGCGACATAATATGCTCAAGCACAACCTGTTCGGTAAAATCTCCCTGAATGATTTCGGCACCCGCAATCGGTTCAACCGGCAGCAGGTCAACTGCTATCAAACGACCTCCCGCACTGACAAACTGGGCTGCATATTCGCACCAGCCGCCGGGGGCTGCACCCAGATCGAGGACAAACTGTCCTGGTTTGAAAACCTGGTCTTTTTGATGGATTTCGATGAGTTTGTAAACCGCACGCGAACGATAGCCATCGCGTCGCGCCTGCAACACATACACGTCGTCGTGATGTTCTTTTAACCAGGCCTGACTACTTTTCGATTGCGCCATCCAGAATCACCCAAAAGCTGTGGTAGTATGCGCGCCTGTCTAATGTTTGCCACTTAAAAACGAAATATGGATTTGAATAAGTCATCAATCAAGAACCTGCGCGCCGAATCGCATCGGCTTAAATTGAAACCGGTGGTGATGATCGGTCAAAACGGTTTAACCGATAATGTACAGATGGAAATTGACAATGCGCTATCTCATCACGAATTGATCAAAATACGTGTTCCCGGCCTGGGAGCAGCGGACAAAAAAGACATGATCGGTTCAATTGCCGAGAAACATCAGGCCAGTGTTATCCAGATCATCGGCCACGTCGCCGTGTTATACCGTCGTAATAAAGAAACTGATCGATTCGAAAAATTCCTTGTTAAAAATGATTATCGATAGTGCAGCGCAGTAATTTCGTATTCGTGCGTACCACCCGGCGCCTGCACCTCGACATCCTCACCTTCTTCCTTGCCAATCAAAGCCCGTGCAATCGGTGAACTGATAGCGATACGATTTTGACTGATGTCGGCTTCAATATCACCGACAATCTGGTAGCTGACTTCTTCTTCGCTTTCGACATCGATGAGATCGACCGTACACCCAAATACCACACGTCCACTCTGGTTAAGCTTAGCAACATCGATAATCTGCGAATTGGACAACACCGATTCGAGTTCGGCAATACGACCTTCCATAAAACCCTGCTCTTCGCGTGCGGCGTGATATTCAGCATTTTCTTTCAGGTCGCCGTGATCACGTGCCACCGCAATCGCCTCGATCACCTGCGGTCGCTTGACAAACTTCAGCTCTTTAAGTTCTTTCTTTAATCTTTCCGCGCCTGCTGCGGTGAGTGGTACCTGGTTCATTCTCTAAATTACCCGTGTAAGGATTGTAAGCGATAAACGTTCTCGATTTCCCGGTGCGACATTGCCATACAGGTTGCCCTGGCACCCGATACAGTAGTTGTATAAGCCACTGCATGCATCAATGCTTCTCTACGTATAGCATAGGAATCGGCAATTGCCGAACGACCTTCCGTAGTATTAATAATGAGATTGATTTCATCGTTCTTAATCATATCGACTATATGCGGCCTACCTTCCTTAACTTTATTTACATGCTCACATACTATACCTGCAGCTTTTATGGAGCGGGCGGTACCGCTGGTAGCCACTAGTTTAAATCCTCTGGTAATTAATTCTCCAGCGATTTCTACTGCTGCCTGCCGATCGGTGTGGCGAACACTAATAAATGCTGTGCCTGGTGCAGGAATTTCACCACCAGCGCCAATCATTGCCTTGGCAAAGGCCTCGGCAAAATTCTGGCCTATGCCCATTACTTCGCCGGTCGATTTCATTTCGGGCCCGAGTATCGGGTCAACCCCATGAAATTTGGCAAATGGGAAGACCGACTCTTTCACCGAAGCAAAATCAGGTACAACCTGTTCGGTGCACCCCTGTTGTACCAATTTTTGCCCAACCATGCAGCGTGCCGCTACCTTGGCCAACGGCACACTGGTCGCCTTGGAAACAAACGGCACGGTACGCGAAGCACGAGGATTGACTTCCAGTATATAAATTTCATCACCCTTAATCGCAAACTGGGTGTTCATCAGGCCCACCACATTCAAGGCCATGGCCATGGCGGTGACTTGTTCACAAAGTCTTTTCTGAAGATCATTGGAGAGTGTGTAAGGAGGCAACGAACAGGCCGAATCACCCGAGTGCACGCCTGCCTGCTCGATATGCTCCATTAACCCACCGATTAACACCGTCTCGCCATCACAAATGGCATCGACATCGACTTCAACCGCTTCGTCGAGGAACCGATCGAGCAATACCGGAGAATCTTTGGTGACTTTGACTGCCTCGGTCATATACCGCGCCAGATCTTCCTGGTCGTACACGATTTCCATAGCGCGACCACCGAGTACATAGGATGGTCGAACCACCAGCGGGAATCCCACCTGTTCGGCGAGCTTGGCCGACGACTCGACATCGAAGGCGATCCGGTTTGGAGGTTGCAGCAAACCCAGCTCATTGATCATTTGCTGGAAACGCTCGCGATCTTCGGCGAGGTCAATCGAATCCGGCGTGGTACCGATAATCGGCACACCGGCGGCTTCCAGCGAACGCGCCAAATTGAGCGGTGTCTGCCCGCCAAACTGCACGATGACGCCTTTGGGTTTTTCCAGATGAATAATTTCGAGTACGTCTTCGTAAGTCAATGGCTCGAAATAGAGACGATCAGAGGTATCGTAATCGGTCGATACGGTTTCCGGGTTACAGTTGATCATGATGGTTTCGTAACCATCTTCGCGCATCGCCATGGCCGCATGTACACAACAATAATCGAATTCGATGCCCTGCCCGATCCTATTCGGCCCGCCACCCAGCACGATAATTTTTTCGCGCTCGCTGGGTTCAGCCTCACACTCGTCTTCGTAGCTGGAATACAGATAAGCGGTCGATGAAGCGAATTCTGCAGCGCATGTGTCAACGCGTTTATAGACTGGACGAACACCAAACTGACGGCGTAAGTCGGCCACCTTAAGTTCGTCACTTTCGAGCAAATAAGCCAGACGCCTGTCAGAAAAACCTTTGCGCTTCAACTCCCTGAATTCCACCTGAGTAAGATCAGCCAGGCTTTGTCCAGCCAGGTTTTTTTCGGTTAACACCAAATCTTCGATCTGCACCAGAAACCAGGGATCGATGGCCGTCATCTCAAATATTGTATCCAGTGCATATCCGGAACGAAATGCATCGGCGACATACCAGATGCGTTTTGCTCCCGGCAGTCGAAGCTCCTTGCGATACAGGTCTTCGAGCTCATCATCGCTCAGGTTTTCATCGACGATTTCGTCGAGACCAAATACACCGGTTTCGAGCCCCCGCAAAGCTTTTTGAAATGACTCCTGAAAACTCCGTCCGATAGCCATCACCTCACCCACCGATTTCATCTGGGTGGAAAGCCGGTCATCAGCCTGTGGGAATTTCTCAAAAGTAAATCGTGGGATTTTGGTAACCACATAATCGATAGTCGGCTCGAACGAAGCTGGGGTCACACCGCCGGTAATGTCATTACGCAATTCGTCGAGGGTATATCCCACCGCGAGCTTGGCGGCGACCTTGGCGATAGGAAAGCCGGTCGCCTTTGAAGCAAGCGCAGACGAGCGCGACACTCGTGGATTCATTTCGATGATGATCATTTCACCGTTGCCGGGATTGATGGCAAACTGCACGTTCGAACCACCGGTCTCGACCCCGATCTTGCGCAGTACCGCCAACGAGGCGTTGCGCATGATTTGATATTCCTTGTCGGTCAGAGTTTGGGCCGGCGCCACTGTAATCGAATCACCAGTATGCACGCCCATCGGGTCGAGATTTTCAATCGAGCAGATAATGATACAGTTATCGTTTTTGTCGCGTACCACTTCCATTTCGTATTCTTTCCAGCCCAGCACCGAGGTTTCGATGAGGACTTCGGTAGTAGGCGATAAATCCAGCCCACGTTTGATAATGTCTTCGAATTCTTCACGGTTATAGGCGATACCGCCACCACTGCCACCCATGGTAAATGATGGGCGGATAATGACCGGGAAGCCGATTTGTGACTGGCCCTGCCAGGCTTCTTCGAGACTGTGCGCGATGAAGGCTTTGGGCGTGGCGAGTCCGATTTCAGTCATGGCAACACGGAACTGCTCACGGTCTTCGGCCATATCGATGGCTTCACGTGTCGCACCAATCATATCGACACTGTATTTTTGCAATACGCCTTCACGGTCGAGATCGAGTGCGCAGTTCAATGCGGTTTGCCCACCCATGGTCGGTAGCAAAACATCGGGGCGTTCTTTTTCGATTATCTTTTCTACCGCCTTCCAGTGTATGGGTTCGATGTATATAGAGTCGGCAGTCTCCGGATCGGTCATGATCGTGGCCGGATTAGAGTTGATCAAAATGACGCGTAAGCCTTCCTCTTTCAGGGCTTTGCAAGCCTGCGCGCCTGAGTAATCAAATTCACAGGCCTGACCGATGACAATCGGACCTGCGCCGATGATAAGTACCGATTTAATATCTTTTCTTAACGGCATTACGCTACTCCGGCATGAGTTTCGATCAATTCAAAAAAATGATCGAACATCGGCGCGACGTCATGAGGACCGGGGCTGGCTTCGGGGTGCCCCTGAAAACTGAAGGCCGCTTTATCGGTGCGATGCACAGCCTGCAGACTGCCATCGAATAACGACCGATGCGTGGCGCGTAGATTTTCGGGCAGACTCGTCTCGTCGACTGCAAAGCCATGGTTTTGGCTGGTGATCATCACCACGCCGCTGCCAAGGTCTTGCACCGGGTGGTTAGCACCGTGGTGACCAAATTTCATCTTCATGGTTTTAGCACCACTGGCGAGCGACAATAGTTGATGCCCGAGGCAGATGCCAAATACTGGGATATCGGTTTTCAGGATTTCGGCGATGGCTTTAATGGCGTAATCACAGGGTTCCGGGTCGCCGGGGCCGTTGGAAAGGAAAACCCCGTCCGGGTTCATTTCCAACACATCTGCAGCCGGAGTTTGTGCAGGCACAACGGTTACTCGTGCGCCCCGCTCCACTAGCATACAGAGTATATTTTTCTTGATGCCGTAATCGTAGGCAACAATGTGATAGCGACTATCGAGAGCTTCGGAATAACCATCTTCCAATGTCCAGGTCGATTGTTGCCACTCGTAGTTTTTCTCGGTAGTAACAACTTTGGCAAGGTCAGCACCCGCCAACCCGCCGAAACTCGCGGCTGCCGCCAGGGCTTTTTCGGCGGTCGCATCGTCACCGGCCATTATCGCACCGCTTTGCGCACCTTTGTCGCGCAATAAACGCGTGAGTTTGCGGGTATCAATATCGGCGATGGCTGTTACATTCCTTGCTTCGAGATAGCTTTGCAGGTCGTTTTCGCTGCGCCAATTGCTGGCGCGCAACGGCAAATCACGAATAATCAAGCCACTGGCGTGAATCACGGTAGCTTCTTCGTCTTCGAGGTTTATCCCGGTATTGCCTATATGCGGATATGTCAGGGTAATTAATTGTTGACAGTATGAAGGATCGGTCAATATCTCCTGATAACCGGTCATTGCGGTATTGAATACCACCTCACCAATGGTGACGCCATCGGCACCGATAGATTTTCCTTCAAAAACACTACCGTCTTCGAGGGCGAGTATTGCTGGTTTTGGCACAAAACCTCCTGGTTCAAAAAAATACGCGCGCGCAAAAAACAGGAGGAACCGCTGGTTCTTCCCATTTTAAAAAAATTTAAGATATTACACTGCGGAAGCAGCATCTTCTTGAGGGCGTATTGTATGATGATACGCTTATCGCGTCTACGCTATATCGATTAAATATACGATCAATTGAGGAGAATTCACTATTGCCCAGCTCATCCAGTTTCAGTAAAGCCGTATTGGTAATATTACTGGCCATATTATTGTTCGATATTCAGGGTGCGATTATCAAATACATGGGGGATCGTTACTCGGTTCAACAGCTGGCCACATTCCGAAACATATTCGGCCTATTGCCGAGTTGCCTGGTTTTGCTGTTTTCGCGGCAATGGCATAGCAACGGCCGTCAACTAAGAATCAAACAATGGCGTTTAGCATTGTTACGCGGCTTTTACATTGCCATCGCTCAGTTTTGTTTTTACCTGTCGATCATCAATATGGAACTGGCCACTGCGACCACGCTAACCTTTATCGGACCGATTTTCATCACTTTGCTTTCCATCGTCATTCTGCATCATCGGGTTGGTATCTGGCGTTGGCTTGCAGTTGTCACGGGTTTTTTTGGCGTTATGTTGATTGTTCGACCCGGAAGCGAGATTTTTAATATTTTCGCAATTTTGCCCATTTGCGCATCCTTTGGTTACTCGTTGGCCGTGGTTAGCGTACGCCTGCTAGATGACATAATTCCAACTGCTACGATTAATCTCTATGCTTCAGTCGGGGCATTAATCGGTTCTAGCCTGATCTGGTTGTTCACCGGCGTTTACACACCGGTGAACTCAACTGCAGACTGGCTCTGGTTAGTACTCATGGGTATGGTGGGTGGGTTTGCGGTACTATGCCTGATCCACGCATATCGGCTGACCCAACCCGGCAACCTGTCGCCTTTTGAATATTTTGGAATACCCTTCTCGTTCATCCTCGGCTGGTTGTTTTTTGAGGAAGCACCTTTTGGGCGATTGTTTCCTGGGGTGGTGTTCGTGGTTTGTGCCGGGCTGATTATCGCCTGGCGCGAGCGACGTCAGAGGGTAACACTTAGCGCTGCATCCTCTCATACAACTGCTTCTCGCAATACTCAACCGCAGTAAGCATTTGCTGGGCGTCGGCAAATCGCATATAAGTCTTTTTCTGCAGGGCTTTCATGATCACTTCCATAATACCGGCTGGCAAAGTGAGGTGATCAAGGTCGGGCTCGTCATTAATGATACTTTGTTTGAGCTGCGGCAGACTGCTACCGGTAAAAGGCTGATAGCCTGTGAGCAGGTGGTAGAGCGTCACTGCCAGTGAAAACAGGTCGGATCGACCATCTATTTTCCTGCCTTCGAGCTGCTCGGGCGACATATAAGCGGGAGTACCGACGATGGCATTGTCGCCTCGTTTTCCCTGGCTATAAGCAGCACCGAAATCGGTAACAATGTAGGTTTTCTCGCGATCATCGTACATGATATTGGCGGGTTTTATATCGCCATGTATGACTCCTCTACGGTGTGTTTCGGCGAGTGCGCGTAGTACTGATTTGGATATGCGGATGCATTCACCGACGGTTATATATTCTCGTCTTCTGAGGCGCTGCGCCATCGAGTATCCTGAAATATAATCCATCGCGATATAGGGGGTATCTTCAAATATTGCGGCGTCGTGAATCCTGACAATATTCGGATGATCAAGCTGCGAGACAATTTCGGCTTCGTGCAGCCAGTGTTTGATACGCGCGCCTTCCTCGCTTTCATCAAGTTTGGAAGACATGATTTTCAGCGCCACACGATTATGCGTGCGTAAATCGTAGCCTTCGTAAACTGTTGCCGTTGCGCCACGTGCAATTTTTTTTAATATTTGATAATGACTAATGTTTTTCAAACTGCGACCCTGACTGGATTCCCCGACTAAAGGTTTTCTATTCGCCTTAATTTCCTCGACACGTGTAACAAACCCCTCCATACCCGGATCATACAGCGATAACCAGTGATAGAGGTTTAAAGCGCTGGCCCAGTGATTCCTCGATTCCAGAAGCATACCCAACTCGTAGCCCAGTTCAAGCAGGTCGTCACTCACTGGGCACAGTTTGAGAAAAATTAATGCCGATTTAAGCTCCCCTGCTTCAATTCTCTGCCGAACATCGTCGAGAGACACGGATGTTTCCACCAACAGCTTCATCGCGGTAAAACGTTGGTAGATATCATTTAACCAATAGATGCTGGAAACCAGAAACATCAGCACTACCGGTAAAATTACCGGCATAAATACTCCATAAAACACCGCAAGCAGAATCTCAATCATGAGTAAAAAGAAAAGAATGATACTCAGTGTCAGAAATGACACCGCGGTGGTTCGGCTACGTGTGTATTTTCGTACGTAGACGGCGAAAATCAGCGTATACAACAGCAGCATGACCCAGCCGGGCATAGGGTGAACCGTATAAGTTTCAACCATCATTCGATTTGGTTGTAGTCTGATTATGTATTCGAATAAATCATATTCCAACCCGGAAACAAGCCCCGTCATGCCTGCCAGGTAGGTAAGGATCAGCAAGCAACCGGTCAAGCCAAGTTGCCAGGCTCTGGATTTGAAACTAAACACAGATTTATCGGATATCGAAGATTGGTTAGCAATTATAGGGCCAGAACCAATCGATGAATAGATTTAGATTAGTCAATGCTATACAGAGTTTCTGCTATGATGCCAAGGTTTGATATCGTCGCCGTATACTTAATGCCTGAGGTATAAAAATGGGAAACCGTCTATCTAATATAGTCACTCGAACCGGTGATAAGGGCACTACCGGTATGGCCGACGGCAGCCGACGCGACAAGCATGATATCCGTGTGCACTGCCTGGGCGAAGTCGATGAAATCAATGCAACTCTGGGGGTGATCCTGAGCTTTGTCGAAGACGACGATATCCGTAAAGTTCTATTTTCCGTACAGCATGATTTATTCGATATCGGTGCCGAATTGTGCCAACCGGGTAAGGTTTTGATTCAAGAAAACTATGTCAAAGCACTCGAAGATAGGGCAACAAGATTTAGTGAGCCGTTACCACCATTAAAAGAGTTCATACTACCGGGCGGTTCACAGCAGGTGGCTTTCTTACAATTGGCAAGGGCGGTCTGCCGGCGCGTAGAGCGATCTTTACATGAACTCAACCAATCGGAAGAATTGAACCCGGTGACGGTGCAGTACCTGAATCGCCTGTCAGATCTGTTATTTATTCTCGCACGCCACGTGGCATTCAATCTGGATGGTGAGGAGGTTTACTGGCGTTCAGATTATTCGCGTATGAATCGCTCCTGAAACGTAACAGTTCAGACATCACTAATCACAACATAGCCACGTTCCATAGCGTGGCGCAAGGCGGCAAATCCGAGCATGGTTTCATCGTAGATCAACCGCTGGTTCCTGACTTCCTTACTTAACTGCATTGCCAGATTATCATCCTCAGTTTTGGCCATGTCTAGCACCGCTTTAAGATATCTGGCGCGGCAAACTGAAATTGCCTCGCCTAATTTGATAATATCATCCTTACCTATCTCACCGGTGATTTCACTAATATGATGACGGTTAACACCAACAATTTGATGCTCAAACTGCTGTAGTAAGCGTTGAACGCTGACTTCGTCGGCATGATTCATTTTAAATTTCCTCTGACGCTCGAATTAGTTTCTCTGTATTGCTAATTTCTAATGCTTTAGCTCGACAGTTACACGTCGATTAGCAGCTAACGCGGCTTCCGATTTTCCCTTTTTAAGCGGGCGATGTTCTCCAAAATAATCCATATCAATAATTTTCGGATCCACACCTTTGGCGACCAGCATATCGAAGACATAAAGTGCACGACGGGCCGACAGGCTGTCATTGTAACAATGCGTACCAGTCATGTCCGCGTGTCCATGGATAACGATTTTGTCGATGGATTGATCAACTTTGAGATAATCAAACATACGCTGCAAGGCCGTTTCTTCTTCCTCGATACGTGGGAATTCATTATCGTGGTCAAAATGCACGCTGCTCATACGTACATCATCAAAATTCTCGAAATAAAGATTGCTAACACATTGTTCGAATTCTGGTTCGACACTACGAAATCGAACCGTAGACATCATTACCGTGGTGGGGTCGATCAGGTTTTTGCCGGGTGCAAAATGAAATCCAGGATGAAAACCATCATGCAGTTCAAGGTAAGCGTATTTGGCCGTCCTGGTGCCAACATCGAGCAAAACGTCTTCAGCCACAGTAGAAAGGCTCGCCATTTTTAACTGGGATTCCACTGGTTTCCAGTGCGGCGACTCGGATAGAAACTCAACCGCAATACCACGGCTAAAACGTTGATGGGTAATTAGTTTGAGTTGCAGCTCACGACCCGCAGAGCGTGAAAATACAGCCTTGCCGAAGCGTGGAATCTCATGCTCCATTTCACAATGCAGCGGCGATGTGACAGACATGCGCCAGAACGATTCTTCCATAGGCGCAATATACTTGCGTTCCATAGCTCCTACTTCGGTGAATATCACCCAAAACGAGAGAAATAAAAGAGAATGCCTCAGCATTGTCGAAACCTTTTGTTGCAATACCCCTGATATCGGTTATTGCGACGATTTCTTTAATACTGATTAATTCAGAAAATCCAGCGCTGATTGCAGAAAAGCCTTTGGTTGCTCGGCATGCAACCAATGGCCCGCTCGTGCCAGAGTTTCGATTCTAGCGTTATCAAAATGATACTCTATCACCGCGACGCCTTTTGCATCTATATAGTCAGAATTTTCACCACGTATGAATAAGGCAGGAGTGCTGATGGACCAGTCTGACTCGCCGAGCAGAAAACCGATTAGCTCATCCATATTTTGTTTGATTGCAGCCCAGTTTACTCGCCAGCGCCAACTATCGCCCTCCCTGACCAGGTTTTGCAACAGAAAACCGCGCAACATGGGATCGGGGATCGAGGTTGCCAAAGCCTGATCAACTTCTGTACGCGAGCCTATATCATCAAGAGAAATTGCCATAATGGGCTTAAGTAACTCATCGTGATGATGTTGGTATGCGACTGGTGCAATATCGGCAATAACCAGCCTGGAGATTAAATCGGGACGAGCATGCGCCAGAATCATCGCGACCTTTCCACCCATACTATGCCCAATGATTCTGCAGGATTGAATATTCAAATGATCGAGTAATCGCTCAACATCTTCTGCCATAGCCGCATAATTCATCACGGAGTTGTGAAATGATGAACCATGGTTACGTAAATCAACGCTATAAACCGAAAAGTTCTCACCAAATAATTTCGCCAGCGATTGCCAGTTCTTACTCGAACCAAACAAACCGTGCAGAACCACCAGTGGCTCACCAGAGCCGAGCCTGCTGTAGTGCAATAGCTGTGCAGTCATAGAATGGTTATTTTTTCTTTGGAATATACAAATCCGTAATCGTGCCTTCAGCCATCTCGGCGGCGAAATTAAAAGTTTCCGACAAAGTTGGATGTGCGTGAATGGTAAGACCGATATCTTCCGCATCCGCACCCATTTCAAGAGCAAGTACTGCCTCAGCTATCAGCTCCCCTGCATTTGGACCAACAATACCGGCACCAAGGATACGCTTGGTTTCCTTGTCAAATAATATTTTGGTCAAACCTTCATCACGGTCGAGACCCAGCGAACGTCCGCTGGCGGCCCAGGGGAATGCACCTTTTTCGTATTCGATACCCTGTGCCTTGGCGTCGGTTTCGCTCAGCCCCATCCATGCCACTTCGGGGTCGGTATAGGCAACCGATGGAATAGTCATCGGCTCGAAACAGGACTTCATACCGATGATGACTTCGGCGGCAACCTTACCCTCGTGTGTGGCTTTATGCGCCAGCATCGGATTTCCGACGATATCGCCGATGGCGAATATATTGGCCACATTGGTGCGCATTTGATTATCGACCGGGATAAATCCGGCTTCATCGACTTTGATACCGGCATTGTCAGCGCCAATTTTGAAGCCGTTCGGACGTCGTCCAACAGCTACCAGCACTTTATCGAACACTTGTGGTTCAGGTGCTTTATCGCCTTCAAAACTGACCTTCAAACCATTCCTCTGCGCTTTGATTTCAGAAACTTTGGTTTTCAGGTAAATCGCCTTATATTTTTTCAAAATACGCTTACTCAGAGGACGTACCAGATCCTTGTCACAACCAGGAATCAGGCTATCCATAAATTCAACCACTGAGACCTCGGAACCCAGAGCGTCATAAACCGTAGCCATTTCAAGACCTATAATACCGCCACCGACGATAAGCAGCTTCTTCGGCACATCGGTTAAATTCAACGCACCGGTGGAATCCATCAGGCGCTCATCATCATTCGGAAAGGACGGAATTTGAGTCGCCTGCGATCCCGCTGCAATAATACAGTTTTCGAAATGAATATTTTTCGTCTCACCGTTGTGCTCGACAGCCAGGGTATTGGCGTCGACAAAATTGCCATAACCGGTGACCACTTCCACTTTGCGTTGCTTCGCCAAGGCCTTTAAACCGCCGGTTAATTTAGTGACCACCTTGTTTTTGAAACCGTTAACACCCACCAGGTCAATTTTGGGTTTGCCAAAATCGACACCGTTGGCTTTCATATGCTCGGCCTCATTGATGATCTGCGCGGTGTGCAGCAGCGCCTTCGAGGGGATACAACCGACATTCAGGCATACCCCGCCCAATGAGTCATAGCGCTCGACCAGCATAACTTTCTTGCCCAGATCCGATGCGCGAAAAGCGGCGGTATAACCACCTGGTCCGGCACCCAGCACCAGTACCTCGGTTTGCATATCGCTACTTGAAGCCGATGATTTTTCCTGTTCTTTTGTACTCATAATTATAATAACACCCTTCTAATGTCTGTAATTACCTGGCTCAAATAGCTGGTGAACCTGGCGCCTTGAGCGCCATCGATCACCCTGTGGTCGTATGATAGCGCCAATGGTAAAATTAAGTTTGGCATAAAACTGCCGTCATCCTGATAAACCGCCTGCATTTTCGCTTTACCAACTCCGAGTATAGCCACTTCTGGGGCATTCACTATCGGCGTGAAATGCGAACCACCGATACCACCCAGGCTCGATATGGAAAAACAACCCCCCTGCATATCTGCGGGCGCTAGCTTACCATCCCTGGCCTTTGCAGCGATTGATGAAAGTTCTTCGGCCAGATCAAACAGGCCTTTTTGATCGACATCGCGGATCACAGGTACCATCAGGCCGTTTGGCGTATCGACCGCGACACCGATATTAAAGTATTTTTTCAAAACCAGGCGTTCGCCACTGCTTTCCAACGAAGCATTAAAATTCGGCAAAGCCTTTAGTGCCGAAATCACAGATTTCATTAGAAAGACCAGCAGTGTCAGGCGGACACCACGTTTTTCCGCCTCTTTGGCGAGGGACTTCCTGAAAGCTTCAAGGTCGGTGATATCGGCTTCGTCAAACTGCGTGACATGCGGCACGGTTACCCAACTGCGGTGCAAATGAGCGCCGGAAATTTTTTTGATACGATTAAGATCGACCGCCTCGATTTCACCAAATTTTGAAAAATCGATATCGGGCATGACCGCAATCGGTATGCCTGTGCCTGCACTCGTAGTACCGCCCGCCAACGATGTTTTGATAAAGGCTTTAATGTCAGCCTTGAGTATCCGGCCTTTAGGACCACTACCGATAACCCGATCAAGATTAACACCCAACTCGCGCGCATATCGACGAATCGAAGGACTGGCATGAACCAGATTACCTGCACTGTCAGGTGGCGGGCTTGCTACTGGTGGTTTGTACATTTTTTCGGGTGCTGGAGGGGATTCAGACTCTTGCTCAGCAGGTTCTTCCTTAATCGGCACTTCCACCTTGCCTTCTGCAGTAATAACTTCGATGGTTGCAATATTGCTGCCCTCGGAGATACGGTCACCAGCATTGACCAGCACCGACTTGATTGTGCCTGCCTGCGGGCTTGGAATTTCCATAGTCGCCTTATCGGACTCGAGCACAATGATTGAATCTTCGGCCTGAATTTCATCACCGGGCACGATGAGCACTTCGATAATTTCAATCTCGTCGAAATCACCGACATCGGGGAGTTTGATAGTCTCTAAATCTGCCATTATTTTCTCCTTGTCCAACCGACTAGACGGTCATTGGGTTGGGTTTTTCGGGATCAACGCCGTACTTCTTAATGGCTTGCTGCACAATTTTATTGTCAATTTCTCCATCGTCCGACAATGCCTTCAATGCGGCAATGACAACATAATAGCGATTGATTTCGAAGAACTGCCTCAGGTTCTCACGGGTATCGCTGCGGCCATAACCATCGGTGCCAAGTGTGACAAAACGGCCTGCAATAAATTCACGCAACTGGTTAACGAAGGCTCGGGTGTAGTCAGTCGCTATGACAGCTGGACCTCGACGCCCTGTCATCTGGGTTTCCAGGTAACTCTTGCGCGCCTTCTTCACCGGATGCAGCTGATTCCAGCGTGCACAATCACTGGCTTCACGCGCGAGTTCATTAACACTGGTGACACTCCAGACATCGGCGTTGATATCGAAATCCTGCTTGAGTAATTCAGCTGCGGCGATGACTTCGCGCAAAATCGTACCGGAACCCATGAGTTGCACCTTCCTGCCTTTTTCGTCGCCTTCCTGCAGGCAATAAATGCCTTTGATAATGCCTTCTTCAGTGCCTTTGGGCATTGCCGGATGCGCATAATTTTCATTCATCACGGTGATGTAATAAAACACTTTATCGTGCAACTGGTACATGCGCTTCATACCGTGTTGAATAATGACCGCCAGTTCGTAGGCAAAAGTTGGATCGTAGGAGACACAATTCGGAATCGTGCCTGCAACAATCAGGCTATGACCATCCTGATGTTGCAAACCTTCACCGGCGAGCGTGGTGCGACCTGCGGTACCACCCATCATGAAACCACGAGCCTGCATATCACCAGCAGCCCAGGCCAGGTCACCGATACGTTGGAAGCCGAACATCGAATAATAAATATAAAACGGAATCATGTTGATGCCATGGGTGCTATAGGCGGTCGCCGCGGCTATCCAGGATGACATCGCACCGGCTTCGTTAATACCTTCCTGCAATATCTGGCCTTTCTTATCTTCGCGGTAATACATCACCTGGTCGGCATCCATGGGTTCGTATAACTGACCTTTAAACGAGTAAATACCAAGCTGGCGGAACATACCTTCCATGCCGAAGGTGCGTGCTTCGTCAGGCACGATGGGTACTATGTTTTTACCGATTTGTTTATCACGGGTCAACGAAGACAAGATCCGCACAAAAGCCATGGTAGTAGAGAATTCGCGATCACCACTGTCTTGCAACAAGGTATCAAATGTTTGCAGTCCTGGTATCACCAGTGGCTCGGCAGTATTCTGGCGAACCGGCATGAAGCCACCGAGGTTTTCGCGTTGCTTCTTCAGATATTCATATTCAATACTATCTTCGGGGAAGCGATAAAATGGTGTCTCGCCAATTTCATTGTCATTTATCGGGATACTAAAACGATCACGAAAAGCTTTTAAGGCATTTTCACCCATCTTCTTCTGTGAATGGGTGATGTTTTGTCCTTCACCGGCTTCACCCATGCCATAGCCTTTGACTGTCTTGGCCAGGATAACCGTAGGCCGATCTTTATGTTCTACAGCTTCGGCGTAGGCGGCGTATACTTTGTGCGGATCGTGACCGCCACGATTTAAGCGCCAGATATCTTTGTCCGAAAGATCGGACACCATGTCTTTCAGTTCGGGATATTTGCCGAAAAAGTGTTCGCGGGTATAAGCACCACCCTTGGCTTTATAGGCTTGATATTCACCATCCACAGCTTCTTCCATACGCTTGTGCAAGAGCCCGTCGCTGTCTTTGGCTAACAGTGGATCCCAGTACGAGCCCCAGATAACCTTAATGACATTCCAGCCAGCACCACGAAATACTGCTTCGAGTTCCTGGATGATTTTGCCATTACCACGTACAGGGCCATCAAGCCTTTGCAGATTACAGTTGATCACAAAAACCAGGTTATCGAGATTCTCGCGGGACGCCAGCGAAATGGCGCCTAGTGACTCGGGTTCATCCATTTCACCATCACCCATAAATGCCCAGACTCTGCGATTTTGCGCCGGCTGCATTTCACGGTTTTCCAGGTACTTCATAAAGCGTGCCTGGTAAATCGCCATGATCGGACCGAGTCCCATCGACACTGTCGGAAATTGCCAGAAATCTGGCATTAACCAGGGATGTGGGTAAGACGAAAGCCCATTTTCGTCGAGTGCTTCCTGGCGAAAGGCCTTGAGTTGTTCTTCGCTGATTCTGCCTTCGAGGAAGGCTCTGGCGTAAACACCTGGTGCCGAGTGGCCTTGAAAGAACACCAGGTCTCCCTTGTTATCGTCGGTGGGTCCGCGAAAGAAGTGATTAAAGCCGACATCGTATAAAGTTGCTGCCGAAGCAAAGCTGGCGATATGTCCGCCAAGCTCGGAAGATATCCGATTGGCGTGCACAACCATTGCTGCAGCGTTCCAACGAATTACCGAACGAATAGTATGTTCGATGGCTTGATCACCAGGAATGGGGCGTTGGGTCGTGAGCGGAATGGTATTCACATAAGCGGTATTTGCGGTATAAGGCAAATAAGCGCCAGATCGACGAGCCTTGTCGATCAACTTTTCCAGGAGGTAATGGGCACGCTCCGGACCTTCTCTTTCAAGCACGGATTCCATGGATTCAATCCATTCCTGGGTCTCCTCTGGGTCGAGGTCGTTTTCATCTACCATGGTTCACTCGTCATTTTTATGTTAGTTATCCAGTAATTATTGAATGTGAAATAACTACAGCATATCTATATAGAAGCTATAGCGAATAGCCGCTTGAAAATAAACATTGATATGTAGACGCATTATACGGCATATTTGTCACCCGACGATTTAAACCGTCATAATTTTTCACAATATAATTATTTGAATCTCTTCATAAAACAAGCTAATTATGGATAAAATTTCCATCATCCGCCCAGATGACTGGCATTTGCACCTGCGCGATACACCTTATCTGCAGAAGGTAGTCGAACATACTGCTCGGCAATTTGGTCGCGCTATTATTATGCCAAATCTGCAACCGCCAATACGTAACTGCAGCGACGCCGGAGCCTATCGTCAACGAATTCTCGATGCTTTATCCGCTACCAGTTCTTTCGAACCCTTGATGACTTTATACCTCACTGACCATACCAGTGTCGAAGAGATTACGAAGGCGAGTCAGTCTGATTTTATTTTTGGCGCAAAACTTTATCCGGCCGGTGCGACTACCAACTCAGATGCAGGCGTTACCAATCTCAGACATATTTATCCGGCTCTTGAGGCCATGCAAAAACACGGGCTAATTTTACAAATTCACGGCGAAGCCACAGCTACCGAGATCGATATATTTGATCGCGAAAAACAGTTTATCGAACAAAGCTTATTGGTAATCCGTAAAGATTTTCCACAGTTACGCATTGTGTTCGAACATATCACCACCGCAGATGCTGTCGACTATGTCAGTTTGGGGGATGAATATATTGCAGCAACCATTACACCGCATCATTTACTAATAAACCGTAATGCGATGCTGGTGGGTGGCATTCAACCGCATCACTATTGCTTGCCGGTCGCCAAGCGCGAAAGTCATCGGCAGGCATTAGTCAAAGCTGCCACCGACGGGTCGAATAGATTCTTCGCTGGAACCGACAGCGCACCGCATGCACGTGGCGCCAAGGAATCGGCCTGTGGCTGCGCCGGTATTTACTCGGCCTTTAGCGCGATTGAGCTGTATGCCGAAGTCTTTGAACAGGCACAGGATTTTTCCAACTTTGAAGCCTTCATGAGCATTAACGGTCCGGGTTTCTATGGTCTCGAAGTCAACCATGGCAGTATCGAACTGGAAAAGACCAGTTGGATGGTTCCCGATTCACTGGACTATACGAATGACCAACTAATTCCCTTTAAGGCTGGCGAGACATTGAGCTGGAAGTTGGTAGACCATGACTGAAATAACGCCAGTAGCACAACGCTTCAGAGGTTATTTACCCATCGTCGTCGATGTTGAAACCGGTGGCTTCAATGAGCAAACCGACGCTCTGTTACAAATCGCTGCGGTTATAGTCGATATAGACGAAGCCGGTCAATACTATGCAGCAGAAACTATATCATGCCACGTTAGCCCATTCGTCGGAGCTCGTCTCGAACCCAAATCGATGGAAGTTAACGGCATCGATGTCGACCACCCGTTTCGTCTCGCCGTGGATGAAAAAGTGGCCTTACCTAAAATATTCAAACCAGTGCGTACCGCTATCAAAAAACATGGTTGTAGCAAGGCGATTCTGGTTGGTCACAACGCACACTTCGATCTCAAATTTATCAACGCGGCTGCGCAAAGAAGCGGCATAAAGCGCAATCCGTTTCATCCTTTTAGCACTTTTGATACGGTATCATTGGCGGGACTGGTCTACGGACAAACAGTTTTGGCACGTTCGGTGAAAGCAGCTCGACTGGAATGGGATGCCAACGAAGCACACTCGGCAATTTATGACGCCGAAATTACTGCTGAATTGTTTTGCAAAATAATTAACAATACCCCTTTCCTGCCGTCCGCGGTAGAATCCTGACCTACTCGCAACCAGATAAACATAATACCGACCAGACCATTGCGCAAAGAAGACCTTTCCATCATCGTTGTCGATGACCTGCAGTTCAGCCAGGAAGTAGTTAAATCCGGACTGACCAAGTCGGGATTTACCGATATCCGCACCGCTTCGTCGGCAGACGAAGGCATGTTTTTACTTAATAATCGCCGCGCTCATGTAGTGGTCGCCGATTTCTGGATGCCCGGTTTGAATGGCCTGGAAATGACCGATCTGGTTCGACGTTGGGATGAAAACAATGATCGCTATACCGGTATCGTCCTGCTTACCGCTGAAGACACCACCTCCAGCATCGTGGTCGCCTTCGAGCGCGGTGTCGATGATTTCATTTCTAAATCCGCCAACCAGTTTGAACTGGCTGCGCGCGTGTTTGGCGCTGGTCGCACCGCGTATAGACAAAATCAACTGCGTAAGCGTACTCAATTTGTCAGCAATCAATTCATGCGCGTCAAGCAATTTAGCTTGCAGGACCCAGAAACCAGTCTACCCAACCGAAACCAACTGGAAACACATCTTCAGTCGTTGATTGACCACAGCGCTAGCCGCGGAGGGGGGCTTGCTCTTGGATTAATAGAAATCAACACCGACAATGCCGAGCTACGCTCTGGTACTTTGAAAACTATCGCTAACTCGTTGCAATTAGCTTTACGACCACTCGACCTGGTATCACGATTTAACGGCAATACCTTTGCAGTATCGGTGTATTACCGGGATCCGTCAGCCTTTAAAGTCGAAATGTTCCAGCGTTTGATTTCCAGCATTAAACGCCATACCCACGAGACCAGCGATGAGGGTAAGCACCTGCAAATGTCGGCTGGCGTTTGGCATGTTCACGAATTCAATCCCTGCCCGACAGTCGCCGAAACTATTTCCGAAGCGCAAAACGCGACTGTCGCTATTGATTAGTTAGTTAGCTTTCTTTTCCAGCGCGACCCTGGTCATTTTTTCCAGATCGCCGGATTCAAACATCTCCAGCGTGATATCACATCCGCCGATGAGTTCACCATCAACATAGACCTGCGGAAAGGTTGGCCAGTCGGCAAAACGTGGCAGGTTTTGAAATATATCCGGGTCAGTCAAAACGTTGACAAAGGCGAATTCGATTTCAAGCGATTTAAGTGCATCTGCGGTTCTGCTGGAAAATCCACACTGCGGCAACTGCGGCGTGCCTTTCATGTAAATAATTACCGGATGTGCGTCGACCTGCTGCTGTATACGCTCAAGAACGTCCATCAAATTTCCTCTCAATAACTGACTAAATTAGTAGGTTATTATGATATCCGTTTTTGCTCCAAAATAGCAACCCTGCAGTTAAATATGTTGCTGTAACCAATATTCAAGTAATGCACTATGCCAAAGTTTGCTGCCATTTAAGCGGGTGAAATGCGCTTCGGGCTCACTGAGCAGCTTGTCCAGATAGGCTGGATTAAAAATACCACGCTCGCGACTCACCTGGCTATTCAGGGTGTCGGCCATAAACTGGTAGAAATCTCCCCTGACATACTTAAGCGCCGGCATCGGAAAATAGCCCTTGGGTCGATCAATTACCGCGTCTGGAATACGACCACGTGCAATTTCCTTGAGCACCCCCTTACCATGATGTTTGAGTTTCAATTCAGGCGGACAGGATGCCGCCAGTTCCACCAGGTGATGATCGAGAAACGGCACACGGGCTTCAAGCCCCCAGGCCATGGTCATGTTGTCAACACGTTTGACCGGATCGTCAACAACCAGGGTGCTAACATCGAAACGTAGCACGGCATCCATGAATGTATCGGCGTGTTCGGTATTAAGCTCCCGCTCGATTAACAGTGAAGTATGGTCATCACCATGGTAGGCGGCACTAACGGTTTTACAAAACTCATCGTGGTCTCGGTCGACATAGTTAGACGAAAAGCGCTGCGATGGCGATCCAACAGCCGCCAGCATACGGCCGTACCAGAAATACCCGGCAAAAACTTCATCTGCACCCTGCCCACTTTGCACAACCTTGACCGCCTGTGAAACCTGTTCGGATAACAGGTAAAAAGCCACTGCATCCTGGCCAAACATCGGCTCGGCCATGGCTCCGACTGCCTCTGGTAAGCGTGCGAGTACACTTGCATTTGGAATCAGGTATTTGTGGTGCTCGGTGTCATAACGTTTTGCCACCGGGTCAGAAAACTCAAACTCATTGCCTTTTTCCTCCGGCTGGTCTTCAAAGCCAATGCTGAAGGTTTTGATTTTGCCAACACCTGCCTCGGCCAGTAATGCGACCAGTAGACTTGAATCGAGCCCTCCCGACAGCAAAACCCCGACCGGTACATCGGCAATATCGATGCGTCGTTTCACGGCTTCTAGTAAAGCATCGTGAATTAACTCATTCCATTGCTCCGGTGTTTTTGCCTCATCAGGTCGATGTGCCGTAAGTTGCCAGTAGTGACTTTCAACCATCGTGCCATCAGTCTTGACCACCATTTGATAGCCCGGCCGACATTTACGAATCCCTTTAAGCAAAGTCCGTGGTGCTGGTATAACTGCGTGCAAGCTGAGCTGATAATGCAAACCAACCGGATCAATACTGGTATCGCATTCGCCAGTCGCCAGCAAAGCCTGCGGGTTTGAGGCAAAATAAAACCCGTTACTGGTCTGTGCGTAATACAAAGGCTTGATGCCCATACGATCACGCGCCAGAAACAGAGCCCTGGTTTGCCTGTCCCAGATCGCAAAGGCGAACATGCCGTGTAATTTCTGGGTACATTGCTCACCCCAATGCGCGTAGGCATTGATGATCACTTCGGTGTCGCTGTGCGAGCGGAACTTGTATCCCTTTTCAATCAATTGCTCGCGTAATTCGGGATAATTATAAATCGTACCGTTGAATACGATCACATATCGATTACTGATATCCTGCATTGGTTGATGGCCTAGTGCCGACAGGTCGATGATCGACAAACGTCGATGCCCGAGCACTATCGGCCCTTCCCGCCAGAAACCTTCGTCATCCGGTCCTCGCCGCGCCACCCTGGCCGACATTGCCTTGGCAACCGAGTCGTCAACTGGCTGTTCAGTATAGCTTATTGCACCATACAACCCGCACATATAACCTCACAATAATTAGGATTTTCGTATTCTAAACATATAATTTCAGGAGTCATCAATGAATCCGCTAAAATCCATTTGTTTAGTCCCATGTTCACCCTGCAAATACTAAAGCTCCGGCTAGTCAAATTTCTTTTAATAAAAGACTTGAATTCGCTGTAAATAAGCGTATGTTTGAGCGTTTTTTCACGCACAACTACCATGTCTAACCACCTCATCTCTGCCTATCAGTCGCTACCGGTCAGTTTCATCCGAGGCGATGGAGTCTATCTTTGGGATCAGGATGGAAACCAGTATCTTGATGGGCTTTGCGGGATCTCGGTAACCAGCCTGGGGCATAACTATCCGGCTGTGACCGAGGCAATCCAGCAACAGGCGGCGAGCCTGATTCACACCTCAAATCTCTACTCGATTGAGTGGCAACAGAAACTGGCCGACAGGCTCTGCGAATTGTCCGGCATGGATAAAGTGTTTTTTGGCAATTCAGGCGCCGAGGCAAACGAAGCCGCTATCAAACTGGCGCGTCTATACGGCAATAAGCAAAACATCAAGGACCCTCAGATTGTGGTTATGGAACACAGTTTCCACGGTCGCACCATGGCCACGCTTAGTGCCACCGGCAACCGTAAGGTGCAAGCCGGATTCGAACCATTGGTATCGGGTTTTGTGAGGGTGCCCTACAACGATACAGAATCGATTGAGGCAGTCGCCGCCAACAATAAAAACGTCGTCGCAGTGCTGGTCGAACCGGTTCAGGGTGAAGGTGGTATCGTGGTTCCAGACTCTGGTTACCTAACGGCTTTACGCAAAATTTGTGATGCCAACAACTGGCTATTAATGCTCGACGAAATCCAAACTGGTATTGCTCGCAGTGGCAAAATGTTCGCTTTTCAACATGAAAGCATTATCCCCGATGTCATGACGCTGGCAAAAGCACTCGGTAATGGCGTTCCGATCGGCGCCTGTGTTACCCACGGCAAAGCAGCGGATGTCATTCAACCTGGCAATCATGGTTCAACCTTTGGCGGCAACCCGCTGGCCTGTCGTACGGCTTGTACCGTGCTCGACAGTATTGTCGAAAATAATCTGACAGAAAATGCCGCCAGGCGGGCCAGGCAACTGGTTGAGCTACTTAATCAGGGGTTGAAAAACAATGACAACCTGATGGAAATCCGAAGCCTCGGCCTGCTCATCGGCATCGAATTAAATCAAAATTGCCCAAAGCTGGTCACAGAAGCACTCGACAGAGGCCTGTTACTGAATGTTACCGCTGATAAAGTCGTGCGTCTGTTGCCACCACTGATCATCAATGAAACGCAGACTGCAGAACTTGCAGACAAAGTCATCGAAGTGATTAATACGCTTCCAGCATCACATTAAGCAAATTATATGTCTACTCGTCATTTTTTAAGTCTGCTGGATTTTTCCAGCGATGAGTTACACGCATTAATCGATCATGCCATCGATGTAAAAAAGAAACTCAAAGCCGGAACCCAACACATGCCCTTAAGCGGTAAAGTGCTGGCGATGATATTTGAAAAATCATCGACGCGTACTCGCGTCTCGTTTGAGGCAGGTATGAGTCAACTCGGTGGTCACGCCATGTTCCTTTCGCCGCAAAGTATTCAGCTCGGTCGTGGCGAGCCTATTGAAGACTCCGCTCGTGTTATTTCGAGTATGGTCGATGGCATCATGATTCGAACCTATGAGCACGAAAGAGTTGAGATAATTGCCGACAATTCAAGGATCCCCGTGATCAATGGTTTGTCTGATTACCTTCACCCCTGCCAACTGCTTGCCGATATGCAAACATGGTTCGAACTTCGTGGCGAAATTAAAGATGCCACAGTTGCCTGGATCGGAGATGGCAACAATATGTGTCATTCGTATATCAATGCAGCGATTCGGTTTGGCTTCAAGCTAAACATTGCTTGTCCACAAGGATATCTACCTGATGACAATCTGGTAGCCAGTGCCAACGGACTGGTGAAAATATTCGATTCGGCGGAGCAAGCCACAACCGCGGCAGACCTGATAGTCACCGATGTATTCGCAAGCATGGGACAGGAGCAGGAACAACAACAACGCCTGCTAGATTTTGATGGATTTCAGGTTAACCAGACCCTGATGGCAAAAGCCAGTAACGATGCCCTGTTCATGCATTGTTTACCCGCGCATCGTGGCGAAGAAGTGACAACCGATGTCCTCGAAGGCGCACAATCAGTGGTCTGGCAGGAGGCTGAAAATCGGCTGCATGCACAAAAAGCCCTGCTTGAATTTTTAATGCGTTAAAGTGATTAATAACCCTCAATTTCAAGTCGATTTCGTCCCTTGTGCTTGGCTACCTTTAGCGCTGCCTCGGTACGGCCTAGTAATTCACGCGATGAGGAGTTCCCGCTCACAACCTGACATCCCAGGCCAACGCTGATAGTAAGAAATGGCGTAGCCTTCGATTTAGTGTGTTCGATTTTCAGATCCGCCAACCTCTTTTGAATACGTAAAGCCATTAAGCGGGCATTTTCACAACTTATACCGGGT
>JAAENK010000091.1 GCA_024224415.1 Gammaproteobacteria bacterium | reverse complement strand
TTCAAAATCAATAATGGTATCCGTCAATCTAATAGTATCGGCTTCTACATACACTGTATCATATTCATAAATTATAATCTCTTCCAGGCTGTCCTTAAAAGTAGAGTCAATTTGTGAAAATGCAGGCAATATGGTGATCTGCTTTGTCTGTAGTGGTACTGATGTCACCGAATGCTGGAATAAGCCGCTACAGTTTGCATTACGTAAAATTGCTTCGCGCAAGAATATCATTCTCGGCACTTTGTGCACCGGCAGTTACCTGCTCGCGCGCGCCGGTTTACTCGATGGTTACAAATGCACCATCCACTGGGAAAATATCGCCAGCATGCGTGAGGAATTTCCCAACACCCAGTTTTCCGATGACCTGTTTCAAATTGACCGTGACCGTATCACCTGCGCCGGTGGCCAGGCATCACTCGATATGATGCTGAAGATTATCGGCGATGCACACGGCCCTAAAATTACCGCATATATTTCTGAACAGGCAATGTGCGAACGTATTCGCAGCACCGAAGACCGCCAGCGCGTGCCGCTGCATCTGCATCTGGGTGCCAATCAGCCCAAGCTAACCGAAGCGGTAACGCTGATGGAAGCCAATCTGGAAGAACCCATTAGCCTGGATGAACTATCCAGTTATGTAGGGATTTCGCGTCGCCAACTTGAACGATTGTTCCAGAAACATTTAAACTGCGTACCAACGCGGTATTATCTGAATTTGCGTTTGAATCGAGCACGTTTGCTATTACTGCAAACCAGTAAATCGATCGTCGATATTGCGTTGGCCTGCGGGTTTATCTCTGCCCCCCATTTCAGCAAATGTTATCGCGATATGTATGGTATTCCACCCCGCGACGAACGACGTAAATTGCTAATGACGCAATCCAACAGCATTGAGGGGCGTCAGGCTTGATGAGTTAAACGCTTATTCATATCCGGCTTCCCGACGGAATTCTTCAGTGTAATGATTATATTTGTTCTTCGTTTTCTTAGTCATAAACAGGCCCTCATTAGTTAGCAGTGAGGGCAGCGGACGAGCTTGAGCTTCTTAATAGGCATAAACCGCCAGGCGGTTTATAATCAAACGATTCTACTGGAACAAAAGACCATGCATACACATTTAGTTACTCGATACCTGCTAACCCTGTTCCTTATTATTACATTAGCTGGCTGCGCCGATCTGGACCACCACATTAAGACCATCAAGCCAACAGCCAGCCTGGTAGGTACCCGGTTGACCGATATTAATTTTGAGCAGGCTAAGCTGGTATTCGACGTCGCGGTGAAAAACAAAAATCCATTTTCAATCCGTCTGGCTGGACTTGATTACGATCTGAAAGTCGCCGGCAATTCGCTGGTTAGCGGCGTCACCGGACAGGGTATTAAAATCAAAAAAAATAGCACCAGTAAAGTGGCACTGCCTGTCATCCTGAAATTTGACGACTTACGAAACATACCAGGTCAACTCTGGAGTAAGGACCAGTTTACTTACCAGCTCGACTCCAGCATTAATATCAAATTGCCTGTTATCGGTAACTATGCGATTCCATTTTCTAAAAAAGGTGAATTGCCTGTTCCCAAATTACCCAACATCAAACTCAGAGATTTGCAGATTAGAGATTTAAGTTTGACTTCAGCGCACATCGTCGCTGAGGTGGAGGTCGATAACCCGAACAACTTTGTCCTCGGCCTCAGTAGCTTCAATTATCAGCTCAACATCAATCAACAAACCTGGGGCGAAGGCCTGAGTTCAAAGTCAAATAGCATTCCCAAAAAAGGTAAAGGCACTATCAGCATTCCGCTAAAGCTTAACCTGCTGAGCATGGGTAAAACTGCTTATCAGATTTTGACCAGTGGCAACAAGATCAATTACCAGATTCTCGGCGGTATTACGCTGGACACAGGTATGGATTTTTTGCGCAGCCACAAAATGCCATTGAATATTAAAGGAACAACTTCATTTAACTAAGAGCATTAGCTTTGTGTTGGTAAACCACCAAAATACTATTAGTTTATCCACAAACCTTTTGGTATCATTTTTACCTCAGCCCCTTTCCATTATTTGCAAGCCTAAATCATCACAGTCATTGTTTAAGGAGTTATCAACATAAACGGCAGCACCATACTCATTAATCTGATTGGTGGGGTTGCGCTGCTATTGTGGGGCCTGCGTATGGTGCGCATCGGTATCACTGACGCATGGGGTAGTGAAGTACGATCTGCGCTCGGTAAAAGTTTATCCAATAGGTTTAAAGCATTTTTTGCCGGACTCGGCATTACCATCATACTGCAAAGCAGTAGCGCTACCGCATTACTCACCTCTTCCTTTAGCAGCCAGGGTATTCTCACTACGGCCCCGGCGCTTGCAGTTTTACTTGGAGCTGATGTCGGCACCACGGTCGTAGCCCAGATTCTCACCTTCGATTTTTCCGCCCTGTCACCCATGATGGTGGCAATTGGCGTGGGCATGTTCACTTATTCGGATGGTGGTCGCACGCGTGATCTGGGGCGACTGATTCTCGGTATCGGCATGATGTTGCTGGCACTCAAGCTGATTCTTGCTGCATCTACACCGATGCGAGAATCGGAAATTATTCAAAGTATTTTTGCCGCACTTGGTAACGATTTGGTTCTGGCCATTATTTTCTCGGCAATCATTGCCTGGATGGCGCATTCGAGCCTTGCCACCGTGTTGTTGATTATTACCCTGGCTGGAACACAGGCATTGGATATGACAGTCGCCTTTGCTTTCGTGCTCGGCGCCAATATCGGCGGCGCGATTCCACCGTTTGTAGCTACACTAGGTGCCGACAGCATCGCGCGCCGACCACCACTTGGAAATTTGATTTTTAGAATCTGTGGTGTATTAATAGCATTGCCCTTGCTTGGCGTTATCACAGACTCTTTCAGCCATTTCGATATTAGTAATGCCAGGCATATTGCGAATTTCCATATGGGTTTCAATATTGCGCTTGCTATCCTGTTTTTGCCTTTAATCAACCGTATGGCGAGGTTAACCCGGCGCTTGCTACCCGAACAGGAAAACACCGACGAGTTCAAACCCATGAACCTTGATAAATCGGTGCTCGAAAACCCTTCGGTTGCATTGGTGAATGCCGAACGGGAAGTTCTGCGTATGGGCGAGGTAGTCGAACGTATGTTCCGAAATACTTTTATTGCCCTGAAGAAAAACGATGTGGAACTCGCCAAAAGAACCCGCAAGATGGATCACACCGCGAATCAGTTTTATGATGAGGTAAAACTCTTCCTGACACGGCTCAGCCGTAAATCACTTGGCGAGAAGGAGAGTAAACGTTGTAACGAAATAATGGCCTTCGCCACCAACCTGGAACATATCGGCGACATTATCTCGGGTGATATGATAGACAGTATTCTGCGCAAGAAACTGGTTAACCGTACAAAAATGTCGTTACAGGATCGCGAAGATATCAATAGTCTTTATCAACCCGTACTCACCAGTTTCAGTCTTTCGCTCAATGTTTTTACCTCGGGAGATATTGGCACGGCACGACAACTGCTGGCAAAAAAATATAAATTTATCAAACTGGAAAAGCAGGCTGTGGTTAACCACCTCAATAAATTGCGTGAAGATATCACCTACGACTCGCATCTTAGTGCGCTGCAGCTCGACGTATTACGAGATTTGAAACGCATCAATTCGCACCTGACTTCGGTGAGTTACCCGATACTCGAAGCAGCCGGGCAATTGCGAAGCCGGTTACGTAAACCTCGTGAGAAAACTGAAGTCAAAGTTTCGACGAGTCGTCAATAGATTGCCAGCGTTGTAAAGTCCCCACGTCTACCCATTCACCGCGATACAACTCCCCACTTACCTTTTGTTGATCAGCCACCTGTCTTAGCAGCGGTGCCAGCGCCCGTTTTCCGGGAGCTACCCCAGCGAAAAAGCTTTTCTGATAAACTGCGATACCGGCGAAGGTGTATCGACTGTCGATCTGATTGCCGACCAACCCCTGTTCAAGAGTGAAGTCACCGGCGGCATGGTGAACAGGATTTTCGACCAGTACCAGATGTACTTTTGATTCGATTTCCAGCAATTGCTTTAACGGGTAGTCTGTGAACACATCACTGTTGATAACAATAAAACGGTCATCGAGATGCGCCAAAGCATGGACTATGCCACCGGCAGTTTCCAGCGCTTCAGGCTCGTGGCTATAGGTGATTTTCAAACCAAATCGACTACCATCACCCAGCCGTGTTTCAACCTGCTCGGCCAGCCAGCTCAAATTGATCACCACTTCGGTGATACCGGCTATGCGCAAAGCTTCGAGGTGATATTCAATCAACGGCTTACCCCTGACTTCGAGCAAGGGTTTGGGACAGGTATCGGTGTAGGGTCGCAGTCTTTCACCGCGACCGGCGGCGAGGATTATGGCATTCATTTAAAAGCCCTCACACGAAAACTGAGGCTTAATTCGGAAATTAATGAGTAAAGCCCCACCATCGACACTTCATCGGCGCTAACCTGGCGAATATATTCCAGCGTGCGCGGGATATCTTTCACATAGCCCTGTTTGCCATCACGAATCTTGAGCCTGGAAAATATACCGATTGCTTTCAAATGACGTTGCACACCCATCAGCTTAAACCAACGCATGAAATCCGCAAAACGAACGTCGATTAATTCATTAACACGGGCAAAGTCATAATAGTCGAGCGCATGCTGGTCGACACGCGTGCTCGGCCAGTCGATATAACAGTCGCGTAGTAAAGACACCAGATCGTAGGTTATGGGTCCTTTCACCGCATCCTGAAAATCGAGAATACCGGGGTTGCGCTTTTCGAGCTTCATCAAATTGCGTGAATGATAATCACGGTGTACAAATACCTGCGGCTGCGCCAGGGCATTGCTGACCAGAACTTGCTTGATCGATTGCCAACGTGCTAGCTGGGACTCATTTAATTCAATACCGAGCAATTTTTGCAAAAACCAGTCATGGAACAAATCCATTTCCTCGTTTAACAGGGCTTCGCTATAAATTGGCAAATCGTCACAATCGACTCGGGTTTGCATTTGCAATAAAGCTGATAAAGCGTCACCGTAAAGTGAGGCTTCGGTTTCAGCATTGAGTGCAGACAGATAATTAACCGAACCAAAGTCATTCAGTAACAAAAACCCCTGATCGAGATTTTTCTCAATGACCTCAGGCGTACTAAGTCGCGCCGCACGAAGCCTGTTGGCGACAATGATAAACTGATGGCAAGATTCCCGCTCTGGCGGCGCATCCATAACAATCCACGACTGGTCGGCTATTTGTAAACGCTGGTAAGACCGAAAACTGGCATCCTCTGACGCTGGACTTAAGATATAATCCCGATAGCCCAGACTATCCAGCCAGTCCTTCATGTATTGTATTCTGCCAGTCATAATCAGCCGTATTATCCTGTCTTGATACGCTCACTGGCAATAAAAAATTACGGAACCTCAATGAATAAAATCGACAAATTACTCGAAGTCATGAAAGCCTTACGCCACCCCGAATCCGGCTGCCCCTGGGATATTCGCCAAACCAGCGCCTCGATTGCCAAATACACCCTCGAAGAAACACATGAAACCCTCGACGCAATTGCCCGTGGTGATACCGACAATCTCAGGGAAGAACTTGGCGACCTGCTGTTTCACATCGTATTTCATGCCTGCATCGCCGAAGAAAACGGCGACTTCGATTTCGACCAGGTCACCGCAGGTATAGTGGAGAAAATGACGCGCAGGCATCCCCATGTATTTGGCGAGCATCGCGGCAAAAGTCTCGACGAAACTGCCATCATGGGTTTGTGGCAGGAAATCAAACGAGCCGAAAAAGCAAATACCACACCAATTGCATTTGGTGCTGAAACCAGCGAATTATCTGCTATACATCGGGCTGAAAACCTGCAACATCAGGCGGCGGCACAAGGTTTCGACTGGCCGAATATCAAGCCGGTGATAGACAAGCTCAAGGAAGAACTACAGGAGTTGGAGCAAGCTATAGCTTCCGGTGACGAAGACGCCATCGAAGACGAACTGGGTGATCTGATGTTCGTCTGTGTCAATATTGCACGGCACCGTAAAATTAATGCAGAAATGGCTCTGCGTCGCAGCAACCAGAAATTTATCCATCGGTTTGAATACGTCATGGCGCAGATGCATGCAAGCGGCCAGACCATGAACAAACAACAACTCGAACAAATGGAAGCATTTTGGCAGGCATCAAAGGCCATCGTCGGTTAGAATGATGCGGCATATCGCCAAACCAACAATATACAACCATGGCCAAAAATCGTCTTCAGACCGAACAGAAAATTCTCAACGCCGTCGAACAGATATTACTAAAAGATGGCTTTCCGGCTGTCGGTATCAATTCTATCGCGCGCCAGGCCGGTTGCGACAAGGTTTTGATTTATCGTTATTTCGATGGACTTGCGGGGTTGTTATTGTCAATCGCCGAAACCACCGAACTGTGGTGGCAGGTCGATGAGATTATTAGCGAAAACCATGACCAGACGGCGCAGATACCGCTACACGAGTATTTAAAAACTTTGCTAGAGCGTCACGCCGAAGCCCTACAGGCCAGGCCTTTGACCCTCGAAATCATGGCCTGGGAAATGTCCGAGCAAAATAATCTCACTGTCGCACTGGCCAGAACACGTGCCCAGCGCGGCATGGAACTGGTGAAAAAAATCCGTGCTCATTACCAGAACCCGAATATCGATATCGGTGGCATACTCGGCGTATTCGGTGCAGCGATCAATTATCTGGTAATCCGCACGCGGCGCGACCCACCCCAGCATATGACCGAAGAATGGTGGCGTTTGCAACAAACCATCTCCAAATTACTCGATGCGCACGCCTGATGTATCGCTAAATATCAGGAGCAACCCCGCAAAGTCCAACTAATTTTCTCCTCAGGTATCCCAGCAATCTGCCGATATTAAACTAAACTAAAAATCATCCAATAACACTAGTTTGGTTGAAAAGGAGATCCTGATTGGATATCGCATCAATTGTTGGCTTTATTCTGGCATACGTCATCATCGGCGGTGCCATTATGTTAGGCGGCCCATTCATCATATTTGTCAATGTCCCATCAATGTTAGTGGTGATCGGTGGCACTTTTGCGGTTACCTTAATGCGCGTCACGCTGGGTAATTTCCTCGGTTCTTTCAAGATCGGTCTGAAAGGTTTCTTCTACAAGCTCGACGCGCCACAGGGCCTGATTGACGAATCAATCGAGCTAGCCAATATCGCCCGTAAAGAAGGTATTCTCGCGCTAGAAGGCCGGGAAATCAGCAATGGTTTCCTTGAACGAGGCATCGGCCTGTGTATCGATGGGCACGCACCAGAAGTTGTAAAAAATCTGCTCAGTAAAGATATTAATATGTCGATTGACCGACACACCAACGGGGCCGATATGTTTAAGGCCATGGCGGTATATGCACCAGCCATGGGCATGATCGGCACCCTGATCGGCCTGGTGCAAATGCTGGCAAATATGTCAGATCCAGCGGCGATTGGGCCTGCCATGGCGGTGGCGTTACTCACCACCCTGTACGGTGCCATTATCGCCAATGCTTTTGCTTCACCGCTGGCTGAAAAGCTCATTCTTATCAGTGGTTACGAAAAAACCAATAAAGACCTGATTCTCGAATCAATTGCCGGTATCCAGGAAGGCACCAACCCAAGAGTATTGAAACAGTTACTGAACGCCTATCTACCTGAAAGCAAACGACAGGAAGATGAGTAACATTAAATACAGGCTGTTACCAGAGCAACTGTCGGGGCTGTCACGATGAGTGAAGAATGCGATTGTCCTCCTTGCGAAGAAGGTCTGCCGCCCTGGCTGGCCACCTTCGCCGACCTGATGTCACTACTCATGTGTTTCTTCGTGTTGTTGCTGTCTTTCGCGGAAATGGACGTGCTCAAATACAAGCAGGTAGCGGGCGCAATGAAGATGGCATTCGGCGTACAACGCGATGTAAAGGCCACCGAGATACCGAAAGGCACCAGCGTCATCGCCGAACAGTATAGCCCGGGTAAACCGGTAGAAGTCACACCGCTCGAAATAATGCGCGAAAAAACTACCGACGATACCAAAACTAACCTAGATTTTACCGATTCACCCACTAAAAATAATCAATCGATGGATCCCGCCGAGGCCGTGGAACAGGCCCAGCAACAAGCTCAACAGGAAGCCCAGGAAGAGGCCGAGGAGCTGCAGGAAGAGCTGGCATCGGCAATTGGCGACGGCTTACTTGAAGTAGATGCCTTTAACGACCGTGTACTCATTCGCATTCGTGAGCGAGGCTCTTTCGGTTCCGGCAAGGCTGAACTGAAGAAAGATTTTCTACCCATTTTGAAACTGATCGCTGACGTCCTCAATCAGCGCGACGGTCATTTTATTATCGCCGGACATACGGACGACATTCCCATAGAAACCAGGCAGTTCCGTTCAAATTGGGACTTATCCGCTGCACGCGCAGCCAGCGTTGTACATTATTTTGTGCGTGAAGGTGATGTAGATCCAGAACGCATGGAAATTCGCGCATTATCGGACAATGAACCCATCGTACCCAACGATAGTTGGGAGAACCGAGGAAAAAATCGTCGTGTCGAAATCAGTGTACTGCACGGTAATCGACAGGCACTGAATCTGGAGTCGCCGACAGAAGATGTCGACTTTTTAGACGAAGAGGAAAATTGAGAAATACCATGTCGAACGAACGCCGCCGCTATTTTCGTATAGAAGATCTGGTTTGTCTGCAAACCAGGTTGATTAACCCGGCCGAACTGGAACAGAAACTGGAAGATTTCTGGCTCAACCGCCACCAGTTTTTCGCCCGCAACGAATTCAATCACAATCTGAATGAACATCAGGCGGACTTTCGCGTCATACAGGACAAGATGCCCGAACTGGCTCGCTACCTGGGAGTTCTGCAGACGCAGATTGATCACCTCACCAAAGCAGTGCTGCCGGAACAATCTCCAGTGCCGGAGCAGGATATTAAAGTCAGCCTCAGCGCCCAGGGTATTTCATTCCCCACCGACGATGCATTCAAGCCGGTCGATGTAGTCGAACTTGGCTTGAAACTACAGCCTTCACATCAGGAACTTGTCATCTTCGCCCGCGTTGTTCTGGTGGAAGATAATGACGACATCGACCTTGAAGACTGCGGACAGTACCGGGTATCGCTCGATTTTGAACATATTCACGACGCAGACCGGGAAATACTTGTTAAACACATCCACGAAAAACAAATACGCGCACTTAATGCCGAACGTAACAACAAGCCCTGAATTTTATGATACCGCTTCAATCCGACAACCCGGGCAATTAGCAAAATGTCAGAAAAAGCGGCTAACAGCTGGTTAGAAAACCACGACGACCAGATCCCTGCATTCGATCAATACCACCATCAGGTAATCGAGGCGCTACATGAAGGCGTTGCCTCACTGGCTGAAATTGCCGATATCATAATGCTTGACCCCGGCCTGAGCATAGCGCTTCTGAGAAAGGTTAACGCCAATCTTTTGCATAGCCGCCGCCCAGGCATTGACACAGTACACACGGCAATAGGTTATCTGGGAAAACCTGCTGTTACAACCCTGGTGAACAAGACTCAACCTCTTGCAGAACGATGTGGTGAGACGAGTACAATCAATCTGTTTCGACAGTTACTCAGTCAAAACCATCATGCGCTGGCACAACTAGACGGTTTTTTAAAAATCCAGGGAATCGGCTCCGTTGATGATATTCGTGCCGCAATGTTGCTGCATAATCTGGCGGAAATTCTGGTATGCCTGTTCGATCCAGAAAAATATCGCGATTACCGGCATAGATTACGCTTCAAGCCCGATAAAACCGACCATGCAACCGATGTCTTTGGATTTGAATTCGATAAACTTGGCATTCATCTCAGCCAGCACTGGCACCTGCCTGAACTGGTGTCGGAGTCACTCAAAATAACAAAAAATATCAGCCGCAAGGCACGTTTGATTCAACTGGCGGGCGCAGTCGCGCAGCAGGCTGAATCGGGCTGGTATCACCAGACCATGCAAAAAGTTGAAAAAGATTGTGCTAAATTCCTTGATCTTAGCGAACGGGAAACCAGGCAACATATCTATTCAGTAGCCTTGCGGGTTGCCAGAGAATCGAAAATGGACGATGTATTTCCGGCGGCTTCCAGATTGATTTTACTACCTGATATTGAAAAACCTACGCCAGTAAAAACCCCCCAGGCACAGTCACTAGGCGATAAATTAAAAATCTTACTAAAGTCGCCGAACTGTAACCAGCTACAGATTATTAGCGAGTTGCTGACCAGCCTGTATGAGCAGGCTGATTTCTCCCGCGTCGTGCTCATGATGCTATCCAATGACCAGGCAGTATTGGCGGCCCGGGCGGGCAAAGGACTGGGCAATGAATCACCTTTTCGAAAACTACAGCTCGAAGTAGCAAGGTCTGGGCTTTTCAAATCCCTGATACAGAAACCCCAGGCTATCCACGTCAACGCAACCAGCTACCGGAAATATGAAAACAGCCTGCCGGGTAAATTCAAAGCCACCTGCCTGTGTAACAATTTTGTAATGATGTCGATTTTCGTCGGCAACAGGCCATTTGGTTTAGTCTATTGCGACCGTAGTATTTCGGGAGAAAGTATCGACAAAGCTGGTTACAACCGGTTCAAGGCCGACATCATGATTACAAGTAAAGCATTGACCTTTCTAGCCAAACGCCAGGCGCAGGCTGCTGCCTGACAGGGCATTTTGAAATAGTTATTTTGCCCTTCGTTAATAAACCTTATCTCAGGTTCCCACGTAACAGATTACGACGTGAAATATTTTTCCTGGCCATTGGCTGAATACTCGCCTGGTCTTTAACCGCAACAGATTCAGCCACGGTGTAGCCTGAGGTTTGGGCCATACTATAACTTTATTCCTGTTCGGTGCGACGGTACTGCTCATCGATCAAATTATCCCGGTACAACTCGCGCAAACCCTCGAACTGATCGTCGGCGCTATGTTGATATTATTCGGTATCGATGTGCTCTGGCGTGCTTATAAAAATCGCATCCACTACCACCTGCATAAACACAATAACGAAAAAGCGCATTTTCATGTACATTCGCATGCAGGTGAAGGTGAACACACCAGAAGTGAACACAAACATCAGCATGCCGGCGAGTTCCCGACGGCGTGCCTTGTCGAAACGCCTGACCTGGTTACATAACAGTTTGCAGTTTGCCATCGGCGCCTGCACACTAGGAATTGGTACCTCGATCGTTGTGAGGTTCGCCTTATAACAAACCCGTTACCCGGAGCATACGATGCAATCGATGAAATACATCTGGCTAACCGATGCCACCGATCTCCCTGACATCAATCATTATGCACCCTTCAGGGTACTACTCTCGGTCGACGAGGCTGTTAGTACAGAACGCCAACAGCAAATATCAACCTGGCTAGTCGACATGGGAGCTTTGCACGTCACTATCCGCAGTGAAGACTGTTTAAGCTGGAAAGAATCCATTCGTCAGGCCAATCTCGACAGGGTCAAGCTCGACGAGATGCAGCCCGAACAATTCGTCATGATCATAACCCATCCCTTCGAAGGTTTACGCAGCGTGTTCAGACAACTCAAGAAACACGCCAGGCACACGCACCTCGAGCTGGATTTCACAATCATCGTCCACCTGGCCAGCCAAAGCAGTGATGTCGAGTATCACTCGATATTTTCCCGGTTATAGCGCTGTACTACTACGAGCCGATTTGAGTAACGGCCTCATCATCCACAAGCCGAGTACCGGCCCTGGAATCAACAACCAGAATATCGTTTCGAGGCCGATTACCGGCAGCAATGCATTCATCAAAAGACCTGGGCTGAGCTATCTATGGATTGACCAGCGCCAGACTAATCCGCTTGTTCTGCTTACCTTTATTCTTAATCTTACCAATTATCACCTCACCAATCTCAGCGGTGCTTTTCACATGCATGCCGCCGCAGGGCTGAAAGTCAATGCCTTCAATGCTAATCGTACGAACTGTACCCTGACCGCGCGGTGGCTGTACCGACATGGTACGCACCAGCTCCGGTTTGGCATCGAGTTCTGCCTCGGTTATTGCACCGACAGTCAGAGGAATATCCTGCTGGATGAGCTCGTTAATGCGTTTGGATAAATCATCTTTGTCGACCTGAATTCCTTGCAAGTCAAAATCGATGCGACTCTCGGTTTCACCAACCGCACCGCCGGTGGCCTGCGCTGCTATCAGATGGCACATCAAATGCATACTCGTATGCATGCGCATGAGGCGATGCCGACGCTGCCAGTCAAGTACCAGCTCTACTTCATCACCAGGTTTGATGTTGGCTACTTCGGTATCAAGATAATGGATAATATTCTCCCGGTCAGGTGCATATCGTGTATCGACAATACGGTATTCCTGTCCATCCGCGGTTAAACTGCCAATGTCCCCGGGTTGACCACCGCCTGTAGGGTAAAAGATCGTCGAATCAAGCACAACGCCCTCACCTTCGACTGCCGCAACATGAGCAGTATGTGTTTTCTGATAACTGTCTTGGTAAAATATCTTTTCTGTCATTATTGTTCGCTCCTGGTTGAATAGAGTATTACCCGGCAAAAATTTTGAAGCAAGCCCAACGAAAAATCATCCATATCGATGCCGACTGCTTTTACGCCGCCGTGGAAATTCGAGATAACCCGAAGTTGAAAGGCTTGCCGATTGCGGTCGGTGGTAGCGCCACGCGCCGTGGTGTGATTGCAACTGCAAGTTATGAAGCGCGAAAGTTTGGCGTTCGTTCCGCCATGGCAAGCGCCACCGCACTAAAGCGCTGTCCTAATTTGATTCTGATTCCCGGGCGCATGTCGGTATATCACGAGGCGTCGCGACAAATGCGCGATATTTTTACAGATTACACCGACCTGATCGAACCTTTATCGCTGGACGAAGCCTTCCTCGATGTTTCCCACTGCAAGCAATGTAAAGGCAGCGCGACCCTGATCGCACAACAAATTCGCCAGCGTATCGCCGCTACCGTCGGTATTACGGTATCGGCTGGCATTGCACCGAATAAATTTATTGCCAAAATCGCCAGTGACTGGAACAAACCCAACGGTCAGTACGTGGTGACACCCGAGCAGATCAATGCCTTCATGGCAGACTTACCCGTCAGGCATATATGGGGGGTCGGTAAAGTCACGGCAGCACGTCTCGAAAAACAGGGCATCAAAACCTGCGCAGATGTGCGTAATTTTGATATCTTTCAATTTGTACAGTTATTCGGGCAGTTTGGCGAGCATATTCACAAGCTCGCGCATGGTATCGACAACCGCCCGGTTGTCTCCGAATGGCGACGCAAATCGGTCAGCGTGGAAAACACCTATGAACAGGATCTGCCTGACCTGCGAAGTTGTATCGAACAGTTACCAGCTTTACTGGAATCCTTGCAAAAACGTATGGCCAGGCTCGATGACGATTACCGCATCCAGAATTGCTTTATCAAAATGAAATTTCACGACTTTAGCCAGACCACGGTCGAACGCCAGAATACATCAGCAGTGCTGGCTGACTTAACTATGCTTTGCGATGAAGCCTGGCAACGTGGCCGAATTCCGGTACGTTTACTGGGCATAGGTGTCAAACTTCACGATTTAACCGAAGGCAGTGGACAACTGGAATTATTCACCTGCTAAATATTTACACTTGCGTATTGATTTCAAATAGTTATGATCGCAACTGCATGTAAACTATTACGAAGTTTCGCTAAGTGCCACGAATTGATAAATGGGAGCTATCCATGCAACGTCCGAGTTTCGAATCGCTAATATCACCTCCGTGGGCGGAAGAAGAAAATTCCTCCTACGACGACCCATACCAGCATTTAAGCAACAGGCAACCCCAGCCAGCCCAAACTGAAAATCCAGAAGATAACCTCGATAGCGTCGTCATACTGGGATATAACTAGCACTGATTATCGGCGACTCCAGATCTCTGATAAATCAGGAGTAAAAACGGTTTTGCGTGCCTCGCGCAAGCCACTTTAGCAATACAGCATCGATAGCGGCATGCATCGCTATACCAAGCTTCTCAGGCAGTGACTTTTTCTCCTCGTATTTAACCTCGAACACATCCGACTCTTCGCAGGCCTTGACGATGTATTCATCGCTAGTAGACAAACCATCGATCAGCGCATTATCGACTGCACGCTGCCCAAACCAAATTTCACCAGTTGCGACTTCTTCGATATTCAACTGAGGGCGATGCTGCGATACAAAATCTTTGAATAGCAGATGGATGTCTTCGATATCGTCGGTAAATTTCTTACGACCCTTTTCGGTATTTTCACCGAAGATAGTCAGCGTACGTTTGTACTCACCGGCGGTAATCATTTCAAAGTCGACATCATTTTTTTTCAACAACCGGTGAAAATTTGGCAGCTGCGCGATAACACCAATAGAGCCAATGATAGCAAAAGGCGCGGCTAACAATTTACTGGCAACGCAGGCCATCATGTACCCGCCGCTGGCAGCGACCTTATCGACACAAACGGTTAAATCAATCTGCTGATCTTTTACCCGCTGCAATTGCGAAGATGCCAGACCGTAGGCATGCACCATACCACCACCGCTTTCCAGCCTGACCAGGACTTCGTCCTGTTTTTCCGCCAGCGACAATACCGCAGTAATTTCGCGACGTAAGCGTGAAACCGCAGAAGCCTTCATATCTCCTTCGAAATCAAGCACATACAAACGACGTTTACGCTCCACTTCCTGTTCAGTATCTTTCTTGGCCGCCTGCTTCAGGCTTTTGACTTTGGCCTTGTGCTCAGCTTTCTCCGCCTTATGCCGTTGTTTGATCTGGTGCTTGAAAGCGTAGGGCTCTTCAACAGTCGCACTTAGCGTATCGCGCAAGTGATCGATATCATCGTTAACCCTGGTCACTTCGATATGCCCTTCGGCTGATTTGCGAGTACGCATACCTGCAGCGACCGAAATCAGAATAATAGCCGCAATCGCGACCACAACAGTGACAGATTTGAGTAAAAACAGTCCGTAATCGAAAAAGAATTCAGCCATAGGAATTTGTTCAGTCGTTGAATTGGAACCGCGCATGATACGCTGCCAGGGTTAATGTGGAAATAGCCTGAATTCATTTATGGTTTACTGAGTGAGTAAATCTGAGTCAAGGACGTGCCGCGCAGCACTGATTCAGATTTACTCACTCGATTTGATAGAGAGCTACTTTATTTATCAGGTATAGTCCCACCGATGAACGAAGCCTTGCTCATACTGATAGCTTTCATAACTTCAATAATCACCGCCGTCGTAGGCATGGGTGGCGGCATTATGCTGATCGCCTTTATGCCGGGTTTACTACCCCCGGCAGCAATCATCCCGGTACACGCTGTGGTGCAGTTATTTTCCAATGCAAGCCGGGCAGTTTTCGGCTGGTCGCATATTCACTGGGGTTTCACTTCGGCCTTTATTGCCGGGTCAATTGTCGGCGGCCTGGTTGCAGCAGGCATTACCCAGGAAATTAATCTGCAATATACACCGCTGATCATTGCCGCATATATCCTGCTAACTGTCTGGGGACCGAACTTACAGTTTAAAAAAATTCCACGCGGTGAGTTTTTCACAATTGGATTTTTTCAAACCGGTTTAAGCATGATCGTCGGCGCCACTGGCCCAATGGGTCAGGCTTCCTTGCTGGCCAAGGGTTTAAAACGTGACGCAATTATTGTCACCGCAGGTTTCATCATGGTTTTCACTCATTTGATAAAAATCCTGTTGTTCGGGTTACTGGGATTTTCCTTTATTACTTACTGGAAAATAATCCTGGGTATGTCTATCGGGGTGATCATCGGTACATTTATCGGCACCCACCTACGGTATAAAATTCCGGAAAAATTGTTTCGCGAAATATTGAAGTGGGTTTTAACGCTTCTGGCAATCCGTATGATTGTGATTACCTTCATTTAGTCAACAGCCTGGATTACAAAATGAAATCCAAGCTACGGTACTACATCCTCACTCCATCTCATACAGCGCGCGCAAAATATCCTGTCGGCTTATCTGACCAACCATTCGGCCGTTTTCCATAACCGGAAAGCGTCGGTAGTTTGATTCTACAAACAGGTCGGCTACGGCGATGATATCGGTGCCGGAGTCGATGGTTTGCACTTCTCGACTCATATATTCTTCTACTCTGCCGCCCCAGTCTTTGTGATAGCTGGCGTTGTAAACTACCTGCAGGCAGTCTTTTTTCGATAGCATACCGACCAGATCTCCGGCTTCATTCACTACCGGTGCACCTGATATGCGCTGCTCCAGTAAGGCCTTTGCGGCGTTGTGTATATTCTCATCCATATCAAACTGAATCAGGGTTCTGGTCATGTAGTCATCGACTACGGGTAAACTACTCATGATTTTTCCTCCTGCATAAACATTTACCGCAGCCGCCGCAGCTTCCCTTCAGCGGTTTACGGTGACACATAATACCAATGCCAATCCCGGCGGCTGACAATATAAAAATGATAATAGACAAAACGATGGTCGCCATTGCTTAGCCCCCCCCGAAGTCATCGTAGTGTATCGAGTCGGCATCGACACCGAGGTTATCCAGCATCGCCAACACAGCTTTGATCATTAGTGGCGGGCCGCAGAGATCATATTCGCAATCCTCGGGCACGGGGTGTTCGGCCAGATATTCATCGTAAATCACCTTGTGAATAAAACCAGTGCGCCCCTGCCAGTTGTCGCTACGCTCGGGTTCGGAGAGCACTACCCTCCAGTCGAAGTTTTCAAACTCGGCCGCCAGTTGTTCAAATTCGTCACCATAATACAGTTCACGTTTCGACCGTGCCCCATACCAGTAGCTGATCTTGCGGTTACTGTGTTGCGTCTTGAGCAAATCCAGTACCTGCGCATAAAGCGGCGCCATGCCTACCCCGCCGCCGATGAAGATAGCCTCGCGCTCGCTTTTCTCGACGAAGAACAAACCGTAAGGTCCTGCCAGCTCAACCATGTCGCCGGGCTTTAGTGAAAATAGCCAGCTGGATACCACACCGGGTGGAATATTGTGGCTATGCGGTGGCGGCAACGCGATGCGCACATTCAACCTGACGACATTATTGTCACCGGGCCGATTGGCGGTGGAGTAAGCCCGGGTCACCGCTGTGCCGCTCGATACGCTATGCGACCATAGCCCGTCTTTGTCCCATTGCGGTCGAAAAAGTGGATCGATTTCCAGCTCGGAGAATTTCAGTTGATATGGCGGACAGCTTAGCTGAACAAAACTACCGGGGCGGAATTCGCAACTTTCCTGCTCGGGCAGACGTAAGACAATTTCACTGATTAGCGTGGATAATTGTCGGACATTTTCGACCCGGCATGACCAGCTCTGCACACCAAAATAAACGTCGTCCACCTCGACATCCATCGCCTCCATTACCGATACCTGACAGGCAAGCCTGGCACCACGCCGGGCTTCTTTTCTCGATAGCAGCGCGATTTCCTGCGGCCCCGCCTCGCCACCACCATGGGTGATGCGCAGCTTGCATAAACCACAGGTGCCTACGCCGCCGCAGGCGGTAGGCAGATCAATACCAGCCGGACTTAGTACGTCCAGCAAGCGTTGACCGATGGAGGCGTTGAGCGTCAGTTTTTGGTTAACCCTGATCACGCATTCACCCGATGGCACCAGCAATCGCCTTGCACCGAGCACCACCAGCGTTAGCAGTAGCACGATGAGGGTAAAGGCAATAATACCGAATATAATCTCAGTCATGACTCACCCGAGTCCACTGAAGCCAATAAAGCCGAGTGACATTAAACCCACTACCACGAAACTAATGCCCAGCCCTTCCAGGCCTTCGGGAATATCGGCATATTTCAAACGCTCGCGTATCGCAGCGAGCATGACTATCGCCAGCATCCAGCCGATGCCGGTACCAAAACCGTAAACAATACTCTCGGTCAAGCTATAAGACCGCTCCACCATGAACAAGCTGCCACCGAGAATGGCGCAGTTGACTGTAATCAGCGGCAGGAATACCCCCAATGCGCGATACAATTTCGGGATATGAAATTCGAGCGTCATTTCCAGCACCTGCACCATCGCCGCAATGACGCCGATAAATGCAATCAAACTCAGAAAGGATAAATCGATATCACCATAGCCAGCCCAGGCCAGAGCACCGGGTGCGAGTAGATATTGATAAATGAGGTTATTCACCGGCACCGTCACGGTTTGCACCGCGGTCAGCGCCAGGCCGACACCGAAGGCAGTTTCGAACTTTTTCGACACCGCCAGAAAGGTACACATGCCGAGGAAGAAAGACAGGGCAAGGTTCTCGACAAACACCGAGCGCAGGAAAATGTCGAACAGGCCGCTCATTCGCTTTCTTCCTGCGATCTAAATTCCGACTTTTCCACCTGCTCGGGTCGTTTGCGACGTATGTACCAGATGATCCCGGCGATTATGAAAAATGCACTGGGCGGTAACAACATGATATGCAACGGCTCGAAGCCGCCACCCTGAGAAACTGGGACAAGTATCTGTTTTCCAAACAGGCTGCCACGACCGAACAACTCGCGTAACGCCCCCACCAGCATCAAAATCAATCCATACCCCAATCCATTGCCGATACCGTCAAGCATGCTCCTGACCACGCCGTTATGCATTGCAAAGCCTTCCGCTCGACCGAGCACAATACAGTTCGTGACGATGAGCCCGACAAATACCGAGAGCCGTTTACCAATTTCAAAGAAATAAGCTTTGAGCACCAGATCAACCACAATCACCAGCGAGGCAATAATGGTGATTTGTACGATAATGCGAATGCTATGCGGTAGCTGATGTCGCAACAGGCTGATGGCCACCGCCGACAATGCCAACACCGCCGTCACGGCTATAGTCATAACCAGTGCAGTATCCAGCGAGGTGGTGACCGCTAGCGCCGAACAAATGCCGAGGATTTGCAGCGTAACCGGATTGTCGTCAACGACTGGTTTGCCGAGTACCTGCCAGTTTTTAGTCGCCATGCGCGCTAACCCTCACCTTTACGTACGCGATTAAGATATGGTCCGAAACCGAAATCCCCCAACCAGAAACGGATCAAACGATCCACCCCGTTACTGGTGCGGGTAGCACCGGAAATGCCATCGATGCGCTCACCACCAGCCGAGCGCGAACCACCCACCCGAATAATGACACGACCGGCTTCGTCAAAGGCCATCTTGCCCGGCCATAACGCTTCCCAGGATGGATCCTGGATCTGGCTACCAAGCCCCGGAGTTTCACCATGCTCATAAAACTTGAGGCCAAGAATTTCGTTCGCATCACCAGACAACGCCAGAAAACCATACAACGCCGATTGATAACCCACACCGCGTACCGGCAGGATCAACACATCAACCTGGTCAGAGTTATCGCGCAGCAAATAAACAACAGCATGTCGCGCGCGGCGTTTGATGCCCGCAAGATCCTGCTCAACTGGAATGGAAAAGTTTTTAGCCGGATCATTCGCCGCGCGGCGCACATCGTAGCTCAACGGATCGATCACTTCGCTATAGCGCCCGGATTCAAGCTCAACCACCCTGGCCTCGATATCTTCAGGGTTTTTACTCACCGAGACATCGTCAAGCGCATCCAGAATCGACGCCAGTCTGGCCATGCGTTCAGCTTCGAGGTTCGCCAGATAATGCGGCCGCAGCGACACAGCGGTAAGCGACACTACCAACGCGCAGACCAGCGATACGCCCAGCGCAACCTGCAATATTCTTAGAGGGCTTGCCTGTTCAGCCATGCGCTCTGGCCCTGCGTCGAATGTTAAACCAGATCACAACCTGATCGATCAACGGCGCCGCCATCGACATCAGCAACAAGGCCGGTACAACACTATCGGCATGCGATGGATTCACCTCACGCAGGAACACCACCAATGCGCCCGCCAGAATCCCCTGTACCCAACGTCCGGTATTGGTCGCCGACGAAGTCGACGGATCGCTGGTGATAAACACCACGACATATATATAGCTACCGGAGAGCAAATGCCCATACCAGGGTAGGTCGAGGTTGCCACCAAACACTGCCGCCAGTGCTATCGAACCGATCACATGACCGACAAGTAAACGCCAGGAAACCAGCCTGCCTGTCATCAGCACCGCAGCTCCAAATATTATCGACAACAGCAAAAGTACATCCATCAAATCATGATTAGCCTCGGTAAATTCGCTTACCGCCGTCCACAACGCATGCTGATTCAAACTGGTCGGAAAAGTAATCTGTACAATTGCTGCGGCGACCAGGGCCGGATTTAAAAATGCCTTGCCTTCACCACCAAACACACCGTGAGCAAAAACCATCGCGAAGGATACACCGAAAATAACATGGAACATGGCAACGCCCGGTGGCATTAACAACGTGAACAACAGGGCGGTATAAATCACCCCAACATCGAAGGCTCGACCACGCTTCTCGGCAAACACCCTTTCCCAGAATCCAGCGCATAACAGCGCTATGGCAAACACCAGCAAATACTGGTATCCGGCACTGGCTGTGGCCACAACCAGCAAGGGGGCGATGGCCACCAGGCGTCGGTAGCGTATGCGCGCAATATTGTTGCAGGAGTGAACTATTGACGTATTGATAAGTCCTCCCGGTCAATTTGATCAAGCATACGCCGTAATAAAGAGCCATAGTCGGTTCCGCTGGAGCAGGTATACGACAACAGAGCCACATCCTCCTCAACCAACTCTAATGCCCCGAGGTCGCGAGCCTGCTCGACATCGCCAACCAGCAGAGCACGCAAAAAAGGTACGGCCAATATACCGGGCGGCGACACGGTATCGAGATCGGGTAGTGCTATTAATGGAGACCGATTGTGATAATCGGATTCAGGAGTGACAGTGATCTGATAATGCAGCGCAGCGAGACTGACCTGCAATCCAGTCGCCAGATGACCAGAAAAAACAGAACCGGAGATAACACGCTTCGGCTCGTCGAGTAATTCACCTTCGGTGACTTCGGTGATCAATGCACCCAGCGGCAACTTAAGCAGGCGAGGATTCTTCACCGCTGTACCCGCCAGTGACACAACACGTTGATACCAGGGCTTTCCAGTTTTGATCAGGCAACCCAGCGAAATCACATTTTGATAATCGATATGCCAGGCCTCTGCACCATCGAAACCTATCGGACACAGCCTGTGAATATGCACACCCGGTAGACCGGCCGGATGTTCGCCTTCAAACGTGACCCGTTCGACCGGCAAAGATTCGTCGATTTGAAAGCTCTGATGCGCCGATTGACAAAGGTACAACGGAGCATCTACCAGCTTGCAAAGTGCCTTCAATCCGATTGAAAACTCTTCGCTGTACTCAGTAATCACAACCACTGGATTCGGTGCCAGCGGTTGCGTATCGATTGCCGTCACCAATAAGGCACGAGGATTTTTTTCTGGGTCGGGAATATAACCAAAAGGTCGCTTGCGTAAAGTCGTCCACAATCCAGACTGCAGCATCATACTTCGCACTGCATCGCGGTTCAGCACCACAGGAAACTCAAACTCGATTCCATCCATCCCATCCTGCGCAGTAATCTGGCAGGAAATCAGGCTACGCTTTGCCCCTCGATTTATCGCAGTTAATGTGCCGCTAACCGGTGCAGTAGCAACAATCCGTGGTCGAGCTCGATCGCATAATATCGGCTCACCCGCCCGAACCTGCGCTCCTTCCTCGACTAACAGGCGCGGTTTTACACCCGGATAATCGCTGCCAAGCAATGTTGCAGTCGACGAGGGTTTGCCATCTGCAATCACCTGATCAGGCGGCGCACCTATTTTGAGATCAAGCCCCTGTTTTATCCACGATCGCTTCAAGTTTCCGAGCCACAAATCCATATTGGAGCAAAGCTTACCCGATTGCATCCTGGACGGATTGATCGATATCAATCAGACTTAATTGGTCTGCCTGATCAGATCCGGCAGCATTTCTACCGCCAGTTCGTAACCATTTACCCCTAAACCGGCCACGATGCCATCGGCTGCCGGAGAAACATAGGAAATGTGGCGGAAGGTTTCACGCAGGTGCGGGTTAGAAATGTGTAATTCAAGTTTGTAACCGGTATAGGCGCGTAAGGCATCATGGATCGCTACAGAGGTATGCGTGTAGGCTCCGGCATTGATAATAATGGCGTCGATTTTATTGATCGCCTGTTGTATCCAGTCGACTAAAGTGCCTTCATGGTTAGACTGCATGAATTCGACTTCCACGCCCATGACCAGACTTAAATCCTGGCAACGTCT
>JAAENK010000090.1 GCA_024224415.1 Gammaproteobacteria bacterium | reverse complement strand
TTTCATAAATTCGTCGATTCGCCATGCGCGATGGATTTTCCACCACGATATTGGTAAATACTGAATTCGGTACATACACAGGTTGCGATTCAAAATTCCGTATCACCGTGATACGCCAGCCGATTTTTTCCACAGTGCCTTCTGTGGCGCGGTCGGGCGAACGAATCCAGTCGCCAATCGAAAATGGCCTGTCCAGATAAATAATCAATCCGCCAAAAAAATTCGCGAGCAAATCCTTGGCTGCAAAACCCACCGCGATGCCACCAACTCCACCCATCGCCAGTACACCGGAGATACTGAATCCCATGGTTTGCAGAATCACCAGCGCTGCGGTAATAATCACCGCAAGTCGCACCAGTTTGCTGATCGCCTCAGCAGTGTGCTTATCAAGCTGTTCTGAATTTTGGGAAATTTCCTGTTCCGCGCCTCGAATAAAGCCCAACACGAACCAGGTAATACAGACTAAAACACCGATATTACGGATAGCTTCGCTGGCTGAGAAAATCGCTGTATCGGTTTCCGTATAAATAATACTGGCCGCAAAATCCAGGCCAACCAACCAGACAATCCAACCCATGGGCCGAGTCATGGCCTGCAGTACAATTTCGTCCCAGTTGGTTCGTGTATCGCCGAGTTTTGACAATAAGCGCACAAGAAATCGCTTGATGAGGAAATTTGCAAAAGCGGCAATTAGTACTACGATAAAAACCTGCACGATCCACAACCATTCCTGGCTAATACCAGATATCCACTTTTCCAGCTCTAACATTATTCGAAAAAATCTCCACTTTCGGTGACACTTGCCTGCTGATTGAACTCATCTAACAGTTTAACCGCCTGTTGCCAGTTTCGAGTATTGAATAGGTCGGCGGTCCCTTTCGGCGGTCGACCGTGCAGCCTGATCATGCGTATTTGTGAAGTTGGATTATCGTAATCACCCAACGATTCCAGCACTTCATCGGCACCCTCCGGGTTGTTGCATACCAGCAAAATATCACATCCTGCCTGCAACGCATTTTTTGCCCGCTCAGCATAACCACCTACTGATTCGGCACCACTCATAGTCAAATCATCGCTAAATATAATGCCATCGAAACCCAGTTGTCTTCGCAATATATCGCGAATCCAGCGGCGTGAATAACCCGCAGCGATATCATCGACCTGATCATAAATCACATGCGCCATCATAATGCCACTTAAATGTGTGGCGATAACCCGTCGAAACGGCACCAGATCCAGAGCTTCAATTTTGTCGAAACTACGTCGATCAAATGGCATCACATGGTGCGAGTCACCCTCGACCGAACCGTGCCCCGGAAAGTGTTTACCTACCGCTTCCATGCCAGCCTTGCGCATGCCCCGTATCCATGCATTGGCGAGGCGGGTAATCGATTCCGGGTCGTGGTGAAAAGCACGGTCACCGATGACCTGGCTAACCTGATTACCGATATCGAGCACCGGGGAGAAACTCACATCGACGCCATAATGTAGTAACTCAGCAGCCATCACCCATGCGATGGTCTCAGCCGACTGAATCGCTTTGCCAGAATCTTCATTGTATAAATCACCGAGTCGCGCCATTGCCGGAATTTTCTGGAAGTCTTCACGAAAGCGCTGTACACGCCCGCCTTCCTGATCGACCGCGACGACTAACCGCGGCATACGCAAGCTATGAATAGCTTCGGTCAGTGCTTTTAATTGTGCGGGTGATTCGTAATTGCGTGAAAACAATATGACGCCGCCTACCTGCCGATGCATCAGGCGCCGACGATCATTATCATCCAGAGTAGTCCCTGCGATATCGAGCATTACCGGGCCAAGATTCATGCAACCACCTCCAGCAGCACAACCACGTGTACTGCTATGCCTTCTTCTCGCCCAGCATATCCCAGTTTTTCAGTAGTTGTCGCTTTTATATTGATTTGCGCTGGATTCACCACCAGATCGACCACCAGATTCTGTTTCATTGCAGCCAGATGTGGCACCATTTTTGGCGCCTGCGCAACAATGGTGATATCGGCATTGCCGAGCACATAGCCGTAATCGTCCATCAGCTTTTTAATTGTGCAGAGGAACTCGCGACTATCACGATCCTTATGCGCGGGATCAGAGTCCGGGAACAATGCGCCAATATCACCTCGCGCCATCGCGCCGAGCAATGCATCGCACAAAGCATGGATGAGGACATCGCCGTCGGAATACGCCACCAGAGATTTGTGGTGTGGAATTTGAACGCCGCCGAGCACCAGACCCTCGCCATCGTTGAGGGCATGCACGTCGAAACCATGACCTATTCTGATATTCATCATTACTGCCGACTCAGAATATGGCTATTCATCAACATCGCACTAAACAGCAACAGCGCCCCTGCCTGGTGCGCCGCAGCCAGCCATACCGGCACCTTAAATAACAATGTCGAAATTCCCAAAGCCAGCTGAATAATCACCATCATACCGATTAGTTTGAAACTACTGTTAATCGAGTTATCGCCGAAATGTCGCCTGCCTTTCAGGTACCAGCCAATCAGCAAAACGCCGGTGGTAATTGCCAGTACCCGATGATCGAATTGTACAGTTACTTTGTTTTCAAACAGGTTCTGGTACCAGGGTGTCAGGGCGGCGATACCTTGCGGAACCCATTCACCACCCATTAACGGGAAGGTATTGTAGATCAACCCGGCATCAAGCCCGGCGACAAATCCACCCGAGACAATGGTAATTAAAAGCAACGCGGTCAAACCCAACGACCAGCCACGCCAGGGTTTGATGTTAGACTCGGCCAGCGGGCGGTAATCCCGGACACGTATCAAATCAAGCATCACCCATAGAATGAAACCATAAATTAATATAGCGCTCATTAAGTGTGCGGTTAACCTATATTGACTCACATGTGGATTATTCACCAGGCCACTTTTTACCATATACCAACCGAGCAAACCCTGGAATCCACCAAGGCAGAACATGATAATCAACTTCGGCGTAAGCCCAGGTTTGATTTGTTTTCGCCACCAGAAATATAAAAATGGTATCAGAAATACAATGCCGATTAAGCGCCCCAGTAACCTGTGTGAATACTCGAACCAGAAGATTGATTTAAAGGCGCTCACATCCATATCGCTATTGATTTTCTGAAACTCCGGTGATTGCTGATAATGACTGAATTCCTCCTGCCATTGCTGTTGTGACAATGGTGGCAAAATACCATGTAGCGGACGCCAGTTCACCATTGACAGACCTGAATCGGTCAATCGCGTCACGCCACCGAGAATGACCATGGCAAAAATTAAAAACAGACATATACTCAACCAGCGTACTATTGCTTGATCCTGGGAATGTGTTTCGGGCATAAGGGTCTGTCCTACTCAGTCAATAGCGCCACTTGCGATAGCTACGAACCGTTCGGCATTGATTTGACCAGTGGCATATTTATCAAGTCGTCCATCCATCAATTCGGCCAGCTTGTTCAGGCGCTTCGCGGTCGGTGGATGAGTGTTTAACATAACCGTCAAATCTGCCTCATCGGGATTAATGCTATCAATTGTGGTTAAAACATCGAGTAGCGCATAGGGATCATAACCGGCTCGTGCAGCCAGTACCACACCAAGTTTATCGGCGTCGTATTCAAGATCTCGGTCCAGCCCAGATGCGTATAACTGAACACCCGCATTGACGATCTTATCGAGTTTTTTATGATCGTCTTTATCGGTAAGTGCACGCACCCCAATTTTGCCCCAGATGCCCCGCTTCATGGTTTTTTGTAATGCCTTTAAGTGGTGTTTTTTGACTACATGACTGATTTCATGACCAAGCACTGCCGCGAGTTGTGCCTCATTTTCGAGCAGACTGAACAACCCAAACGTGATCACAATATAGCCACCGGGTGCGGCAAAGGCATTAATACCAGCGGAATCAATCACGCCGAAACGCCAGGGCAACTTATTACGCTCTGACCGTGACGCCACCCAGAACCCGACATCGTTAACATAGCGTTGCAGGGCCGGATCATCCACCAACGGTGCAGCGCCTAGCAATCCCGAAATCAGATTGCCACCGAGTTCAACTTCTTCTTTAGTACTTACCTTTTTATTGGCATCGATGATATCTCCACCAATTTCAAGCAGATCGTTTAAATCCAGGGCCGATGATTGTGTCGAAAAACAAAACAGCATAAAAGTGATAAGCAGACAGGTTGGTAGTTTTATCATCGACTATTTCTTCTTTTTCAAGTGCTTGATCTTTTGTGCGGATAGCTCACCCGCGCTGACAAAAGCCGCCATTCTTGATTGATCGCTGCCAAAACCCTGCATTTTTTCGAGTTCCTGCAAATCCGGTTTGGCATTTTTAATTTCTTCTTCGCTAAGGCCTCGGACACCGATAGTGGCAGTGCCTGCGCTTCCGGCGGAAGATTGGCCGCCACCAAAGAAACCGCTGGCCTTGCGGGAAAAGGACGCCAGGCCGGCAAGAAAGCCGCGCGAATCTGACTTTGCTTCCATCTTGATTTCGGATTTATTAGATAAACCTTCGCGAACCTGATAACTACGTACCCAACCGGTGATCAGCGGTTGTTCCGAATATATTTCTTTCCAGCCACCTTTACGCGTGAACACGCTAACCGTCGTGCCGGCTGTAATCTGTCCTATTGGTTTACCCAGACTGCTGGCTTGCGGATAAACCTTCGCCAGTCGCACGATAATAGCATCGGATGCAGCCTGTAGTGGCGTCAGCACAAAACAGCCGATAACAATGATGAAAGTTAGACGTGTCATTTCCTTGATGAGAAGTTAATTGGGTGAATTTTATATCAGCTGCAAATATATTACAGCCATAAAAAAAGGCGCCTATACGGCGCCTTTCCCGTCCTCGCTGCTATAATTATTTTACTTGGCAGCAATCTCCTCCAGTTTCTTCGCATTGATGATCTGACCATCCAGCGCGACGCCTTCAAGAGACCAACCATAGGCCACTGAAATAAGCTGGCCTAAGTAAACCACAGGCATGTCAAAGTTGCTACCAAATTTTTGATTAATTTCACCCTGATAGGTCTCAACATTGGCTTGACATAAGGGACAGGGTGTGGCGATCATATCTGCGCGGCTATCGTAGGCGGCCTCAAAAGAATTCTCTATTTTGCCCCGGAGGATTGCGGATTAATTTATCTTAAACTGCGAAGCAGACTCTCTTAATGCATTAGTAAGGTTGCTGAGATCGTTGCTGGCATCCTCGGTTTCCCTGGAATAGCCTGCTGTTTGCTGGGCCATTGCATTGATATGACCGATGTTCTGGTTAATCTGTTCGACTACATTATTCTGCTCTACCACTGCCGATGCGATTTGCCCGTTCATATCATTCATGCGTGACACCACATCCGAGATAGCCGTCAGGTTTTCACCGGTAGTCACGGCCTGGTCTACCGATTTTTGCGCCTGTTCACCACCACGACTGATCGCTGCTACCGCATCTCGTGCGCCCTCCTGGAGTCTGCTGATCATTTGCGAAATTTCTTCAGCCGAGTCCTGCGTTCTACTGGCCAGGGTACGTACCTCATCGGCAACTACAGCAAAACCTCTACCCTGTTCACCTGCACGCGCCGCTTCAATCGCGGCATTTAGCGCCAGCAGGTTGGTTTGTTCGGATATACCCTTGATGACGTCGAGCACGGTACCAATTTCAATGCTGTCGTTCTCAAGTTTGGAGATCACTTCTCCACTGGATTGCAACTCAGAGGCAAGCTGTTTAATTTGGCTCACAGTAGCCTCCATCGAATCTCTACCCGCCGCCGCTTCACGATTGGCATCAGTGGCAGCTGTCGATGCGCCACTGGTATTTTGAGAAACATCCCTGGCCATGGCATTCATTTGATCAATTGCATCAGCCATTTTCGTGGTTTCGGTCAATTGAGTCTGTACCGAGCTATTGGTTTGCTCGGTAATGGTGGAAGTTTGTTCGGCTGTCAACATTAATTTCTGGATGGCTTCGACCACATGCTCTACGCTGCCTCGAAAACTGTCCACCATGCTATTAAGCGCATTCATAAGTTCACCCATTTCATCATCGCCAATAACATCAATTTTGGCGGTGAGGTCACCCTGCGCAAGTTGCTGGGCGAAGGCGGTGGTTTTCTTCAATGGATTGAGAATACTGCGCAACACCATGAAAATGGCGCCTAAAACAACGATTGTGACGATAATAGATAACAGGCTAATCATGATGAGGGTATTTTGCGCGCTACTACCGAGCTCCTTACCCTGTACCAATAATTCATCAGACAGATAGTCTTCAACCTTTTTCAACTGGTCAATGCGTTGCGTAGCGACCGTAAACCAGTGCTTGGAATCGACGCCAAAATTACCCAAAGTAGCACCTTGCGACAAAGCATTCATAGCCTTTATTGCAGGGCTATCGCTAATCTTGATGACGCCATCGACTGCTCTGATACTGGCACCGCCTTCGATCATATCTGCAGCAATTTGTGTTGCCTGGTTATATAGCCCGATAGTTTTGCGAATAGCGGCGATATGTTCCTTTTCTGCTGCTGTCACAACAGAGTTTGCTTCCATTTGATCAAGGATTCCCAAAATATCCTGATATCGCGTGGTAAAGCGATCTTTATATTTTGGAGCCTGGCGCAACACATAATTTTTAAATTGATGTATCGCCCCACCATAGCCGATGCTGCTAAATAAGCTTGAGAGGTAAACAGCCTTGTCCTGATTGCCCAGTCTGGACATTGCTATGTCGCGTAAACGAAATACTTCTGCAAAGGAGGGGTCTTTCATTTGTTCCTTAAAATAGGCAGATTCCTCCTCAGTGGACAGCGACAGGAAAGTTTCCTGCAAGGAATCCTGTTCCGATATCAACCCGGCGAATGTAGCCAAAGATTTTCCGGTGAAACGATCAAGCGCAAATACTCCGCTGAGTACCGCGCGTTCCAGGCCAGCCTTTTCTTTCAGCTGCAGGAAAATGACATGAACATTGCTTAAACGATTCATATCCCGATCCCTTACAGTGCTGGCTGAGTCTTTTACAACTTGAATCATTGAAGCATTAGTCTGGGTATAATAGGCGATCGCTTTTGCCGTGGGCATTGACCGGTCATCAATTTTGCTGCGCACACCATCGACCTGGGCTATGCGTTGGGAAGTAGATTCTATGGCCCTGTTAAACTCTGCGCTAAAGTGGTCCAAACTAATATCTGACAAGGTTTTTTTCAACTCATCTCGTTTTTGGTCAACCAGTGGTCTTTGTTTATCCAGAGATTTCCGAAATTCCGCAGCACCAGTCAAAAACGCTACAGACATACCTCTTTCTTTTTGCATCTCATGAATTAATGTACCCATAACGATATTGAGCTGTATTGTCGGTTCCAGCTTATCCATTTCCTGTGAAAGCCTGTAATAACCAACGACGTTATTGAGCAACAGGCCGACAGCGATAGCCAGCGGAACAATAACGACTATAAGCAGGCGAGACTTAACTGTTTTGAAAATGGAAAGACTAGGCATGAGTGATCCTCTAAAAAAAATAGTGGCTTACTATTCTTTCATCGACCCGGATAGGATTATCTTTAGCTATTTTTTGTCCCATCAGAGCTGATATGGGTTATCTAGTCAAGACCTTCGCCAAATAGCTGGAAAGTCTGGATAAAGAGCAGCGATTCAATCTAGCGTTTTACCCATTCATGCGCATTAGACTGGCGCTTGCAGCATCGTTTTCGCTCGCCAGATTCATCATCTTCACCTGGGTTTCGTAATGCCTGGCGTATTCCATCATACGTACCATAGCAT
>JAAENK010000089.1 GCA_024224415.1 Gammaproteobacteria bacterium | reverse complement strand
TGCTCATCGAGCTTGATCAGCGTTGGGGTCAACGCGAATACTGGCTGGCGCTAAAACGCGCCACTCCCGAATTAACACCTTATTATCTTCTAGCGGCACTTGACATGAAAGTCGACGATGACAATTCAATTGCTCGTGCCGACCCGCAACAACAGATATTTATCAAAATTATTCTGCGTAGCTTGTGGATAGCATTTGTGGTGACATTGCTTTGCTTTTTAATTGCCTATCCGGTGGCGAATTTTATGCTCACTGCTAGCCCAATATTGCGTGCACTAACGCTAATATCGGTGCTATTGCCATTCTGGACGTCGCTACTGGTCCGCACCAGTGCCTGGATCGTCATATTACAGCGTGAAGGCATGGTAAATCAAACCCTGCAATTTTTAACCATCACCGATCAACCATTAGAATTAATCTTCAATCGTTTCGGCGTTTACGTGTCGATGATCCACATCTTATTACCATTTATGATTTTACCAATTTATAGCGTTATGAAAGGCATTCCACCGAATTATCTGCGCGCGGCAAACTCGCTAGGGGCGCACCCTGTTCGGGCATTTTTCGATATCTACTTTCCGTTGACTTTGCCAGGCGTCGGTGCCGGTTGCCTGTTGACGTTTATCGTCGGAGTGGGCTATTACATTACGCCCGCGCTGGTCGGTGGAGCGCAGGATCAAATGGTGGGGTATTTCATCGCCTTTTTCACCAATGTCCGGTTGAACTGGGGTATGGCTTCGTCGCTAAGTATCTTTTTACTCATCTGTATTTTGAGTCTATACATCGGGCTAGGACGTTTCATTGGCATATCTCGTCTGGCTG
>JAAENK010000088.1 GCA_024224415.1 Gammaproteobacteria bacterium | reverse complement strand
CGGATATAACGAGGCTTTTGTATTGCAGCAATGGGCCAGTTTCGGCCCGCGTCATTAGTTTCAGATCGACATGGAAGGTGATAAAGCCAGTTTGTCGCCTCGGAAAGCAATAATAGTAGGTGCTAATGGCGGAATAGGCAGTTCTGTTGCTAGAGCTCTTGCCCAACAGGGCATCGAATTGGCGCTGGTGGGCAGAAATCAGGTTGCTATAGATAATATCGCGGCAACCTGTTTAGAATTTGGTACCAGATCAATTCCATTGGTTTGTGACATCAGCCAGATCGATACTATTGAAGCCTGTGTTAATACAGCAATCGAACAGCTAGATGGATTAAACTATCTCATTAACTGCGCAGGAATATCGACGAAGGGGAAATTGCACAAAACTGACCTCGTTAGTAGCGAAGCCATTCTAAATACGAACCTGCATGCGCATATGCATTTCGCACGCTATGCGCTGCCGGAAATTAACAGAAATTCTGGCGGCGCAGTGATCAAAATTGGTGCAGTCAATCACGCCTATTCGGGTGTTAATTCTTATCTGGCGTCGAATTTGGGTGGGGAAGGTCTGGCCGAGGCATTATTTGAGGATGTGCGGGAATATGGTACAAAAGTTTGTACTATCAAACCAGGCTGGGTAAACACGCCGTTAGTGAAGAGCGACAAAATCGAACCATCATT
>JAAENK010000087.1 GCA_024224415.1 Gammaproteobacteria bacterium | reverse complement strand
GCTCGAATCCCTTTTGCTACTGCTCATCGGTTTAAGCATCGGTAACCTGCTCGCGGTGATCACGGTTAAACCGTTAGAAAGTGGCATCGATGTTTCCATCGTCGCCGAAGGCATGGCGATGATGGGCGCCAGCAGTATGCTTTATCCATCACTCACCTCGCACGACATGATCCTGGCGAATACGGTGGTAATTATACTCGGCATGTTAACCAGTATATTACCGGCCTGGCGCGCCGCCAAACTCGATCCGATCCGCGCGATTAATTCAACTTGACCCCCATTTTTAGTAATCCAATATGAGCTCAATACGCTGCGTACAACTCTGCAAGACTTTCCAACAGGGCGATGAAATCATCACTGGTCTCGACCATGTCAATCTCATCATAGGTGCCGATGAATTCGTCTGCCTGTCAGGCCCATCGGGTTCCGGCAAAACCACCCTGCTCAATGCCATTGGTGGGCTCGACACACCCGACAGCGGCGAGATACATATGGATGGTATCCGTGTCGATCAACTCGGCAAAGGGCCGCTGGCCGATATGCGTTTACACAACATCGGCTTCGTATTCCAGGCTTACAATCTGATCCCGGTTTTAACAGCGCAGGAAAATGTCGAATTCGTCATGCAGGTGCAGGGTGTCGCAGCGCAACAACGTGCTAGCAAGGCCCGCGACATTTTGAAAGAAGTTGACCTCGAAGGCATGGAAGACCGCAAACCGGCCCAGCTTTCCGGTGGTCAGCAGCAACGCGTCGCCGTGGCGCGGGCTATTGTCTCGCGGCCCAGGCTGGTGTTGGCCGACGAACCAACTGCCAACCTCGATAGCGTTGCTGCTTCACAGTTGATGAATTTATTTTCGCACCTCAACCAGAACCACAGCATTACTTTTATCATAGCCACCCACGACAAACGTGTAATGGCTTATGCAAAGCGGCTAATCAAAATGCAGGATGGAAAAATAATAAAGGACGAGCAGCAAACGCCGGTATTGGGCGATGAGGTTTAATGCACTGCGTCATTGCTGGCTACTTTTTTTAATTGCTGATGCTTTGTTACTGTCAGCCCAGGCGGCAACCAGTTACGACTTCCAGGGCCACAACAAATACCTGAGTTTACTAAGCGACCCGAGTGATGACTCCGACCTCGATCAGACTGCAGATTTCCGACTCAACCTGTCAGCCAGACAATCGAGCTGGTCACTACAGGCCGATTATCAATTGCTCGGCCAACACAGCGAAGCATCGTCACAGGTCGATGACAAGCAACGCCTGTTTGACCTGACATCTACAATTCATGCTGGCAATCAAAGCCAGGTGGTGCATCGACTGGATCGATTGCAGTTAAGCTATAGTTCGACACAGGCAGTTTTTCGATTCGGTCGACAGGCGGTATCCTGGGGTAACGGGCTGATCTATACACCGATGGATTTCTTCAACCCCTTCGACCCTGCAACCCTCGATAAGGAGTACAAGACTGGCGGCGATATGTTTTATAGTCAATACTCATTCGATAGCGGTGACGACCTGCAGGCAGTATGGGTTGGGCGTCGCGATGACGAAGGTAGCAGTAACCAACGAGTGGCTTCACTGGCGGTGAAGTATCACATGTTTCTCAACGATTACGAAATTGACCTGCTCGTAGCCAGGCATTTTGATCAACCAGTCATCGGTATCGGAGGTCTGACCAATGTCGGCGGTTCGATCTGGCGCGGCGATATCGTCGGCACCGAAGTCGACAATCAAAGCAGTTTAAGCACGACATTAAACGCGTCTTATTCCTGGATAGCCTGGGGTAAAAACATGAGTGGTTTTTTCGAAATTTATCGCAATGGATTTGGTATCGATAACGGTGATTACAGTCTGTCAAATTTGAGTACAAATACCGAATTACTTAGCCGCATCGAGCGTGGCGAGCTATTTACGTTGGGTAAACATTATCTGTCCGCTTCGGCAACAATAGAACTGACACCGTTGTGGCTTTTAACCTCGACTCTGTTTGACAACCTCGACGATGATTCGAAGTTACTACAAATAATCAGCCAGCACGACTTATCGCAAAACCTGCAATTGTTAATTGCCTTCAATCTGCCATCTGGTAACACAGATTCAGAATTCGGCAGTGCCGATGAGTCATTGTTTGCACAGCTTGTCTGGTATTATTAACCGTAGTAGCTCAAACTCAATCTTACATATACCTATCAAAGAGTACGATCAAATCGTACAGTTCGTCCGGTTTGTTAAAAAGCAGGCGTTCAGGGCATTAACTTCTAATAGCTGAAATCGGCACACACCAGCCGTTCGCATGTGTAAACTATATTGACCGATGAGTACCGAAAAAGTAGACACAAAAATGCATTGGCACATTCTAGGCGCAGGCTCGATTGGGTTACTCTGGGCGGCAAAACTAAGCCTGGTGGGTTATCGAGTTACTTTAATATTGCGTAATCAAGATAAGCTGGAACAACTTTTGCGCGAGCCGACAATTCGCCGTGGGGGTGAGCACTTCCCGGTCAATGCAGAACTACCGGGTTCTGCGTCAATAATATCTAATCTATTGATTACCACTAAAGCCTACGATGTAGAAAGTGCATTCGAAAGTGTGAAAATTCGGTTTTCGCCCAATACTAAAGTACTGTTGTTACACAATGGTCTCGGTCCTCAACAGCGATTATTGGAGCTGCACCCTGAACTTGAACTATGGGCGGGTAGTACCACCGATGGTGCTTACCGCATGTCGGACTTCCATGTCGTCCAGGCGGGTGAAGGCGAAATCTGGATCGGCTCGTTATCCTGTTCTCAACAAGACAGTTTATACCAATATCTTAAATGTCTGCCAGCTCTGCATCACCAGCCACTAATTATTCCCAGGCTTTGGCAGAAACTTGCGATTAATTGTGCTATCAATCCGCTCACTGCAATATACAACTGTAAAAATGGTGAGGTGCTGAGCAATTCAGAATGCTTTCGACAAATGAGGCTAGTCTGTGAGGAAGTTGAGCAGGTAGCGATGGCTCAAAAAATTCCCCTATTCGAAACCCCGTTGATAAACAAGGTTATCGAGGTTGCTACTGTCACCGCTACGAATTATTCATCGATGCAACAGGATGTAGTTCACCAGCGGCAAACAGAAATCGAGTTTATTAATGGCTTTCTCTGCGAGCAGGCCAGGCAACAGGGTATTGCGACACCGGCTAATGACGCTATGCTGGATCAGATCAGGCAAGTATCATTGATTAGTGACCAGTGACCAGAACGCATTGACTAGCGGATTCTTCAGGTTTTTTTTCAAAGCAAATAAACCAATGTTGTAAGGGTCTAGCGTAGGTTGTACATCTAGTATCTGGATGCGATCACACATCGGGCTGTGTTCTAGCACGATGGCCGGCACGATACCGATACCTAGTCCGAGACTCACCATGCTGACAATAGCTTCGTTACCCGCCACCTGGGCATAAATCCATGGTTTAACGTCGATATTGCGAAACCAGGAGTCGATTCTATTTCGGGCAATACCACCTTCTGCCAGAATCATAGGAACCTTTGCCCAGTGGGCGGAAGATTCTGGCGGCACGACAGGCACTTCTAAATCGCTTTGTTCTGCCGGGCCAATAAATACCAATGGTGAGACTGTGATGGGTTTAAACGCCAACCCTCTGGGTAGTGAGCGTGGATGGGCGGCAATGCTGATATCTTCCTTTTCGGCGATGACTCGAGAAATAGCGTGCTCGGGGTCGCCGGTGTGTAGCTTAATTTCGATGCCGGAAAAATCGTGACGAAATCGATTGAGTAAATCAAAAAGCAGGCTGTAAACGGCTGTCACCGAGCAGTACAGCCTAATTTCACCGTGGAGCGAATCCGAATCATCCGATAACTGATTGCGTATCTGAACCCAATGTGAAACGGCCTCTCGTGCGTATTGCTGGAATTTGTAGCCCTGCTCGGTGAGCACTACCGAGCGATTATCGCGTTTGAACAAAATTACCCCGAGCTCACCCTCTAGTTGTTTAATATTGCGTGACAGAGCCGACGGGCTGATATGGCAGGCCGCGCTGGTACGGCCGAAATGCAAATTGTCTGCGAGTGTCAGGAAGTTCTTCAGGGTGCGTATGTCCATTTGGGAATTGTATCTAATATTGCATAATTCGGCACATAAAGTTGCATATATATCGATTTACGAAAGATTCTAGATTAGTTAAAGTATCGCGACTAAAATTTCAGCCCTAACCCTACGGAAACTCTATTATGTCTAACAACTATTTCAATACGCTGCCGTTACGTGTGCAGCTTGCCGAGCTGGCCAAGTGCCGTTTCATGCATATTTCAGAATTTCCCGATGGCGTTTCTGCGCTGAAAGGTAAAAAAATGGTCGTCATCGGTTGTGGTGCCCAGGGCTTAAATCAGGGTTTGAATCTGCGTGATAGTGGCCTCGATGTTTCTTACACGCTGCGCCAGGCGGCTATCGACGAGCAACGCCAGTCCTGGAAAAATGCCACTGAAAATGGCTTTACCGTTGGTACTTACGAAGAATTGATTCCGACTGCCGATGTAGTTCTCAACCTGACCCCGGATAAGCAGCACACCTCGGTGGTAAATACGATTATGCCATTGATGAAAAACGGCGCCTGTCTGTCATATTCTCACGGTTTTAATATCGTCGAAGAAGGTATGAAAATTCGCAACGACCTTACTGTCATCATGGTTGCGCCCAAGTGCCCGGGCTCTGAAGTACGCGCCGAGTATGTTCGTGGTTTTGGTGTACCGACACTAATCGCGGTTCACGAAGATAACGACCCCAAAGGCGAAGGCCTGGCGCTAGCGAAAGCTTATGCATTTGGAACGGGTGGTCACAAGGCAGGCGTTTTGATGTCATCTTTCATCGCCGAAGTTAAATCCGATTTAATGGGTGAGCAAACCATTCTCTGCGGCATGTTACAGACGGGCTCGCTACTGTGTTTCGACAAGATGATCGAAGAAGGTGTCGATGCGGGATATGCTTCCAAACTGATTCAATTTGGTTGGGAAACGGTTACGGAAGCACTGAAATACGGCGGTGTGACTAACATGCTAGACCGTCTCTCTAATCCAGCCAAGATCAAAGCCTTCGATCTATCAGAAGAACTCAAAGTGCTTATGCGTACTCTATACAATAAGCATCAGGATGACATCATGACGGGGCATTTTTCCAGCACTATGATGGCCGACTGGGCTAACGACGATAAAGAATTACTGGGCTGGCGTGCCGATACCGCCGAAACACCTTTCGAGAAAACCCCTGCCGGTGAGATGGAAATTTCTGAGCAGGAATACTTTGACAATGGCATCTTGATGATTGCGATGGTTAAAGCAGGCGTTGAACTCGCTTTCGAGACCATGACAGCTGCGGGCATTATCGCCGACTCGGCCTATTACGAGTCACTGCATGAAACGCCGTTGATCGCGAATACCGTCGCACGCAAGAAGCTCTACGAAATGAATGCGACCATTTCGGATACGGCCGAATACGGTTGTTATTTGTTCAACCATGCCTGTATACCGTTACTCGCCGACTTTATGAAAGGTATCAAGTCTGATGTCATTGGTCATGGCCTCAACAACGACGACAATAGCGTCGATAACGCACGCTTAATCGAAGTAAATACCGCTCTGCGTCGCCATCCAGTTGAAGAAATCGGTGCAACTCTTCGCGGTCATATGGCTGATATGAAGAAAATAGTATAGGCGGCAAAGATCGCAGTCAGCGTATGACGGTTCGCCTCGACAACCTGACCGTTGAGTTTGACCAGGGCTTTCGGCTCAGCCAAATCAACTGGCAAATCGAAGCGGGGCAACATTGGGTTATTACCGGTACAAACGGTGCCGGTAAATCCGCGCTGGCCGCTGTGCTGACGGGTGCCGGTGATTGTCGGTCGGGCGGTATCGAAAATTTACCCGCGCGGGTCGGCGTAGTGTCCTTCGAGGCACAGGCCGATCTCATCGCGGCTGAGCTTAAGAAAGATGACGCCGATATTCTCGATGTCATCTCCGAAGGCACCCCGGTACACAAAATAATTTTCGACGATTGTGCCGATCCAGAAACAGCACTCGATCTAATTGCTCGCTTCGAACTCGACTACCTGCTCGACAGGGCGTTCAGGAAGCTTTCTACCGGCGAGTCACGCAAAGTAATTTTGATTCGTGCGCTCTCCAGCAAAGCCGATTTTCTAATACTCGACGAAGTATTCGAAGGGATGGATACCGCGACCCTATCGATGTTGGAACATTACCTGCCGACATTGATCGATAACGTAACGATGGTCATGGTGTTAAATCGATTCGATCAAATCCCGGACTTTATCAGTCATGTTGCCTATGTTGATCAGGGACAGTTATTGCACCAGGTACGACGCGACGATGATAAATCTTACGCAGAGCTATATCAGTTGCTGCACCTTAAAACTACCGATCTCGACCTGCCTTCGGTGGACCCGGAAACCGTTATTCCACATCTTGATCGCCAGCAACCACTAGTACAACTAAACGGTATCAGCATCAAATATGGTGATTTCACGCTGCTTGATAAACTCGACTGGTGCATCGAAGCAAATCAGCACTGGCAACTTAGTGGGCCGAATGGTAGTGGTAAAACAGCCCTGCTTTCACTCATTACGGGTGATCATCCACAATGCTATGTTAACGATATAGTCGTGTTTGGTTATCAGCGTGGTAACGGCGAAAGTATCTGGCAAATTAAACAATTTATCGGTTATGTCTCTACCGCACTGCAGTGGGAATATCGGGTCGGAACCAGCCTGCGTAACGTCATAATTTCCGGTTTCTACGATAGCATCGGCCTGTATAGTAAATGCACTGATAAACAACGTCTGATCGCCGATCAATGGCTAGCACTGCTAGGCATGAGCGAACGAGCAGACCAGCCTTTTAATAAATTTTCCTACGGCGACCAACGCCTACTGTTGATCGCCCGGGCAATGGTAAAACACCCTCCGCTATTGATACTAGATGAGCCATGCTTAGGACTGGACGACATGAATCGGCAACTGGTGCTGGCACTCATCGAGAAAATATGTGCTGGTAGTGAAACCTCGGTGATTTATGTTAATCATCATCCAGAAGACCGTATCAGGGGTATAGATAATTATCTGGCGCTGGAGTAGGTGCTTTAAATGGGGGATGTAATTAGCCAAAGAGTCGTTATCGTAAAAGTCGTGCCCACGCCTGATAATAATCACCGCTAATTGATACTGACGCCGTTTTAGACTCAAGAATGCTTTTCGTCGTCGTCAGTTTGTATATATACCCATCATTCGTTTTGGTGTAGGTAAATAACCTTTCGCATGTAGAGATCAGTCAGTCGTTTATTTTTAACCAGGGTCAGATTGCTTAACCTGGTACTAATGTCAAGTTAATCCACAAAAGTAAAATTATTGATGCTATGGGTAATATTAGTGACATGAGTATCCAGGTGGCAGTCGCTGTCGAGGAGCAAAGTGCAGTCGCCTATGAGATCAACCGAAATATCAAACAAGTGGTACACTCTGTCATGCTGAAAGGCAGCTTTATCAACATCTGAGACATAGAGGTTGTCAGATTAATTAGTATCAAAATTGATATTTTGTCAGATCGAGTTTGAGCTATTACATATTAACGCTCCTTGTTCCTCGCCCTTTTTGGCTTGCCTTTGTCCTTATCACGGGCACGCTTTTTCACCCTGGTTTTTTGTGGTTTTTCTTTCCTCGGCTTCTCCTCTTTTGAGGCAGACCCGGATCGTTCTTTACCCAATGGCGCAATCTGTAAAGCTTGCCCCATAACACGAGTTTTCTTCAATGCTTTGAGCAATTCCTTTGGCATGCCTTCTGGTAAATCGACCAGACTATGATCATCGAAAATATTAATTCGCCCGATATATTTACTTTCGATATCGGCTTCGTTGGCAATGGCACCAACGATATTGCCAGGCTTCACTTTATGATCATGACCCACTTCGATACGAAAACGTTGCATACCCTGCTCTGGTGCACGATCACGCTCACCTCGTTCACGACGTGGTTTACGATCCTCCTTGTAATTATCCCGTTTGTATTCATCCCGATCCCAGGATTTGTCGGGAGCTTTACGATTTGGTTTGTTTTGTAATAAAAATGGTGCTTCGCCCTGAATCATTTTTGCCAGTGCGGCAGCAATCTCTGCAATTGGTGTTTCATGTTCCAGCTGATATTGTTCAACCAAATCCTTGAATAACCCGAGCTGCTTGTCTGCTAGTGTATCGGTAATACGCTGTTTGAATTTTTCAATACGGCGATTATTAATCAAGTCGGTAGATGGCAATTCCATCATCTCGATTTTCTTGTGCGTTGCCCTTTCAATGGCCTGCAACATACGCCTCTCACGAGGTGCAACAAACAAAATTGCATCTCCTTCACGGCCGGCCCTGCCAGTCCGACCGATACGATGAACATAAGCTTCAGTATCGTAGGGTATATCGTAATTGACGACATGGCTAATGCGTTCGACATCTAGTCCACGCGCCGCTACGTCAGTGGCGACCAGTATATCGAGTTTGCCTTTTTTGAGATTCTCAACGGTACGTTCGCGCTGCTTCTGCTGGATGTCACCATTCAGAGCTGCCGAGGCAAAGCCTCGTGCTTCGAGTTTTTCGGCTAGTTCAATGGTCGATGTTTTGGTGCGCACGAAGACCAGCATCGCGTCGAAACTTTCGGCTTCAAGAATGCGCGTTAATGCATCCAGTTTATGCACGCCACCCACAGGCCAGAAACGCTGACGTATTGTCTCGGCTGTCATAGTTTTTAGTTTGATGGTGACTTCAGCTGGTTTATTTAAATGCCTGTTAGCAATCCGGCGGATTTGGTCTGGCATAGTGGCCGAAAAAAGTGCAATCTGGCGATCGTCGGGTGACTGCTCCAGTACCCATTCAACGTCGTCGATGAAACCCATGCGCAGCATTTCATCGGCTTCATCGAGCACTAGCGTGGTGAGCTTGTCCAGATTCAATTTACCCTTGCGCATATGATCCATAACCCGCCCGGGTGTACCGACCACAACATGTACGCCGCGCTCTAGCGCGCGTATCTGTGTGCGGTAATCCTGTCCGCCATAAACCGGCAAGACATGAAAACCTTTCAGGTGGGTGGCGTATTTCTGGAATGCTTCGGCAACCTGAATGGCCAGCTCACGGGTGGGCGCCAATACCAGTACCTGCGGTTGTTTTTGCTTTAAGTCCAGATTCGACAATATGGGCAATGCAAATGCGGCGGTTTTACCGGTACCGGTCTGCGCCTGGCCGACCAGATCTTTGCCTTCAAGCATGAGCGGTATGGTTTGTGCCTGGATTGGCGACGGCGTTTCATAACCAACCTCATCAAGCACTTTTAAAATATTCTTATTTAACGCGAGCTGGTCGAACGCGGTGACGGTGGCCGAAGTCATTTGAGTACCTGGTATCGGAAGAGATTAGAAATCCTTCGGTCGAAGAACGGGACGCCAATACCGAAGGGTGGCGCAGTGTACCGGTTTATCCAACAACTTGCATGTTTTATTCGCATATTTTGTATTTGAATATAGAATGACAGACTATGTCCCAACGATATGATTTTAGCGATTTACTGGAGTTCGGCAGCGCTCTATTCGAAGCAGCTGGTCTGGCCCATGATCGTGCCAGTACTATGGCCTCGGTATTCCTTGAAGCCGACCTGCTCGGCTTTAGTACACATGGCATGAACCGTATCCCGCATAATCTGGGATGGTTGCTGGATGGAACGTCGCAGTTAGAGGGTGAACCAGAAGTTCTCGTCGAAACCAGCAACCTGTTCAATTGGGACGCAAATTTTCTGCCTGGTCCCTGGGTCGTCAGCCAGGCCATTGAAAAATGCATGGATAAAGTCGCTAGCGCAGGCATAGTTTCGGCCACAATCCGACGAAGCCAACACATTGCCTGCCTGGGCGCTTATTGCCCGGTAATTGCTGAGGCTGGTTATCTGGCGCTGATTACCTGTTCATCCCCAAATGAAAATAGTGTTTGCGCATATGGCGGTATCGAGCCTCTATTTTCAGCCAATCCCTTAGCTTTCGTTGCTCCCGCCGCTGATTACCCCGTGTTATTTGATATCAGCATGTGCATCACTGCAGGCGGCTATGTAACCCGCGCTTTACGCGAGGGCACAACATTACCCGGGAATTTCCTCAAAGATAGTGATGGCAACATCACCGACGACCCGGCAGCACTCTTTGCCACTCCCCCAGGCAGCATTCTACCCATCGGTGGAGAGTCGCATGGCTACAAGGGCTATGCTTTAACAATTATGACCGAAATTCTGAGCATGGCGCTGGGCGGTTATGGTCGCGCTAACGATAGCGCCAAAAGCGATGGTGAAGCTAATTCGGTTTTTATCCAGATGTTTAACCCGGCAGCCTTCGGCGCGGAACAGGATTATTTACAACAGATTCAGGCGATAAAAGGACTCAGTGAAAACAGCAGGCACAGGCCTGAGGATGAAGCTGTACGCGTACCCGGCCAACGCGCATGGAAAAGCAGAGCGGATCAAATGGAGAATGGCGTAGAGTTGTATCCGAATATTATGCAGGACCTAAAACCATGGGCTGAAAGGTTTGGGGTCGACATACCCGTAGGGGCGTGATTTATCGCGCCCGCTTTATCCCACGGCCCAGAATGGGCGCGATAAATCTCGCCGCTACGAAACTATCTCATCCCAACACAAATGCAACGCATCCAAACAACTGCTGGCCAGTTTCATGCAGCGTTCAGGGCTCCAGCCCTGGACCAGGTCCGGGGTATCGGAAGCATCTTTAAACGGCATTTCCAACGTCATTACCGGCGCACCGAACAGTTCGGCCAATGAATTCGAACAATAGTTCATATTCGCCTGCCCCGGGCCATTCTGTGGGTAACCATGAGTGGCTTGAAAGTCCGGATTTAAATTTGCCAGGGTATATCTGTATAAATCGAGCTTTTGCTGACGCATTTCATTCCAGCTCGGTATACCTTCAGTACCAGCAATGAAGTTGTAGGGCAGCGCCTCGTCACCATGCACGTCTAGCCCAAAATCAAGACCGGTAGATTTTATTTTTTCGAGCACATGGTACACCTCCGGGCTGCGCGCCAGGGTCGGCTCCCGCCATTCGCGGTTGAGATTAGCGCCACAGGCGTTGGTGCGTAAATGGCCGCGTCGACTACCGTCTGGATTCATGTTAGGCACCAGATAGATGACGGCTTTGTGTAACAGATCCAGCACTACCGGATCATTATCGTCGAGCAAGCGGTTGATCAAACCTTCCATCCACCATTCAGCCATAGATTCGCCAGGGTGTTGCCTCGCTACCAGCCAGATCACCTTGCGCCTGTTATCAGGCTCGCCGAATCGCAGACAATCGATGGTCTGGTCATCGAGAGTTTCACCCAGGGTTTCGACCTGGCAAAAGTGTGAGCTTTGCGCCAGCGCGATCAGGTCGGCGTGGCGTTCCATAGAATAGGGCGCAAAATAGGCAAAGTAAGCCTGATCGTAAGCGCTGTTATGTTTGATGACTAACTGCTTGCCGTCGAATTCAGTATCTACTCGAAACCAGTACTCACGATCATAAGATGCTACCGCACGGTAGTCTTTCCAGCCGCCTGAGTAGGCTGCTCCATCGGCGTTGGATATTACATAACGGCAATCTATATTCCTGGCATTGGCGGCGCGAAAATAAAACCACTGATAAAACTCCGATTCATTATCCTGGCGTATGCGCAGCACAATATTCTGCGCATCGCTGCAGTCTATACATTCAATATTGCCAGCATCGAACTGGCTGGAAACGATCATCTATTATCTCCGCATTCGGGTTTATGAGAGAATACTGTCTCTTGCTTTGTTTGAAAACTTTGAATTTATTGATGCGTTCTGTATTGATTATTATATTAATCCCGCTACTTAGTGGCTGCGCCGATATTACCTACTACTGGCACTCGGCCAAGGGACATCTGGCGATTATGCATAAACGCGAGCCGATTGATGACTTGATCGACGATCCAGAACTTGATAAAAAGTTGAAACAACGTCTCGAACTGATCAGGGAAATCCGCCAGTTTTCCATCGACCAACTGGCGTTGACCGATTCAGGCAGTTATACCGATTTCGCTCAGCTCGACCGCCCTTATGCGCTGCAAAACCTGTTTGCCACCCCAGAATTTTCCACCAAATTACTGAGCTGGTGTTACCCTGTCGCCGGATGCACTACTTATCGAGGTTATTACGAACAACAAAGACTGAATAAGTTTGTCAAGCAGTTGGAAATCGAGGGTAACGAGATATACATCGTCCGAGTTCCCGCCTACTCGACGCTGGGCTGGTTTGACGATCCGGTACTGAGCAGTTTCATCCACTGGCCTGAGTTTCGCCTCGCAGGCCTGCTATTCCACGAATTAACCCATCAGCGTATTTATATCGATGACGATTCAAAATTTAACGAATCACTTGCCAGTGCGGTGCAACAGGTTGGCACTCAACTCTGGCTAAACCACCGTCAACAGATCGATCAACTCGATCAATTTAACCGTAGTCTGTCGTATCGAGGTGATGTGGTGTTATTAATCGAATCTGCCAGAAATCAACTTGCTGAACTTTACCACAGTGAGCTGGATGACGAAGACAAGCGGCGACAAAAGCAGGCCATTTTTCAAACCAGCCGACAACGCTATGAAGACATATCAACAGCACATAATTATCGTGACGGTTTTGCTAAATGGTTTGCCAGTGAATTGAATAATGCCAAACTGGCTTCTGTGTCAACTTACCATGCGCTAATACCCTCTTTTGTGGCGATGATTAATGCGCATGACAATGATTTCGAGGCTTTTTTTGATTATGTTGAAAAGATTGGAGTGCTGGACAAGGAGCAGCGGGATTTGTGCTTGTTAGCCTGGCAAGTTGGAAATATCTTACAAGATGGGCAATGCCTTTCCTGATAGCTACTGAAACTCTACGGTAAACACCCGATCATGTGTTAAAGCAGGAATCCGACTACGCGCATTGTCAACTTTTTGCAAATCAATGTCAGCATAGATAATACCAGGCTCGGCACCACCGTCCGCCAACACTTCGCCCCAGGGATCAACAATTAGCGAATGGCCAAAAGAGTAGCGTTTGTCAGCGTGATGGCCGCATTGATTGGGTGCAATCACAAAGCTACCGGTTTCGATGGCGCGGGCGATTACCAACGTATGCCAATGCGCCTTACCTGTTGTTTGCGTAAACGCGGCAGGTATTGTCAACATTTGTGCACCGTTTTGCGCAAGTGTGCGATATAGTGTGGCAAAGCGCAGGTCGTAGCAAACCGACATGCCGAGCTTGCCCCAGGGGGTATCGGTAATCACCGCGCGGTCGCCCGGTGTGATCATTTCAGATTCCAGGTAACACTCACCATTCGCCAGTTGGATATCAAACATATGCAGCTTGTCGTAGCGAGCTTTAATCTCTCCCTGAGCATTGAGTAAAAAACTGCGGTTAACAATACGGCCATCATCCAGCCTGATTAATTGCGAACCAACTAAAATGAAAACCTGGTGTTCTTTCGCTTTTCCACGAAATGCAGCCAACCCGACATCGTCGGCCTCACTATAAGTTAACGCCGGAATCTTCTCATTCACAGGCTCGATCAAACCAACGGTTTCGGGTATGGCGATGAATGCTGCACCAGCGGTGGCGGCTTGGTCGATATATTCGCACACCCAGGTTATGTTGGCCTCGATATCGCGACCGGCGGTGTTCTGGATACATGCTGCTTTGAATATATTAGTCATATACAAAAGATTGCCACAGCGCTGCGCGCTTCGCAATGACACCGCTGGTTCTTTTGGGGTTATGGCGACGTCTGGTGTCGCAATGTGCCCATAAACCAGTATATGTGATGGAATATCAATATTTATGTTGACTGTGAAATCAGGTGTCACCCATCAACCCGACTACTACGTACCCACCATTTCAGTTTCGCAGTAATCCCCAGATCAAGGAATGGGCGCGGAGGTAACCTGCATGGAACGCCTAAGGTTTCCATATCAGAAATCAGGGGATTGTCCCGACCGCTCGCCAGATCAGCTGCCAAAATGCCGGAAATCGTGCCCTTGGTCACGCCAACACCATTTTGACAGACCGCTGAGTAAACCCCGTCCGCCTGCTTGCCAAAGCCGGGAGCAAAGTTCTGTGAAAGTGTAATATTACCAGCCCAGGTGTGTTTTATGATCCCGGCAGGCAGCGCTCCAAACCGAGCCTGAATTTGCCGAGCCTGCAGGGCCCCGGCTTTCTGGTATTGCCCCGCACTTACGTGTCGCGAGTGGCGATAGGAAAACACCGAGCGCATAACCAGCCTCCGGTCCTGCGTCAGCCGCATTGTCGGGCCACCAAAAGGCAGTGCTGGCACCAACCCCCAATCAGGTTCACAACCAAGCTTTACCAGTTCACCATCGCTTAAGACGCGGGTCATGCTGGCAAGAAGTTGTAGCGAAAAAACGCGACCTTTCAGGATGTTGAACGCAGGAGCAAATCCATTTACCGCCAAAATCACCTGCCGCGCCCGGATCGATCCATTGGGCGTTGAAAACTGATGTGGCGAACCGAACCGGCTACTGGTTACCGGCGTGTCTTCATATAGCTCCACGGATTCAGGCAAGGTGTCAGCCAGCCCACACACCAACGCAGCTGGCTGCATCAGGATGGTTCCTGGCGTAAAGATCGCTCGCCGATAGTAACTGGTGCCAATAGCCGAATTCAGGTCATCCGCAGAAACCTTCTGGTAGGACTCACCAAGCGCATCCAGACCCGAACTGAACCCGTCAAGTACCGCCTCACCCTTGTCACTGGCTGCCGCCATGTACTGCCCACGATGCGACCATTGACAATCTATGGCATTTGTCTGAACAATGTCTTCCAATTGTGTCACCGCCGCCCGCGCCAACCGCAAAGACCTGTGCTGCATGTCCAGATTATCGAGATCAGATCCAACATTATGAGGCAGATCAATGACAAAACCAGAGTTCCTCGCCGAAGCCCCATCGCCAACCTTGCAGGCATCAACGATTACGACCCGGTCTTCGGGATTGTTTTCACTTAACCTTCGAGCTGCCGCCAGACCTGCGAAACCGGCTCCAATCACCAGCCAGTCACAGCTGATATCTTCTGACAAGGGCGAGCACGCAAGCCGCGGTGGCAATGTGTTTGCCCATCCGTTGCCCGAATCATTATTCGGCAAATCGGTGATTTGCGTCATCCCTGTTCAGACCAGTTCGCCGGATGGATGGCATAAAGGATCAGCGCGTCTTCGGCCTCATATTCAAGCGCCGTTCCCGCAGGCAGGAAAATGCTGTCATGTTTGTCAGCCTGTAAAACCTCTCCGTTTGCATGAATACGCAACTGGCCTTCCAGCACCACCAGAACTTCGTCATATTTGATGGTCCAGGGGAAACATGCGTTTTTCAACCGCCCAATTCCTGCCCCCAGTTCAGTCCCGTCTTCGGCGTTGCAAATTACCGCCGCCTGCGCCTGTTCCCCATACTCAAACCGGGGGTTAAAGGTTAGATCGGCAAAATGCTTCACGTGAGCAATTGTCTTCGTCATAAGGGTTCTCGCTGGTCTGTGAGATTGGCTCAAATGACAGGTTAAAAAGTCATTTGGGGTGGCATCCTGGTGATATTCAAATTATAAACCCTGCTCCTAACCTGAAAAACCGGCTTGCTCTAATTGAAGTATAAACACGCAATTTCCATTATTCCAGCACATATCAGAGCAGGAATACGCGTGACGGTTCGGCCTTGGGGTATCCAAAAATCTAGCTCACGCTCTGTTTGAGTCAGGAGAATTCTGGAGGTATATGTGAACGTCTATCTGGCAGCCGATATTGATCGGCCTAATGATGATTTATCCATCGAAGAATGTGTCGAGAGTATTGAAATATGTTTAGGAGATAAAGGCATTCTGTTTTACCAGAACCGCCACCAGCAGCAGCAACTGGCTGTTAATGCTTTAGAATCTAAAGTGTTAATCCGTCCAGCCTGATTGTTATTTTGTAGGTACGGGTGGTGTTCTTGACACAGGCTGCTTTGAAGGTTTTGATCATAAACAGAAGATTGCCACAGCGCTGCGCAATGACTGGAATCTTTGTTCAGACGTTAAGTAAGTTACCAACTCATTGTTGTTGCACCGTAGGGGAGCGTTTCATCGCACCCTACACAGACCTGGTGGTTGTTTAGTTGATGCTAGACCTAACCCCTAAAACTATAGCAAATCTTTCGATTTACAAACTATTTGAAACCAATTAGCTTATTTGCTGCCCTTGCTGACTGCTCCACTCCTCAACAGAAAAGGCTTTAATGACTAGCGCATGTACGGAACCTGCCAATTCTTCAGAGAGAATTTTGTAAACACGTTTATGCCTTGCTACACGACTCAAGGTGGTGAAATCGGCGCAGACAATGGTAACTTTGAAATGCGAATCAAGCCCTCCATGTGCATGGCCAGCATGCTGGGAACTTTCATTTTCTACTTGAAGAAATTCTGGAGTAAGAGTGTCTGCTAACTTCTTTTCAATAACTTGTTGCGTGCTGGCTTGCATTACATGTCTCATATTTTTGAGCGTGGATCACTGAGTGATGTCAAGTTAACAAAAAATGGACTCAATAATCAACACAATAAGGGAGCCTCCAGACTCAATAGACACACGCCAACTGTAGCCATACAAAAATTAGTTATTATCAATCCACCGGTTAATTGTTAGAATCGACCACTTATGGATGCATCAACCAGCCAGCAAAGCAAGCTAGTCGATCGTTTCGGTCGAACGGTGAATTATATCCGCCTCTCGGTGACAGACCGTTGCGATTTACGCTGCGTCTATTGTATGCCGGAGAAAATGCAGTTCGTACCACGTAGCCAGTTGTTAACACTGGAGGAAATGGAAAGTATTGCGCGGTCGTTTATCAATCTTGGTGTCGACAAGATTCGGATCACCGGCGGCGAGCCACTGGTACGCCGTAATATCCTGCAATTATTCAACAACCTGGGAACAATCGAGAACTTACGCGACCTGACTCTAACCACCAATGGTACACAGTTAAAGAAATACGCTCGCGCACTCAAAGATGCTGGCGTGACGCGAATTAATATCAGCCTCGATACACTGCGTGCAGATCGCTTCCGCGATATGACTCGCATCGGTGATTTGCAGCAAACTCTTGACGGTATAGATGCCGCGATTAACTGTAATTTTGAGCAGATTAAGATCAATAGCGTAGTAATGAAAAACTATAACCACGACGAAATGCACGGCCTGGTCAAATTCTGCATTGACAGAGGCATCGACATTAGCTTTATCGAGGAAATGCCGCTTGGCGGCAATGTACAACATGACCGCGCAGCAACTTATTGTTCCAGCGATGAAATACTCGAAGACCTGCAACATCACTACGAAATCGTACCAACCACAATGAAAACCGCCGGGCCGACGCGATATTACCGTTTGACCGAACACGACGATACCCGCATCGGTTTTATCTCGCCGCATAGCCACAACTTTTGCGATAGTTGTAATCGGGTGCGCCTCACTGTCGAAGGGCGGCTATTACTTTGCCTTGGTCAGGAGCATTCTATGGATTTGCGTCATGTGGTGCGCAGTCACCCGGGCGATCAAAAAGTACTCGAACAAGCCATCATAGATGCGATGTTGCTCAAGCCAGAAGGTCATAATTTTGACCTGAATTCACAAACCATACTGCTACGCCACATGAATTTAACCGGTGGCTAGCTCGCCTGCAATGCGACGCCTGCCCGAACTCACCGACGCCGGACTCGCCGCTACCGCAAGCGTAGTTTCCTACAATGAATATAACGAAGCGATCAAAGGCTCGGTGGCGGTCGAACGCGCGCTGACCATTTACCTCGACAAGCGCGAAGTTGTCACTCTGATGACACTGGGCAACCACCCCGAATTACTCATCCTCGGCTGGTTGCGCAATCAACGCATGATCGAAGATATCGAAGCCATCAAAGCCATACAAGTAGACTGGGATACCGAATCGGTAGCGATTACCACGCACGCCGGTGTTGAAAACCTCGATCAAAAACTATCGCATAAAACCGTCACCACCGGTTGCGGACAGGGTACGGTATTCGGCAATCTGATGGATGATATCGGTAAGGTTAAATTGCAATCACCAAGGCTAAAACAGTCTTCAGTTTATCAACTGTTAAAAACATTAAACGAACATAACGAAATCTATAAGAATGCCGGTGCGGTGCATGGTTGTGCCCTGTGTAGCGAAGACAACGGTATCGAACAATTCATCGAAGATGTCGGCAGGCATAATGCGGTTGACGCTATCGCCGGGCATATGTGGTTGAACGATTTGCAGGGTGACGAAATGTTGTTTTACACCACCGGCCGACTCACTTCGGAGATGGTGATTAAGGTCGCGCTGATGGGCATTCCTGTATTGCTGTCGCGTTCGGGGATTACGCGTATGGGACTGGAAATCGCCGAGAAGGTTGGGGTTACCCTAATAGCGCGCGCCAAGGGTAGACATTTTCTGGTTTATCATGGGCGGGAATTTATCGAATTTGATGCGGTGCCCGAAACTAAGTCATGAACTGGATTACCGATAACGAAGTCTCTATCCGGTTAATATTTTTTTTCGGAATTTTTGCCATAGATGCTATCTGGGAAATACGCTCACCCCGACGCAACCTGAGTGTGTCCAAAACTATACGCTGGGCCAACAATCTGGGACTGGTTTTCCTCAATAGCCTGATCCTGCGTCTGCTATTTCCAACGGCAGCGGTCGGCGTTGCAATCGTCGTGGATGAAAGAAACTGGGGCTTATTGAACGTCTACGAACTACCCTTCGCCCTGTCGGTTGTGATTACCATTGTTGCGATGGATTTCATCATCTACCTGCAACACGTCATGGTGCATGCCATACCGGTGCTCTGGCGTCTGCATCGTGTCCATCATGCCGACCTGGACTACGATGTCACCACCGGCAGTCGTTTTCACCCGGTGGAAATCATCCTTTCCATGTTGATCAAATTCGCCACCATAGTACTGCTCGGCGCACCGGCAGTCGCCGTAATTATGTTCGAATTAATACTCAACGCCACAGCAATGTTCAACCATGGCAATCTTAAATTACCCAAAAGCATCGATCGCGTGCTACGTCTGTTTCTAGTAACGCCAGACATGCACCGAGTACACCATTCGGTGGAAGACGACGAAGCTAATAGTAACTTTGGCTTCAGCCTGCCCTGGTGGGATCGACTATTCGGCACCTACCGAGACCAGCCAAAAGGCGGGCACGAAAGTATGACAATCGGCATTCACAAATACCGTGATACGAATCAGGTCGTACAGTTACCCGGTATGCTGATGCTACCGTTTGTTGGCAAGGTTAGTGACTATGCGATTAACCGGCGGCAGTGGAAGGATTGAGCTTTGGTTTTTCACCTGGCTATGGATCATCAAACAAATCCCAAACATTATTCTTATTGAATCACCCCAGTATTATCGGAGATCCTTGATCTTTATTCAGCTATAGAGAGAAAGTTGAAGCAAGCGGCGTTTGAATTGTGTTAGCTCCGCCAGTTCCTCAGCTAATCGAGCTTGCTCATCGGCTATTTCGGTTAGGGCGTCTTTTAGACTCTCTTCATCGTTCACTAAAGCAGGGCTCATTAAAACTCTCGCGAGGTGTTCCTGGTATTGCTCAGCGAGCGTGTATTCACCCTGTTCAAATTCTCCAAGAGCTCGGCTCAGACGTTTGGCAGCGCCCAGGACAATAGAATCAGCTATATCCCCAAATCCACTTTTGAGATCAGAGTGAAGCTGATGAACGTGGGCACATATTTCATTAGCTTGAAACAAATCGTAGAATTTATCGCGGTCAATCTTATCAGCCGCAATGCTTTTGTAATCCTGGGGATTTGTTGCACAGGAAAGTAGTGACAATTCAATAAGGACAATGGAATGAGCCCGTTCAAAGCTCGCAACCACATTGGTTAGCACGGACACCATATGTGCACGAGCCGCCTGTTGCGTCGCGCCCCACTCTTTCATTTGATCAATCAGACGGCTAAAAACAGGGGCATCCTCCAGGATAGCGCCAAGTGCATCAAGAATTCTTTTTAACATTGCCTAAACCTTCTTTTTTTTGCCAGAACGTCACGCTTCAGCACAGTAGCATTGGACAAATCTTTGATTTTGAAGCACCGATTATCTAGCTCTCCCCCTGGCAATGCAATCTAAAATATTCACCAACTATTTCGAGTATATAGTCTTCACTTTGATAAGTTTTAGAAAACAACGATCTTTAACCCGATCCACTGTTGTACAATTTGTAAACATACGTTTTGCTTACTGTTACCCACGACCCATCAATAAATACGAGCTGAAGCAGATTGGAAAGATTTAATTAGAAATACCCTTTCTACCTTAGAGTCACATTCGTAATATTTCCAATTTTTTCAGAAGAAGCAATCTCTCCAACATACTCTAGTCCAAAGCTTGCCGAGCCCTGATCGTCTCGTACTTCATCTAAGATCAGATCAAGGGAACCAATACAAAATTCGCTTTCGTAGAATCCTGACATCAATGCAGATGATAAAAACAGGCTGAAATAACCATTTGTCGAGTGTCGGCGAAAACTGCCGTAAAACCCCCATTTCTAAAAAAGCAGGATTAATTATGCTTTGAAATTATTGCTGCTGTTAATAAGCCAACAGCCAGACCAGTCATGAGGCTCCCAGCAAAATATAGTGCAGACTGATCTTAAAAGAAAAACCAACACCTGGTCACAATAAAACTCCGAAGCAGGTAGTTCTCAGATGTATTTCAAATTAGTATCGGTAATGGATTCCCAGCCCCAGTTCTGGCATATTGCGGGTTGTTTTTTTTCAGTAGCCACTATGCCGGTACTTTCGCAACACCTCAAAGGGGTCATCATCACTGCCCTCGGCGTGCTAATCATTTCTCCGGATGGTCTGCTGACGCGTTTGATTCACGTCGATCACTGGACGTTGATTTTCTGGCGGGCGTTGCTGCTGTCCTTCGGCATGTGGATATTGACCAGTCTGGTGCACCCAAACCAGACCTGGCGAGCTTATCGGGAGATGGGGCGGCACGGTTTGCTCATGGTGGTGTTGTACAGCATCGGCACGATTTCTTTTATTACCGCAATCACCCACACCAGTGTCGCCAATACGCTGATTATCCTCAGCACCACACCGTTGTTTGCTGCCCTGATCGGTTTCGTGGTATTGCGGGAGAAAATCGAGCTGCGAACCTGGTGCGCTATTTTTCTAGTTGTCGTTGGTGTCTACGTAATCAGTTCGGACAGTGGCAATCAGACAGCGACTTTATTTGGTGATATTGCCGCGATGGTCGGGGCCTTTTTCCTTGCAGCAGGGTTTACCGTAGTACGAGTCAAGCCGACGATTTCGGTATTCCCGGTTATTTCCACCAGCGGCCTCGTGACTGCGCTGGTTATTATGCCGTTGGCGCAACCATTTGCGGTGACGCAACAGGATATGGGATTTCTCATAATTATGGGGGTTTATATGTTGCCGCTTGGTACTGGGTTGATGTATATCGGACCCAAATATATCCCGGCCTCGGAGGTTGGCTTAATGCTGTTGCTGGAGTCGGTACTGGGGCCAACCTGGGTCTGGCTCGCGCTCGATGAAAAACCTGGCTTGAGTACTTTTATCGGGGGTGCGATCATCCTCGGCACGCTGGCGATCAATACTCTCTGGGCAATGAAGTCGGCCGCTATCGCTCGGCGTATGCGGAGTTTACCTGGCTAGTATTGCCCCGGGATTTTTAAAATTTTTATTTGACACTTTGATGACAGAAATACAACAAAAACTCACTGTGGTTGTCTGTTTGCTAGTAATGCTACCGCTCAATGCAATAGCCGACCCTCAACGCATCGTGTCGATTGGTTTGTGTACCGACCAACTGTTGTTAATGATGGCCAATCGATCACAAATAGCATCTTTAACGACATCGTCGACCAATCAGCAAATGTCATACATGGCCGATACGGTTGGTGAGATTCCACTCAATAATACTTCGGTAGAAGAGATTATTCCGTACAAACCCGATTTGATTGTTGGCAGTCATTTTGCCGCAAGAGATACCACGCGGTTTCTCCGTCAGCTGGGGTATGAAGTCAAACTTGTAAGTTTACCGAAGACGGTAGAAGATATTTATGGACTGCTAACCCGCTTTGGAGAGTGGACTGGCAACCAGGTCAGAGCCGCGGCATTAATCGCCGGGATGAAGCAGGAGATCATCGATATCCGGGTGCGGTATGCGCATAGACCCGAGAGAAGCACCATCATTTATTCCCCCAATGGATATACCATTGGCGCTAACACGCTGGAGCATGACGTACTGAAACTTGCCGGCTTTCGTAATCTGTCCGCAGAAATGGGCATAGTCGGATTTAAAGCAATTTCTCTGGAGCAGGTGATTGTCGCAAAGCCCGATTTCATACAAATTGATAATCATGTTTTTAACCGTGATTCACTCGCCAACCGCTACCTCGGACACCCCGTGCTTAACAAGGTAGTCGATGAAAAAGAGCATCTGTTTATCCCTTCTCGTGTTCGCGCCTGCGCGGGGCCGATGGTAACCGAGGCGATTGCATATATGGCGGCAAAACGATGAAAGTTACTTCGATCTCCAATACACCTTTGCTAACTGGATTGGCTACCAGTCTGCTTGCGGTTTTTTGTGTTGCGCTAATGGTTGGCCCGGTGAATATCGGTATCGGCAAAGCGGTGATGGACTTGTTTGCAGGGCAGTCCACTATCGACTCACTCATTCTGTTCGATATTCGTCTGCCGCGCGCATTACTGGCGATGTTAATAGGCGCCACACTGGGTCTCGCGGGTGCGGCCTTGCAGGGTCTGTTACGCAATCCTCTTGCCGAGCCGGGTATTATCGGAGTGTCGAATTGCGCGGCGTTTGGCGCGGTAATGGTATTTTATTTTGGCTACGCAAATTTCGCCTGGTTTGCGCTGCCACTCGGTGGATTATTAGGCGCACTGGTTTCGGTGGTGATCATATTTACTCTGGTTGGTAACAGTAAATCCGTTGTTACGCTGATTTTGGCAGGCGTCGCTATCAATGCAATTGGCGGTGCTTTGATTGCGCTGGCATTGAACTTTGCGCCCAACCCTTACGCGATGAATGAAATCGTATTCTGGTTACTCGGTTCTGTAGCGAATCGCAGTATGAATGAACTGCTGATAGCACTACCGTTCGTGGTGGTTGGCTGGGGACTTATTTTATATTGTGGACGATTTCTTAATGCCCTCACCCTCGGTGAAGAAACCGCAATGTCCATGGGCTTTGATGTAAAACGACTACGCTGGATTCTGGTGATTGGTGTAGCGGCCAGTGTCGGCGCGGCAGTTTCGGTGGCCGGCAATATAGGTTTTATTGGACTTGTTGTTCCCCACTTAATCAGGCCTTTCGTAGGCTCCGAACCGAGACGATTACTTTTACCCAGCGCCATCGGCGGTGCGTTATTATTGGTATTTGCCGATATCGCGGTACAATTGCTATCCAGCGGCGGTGAGTTAAAACTCGGTGTCATTACTTCACTGGTCGGCGGCCCATTTTTTCTATTTCTCATTCTGAAGACCAGGAACCTCATGCTATGAGTCTGTTGCAGGGATTAAACCTGGGGTTTCAAATAGGCGACATATCGATATTGAAAGGTATCGATATTGAAGTAAATGCCGGAGAAATGGTGGGTCTAATTGGCCCCAATGGCGCCGGTAAAAGCACTCTGTTGCGGCTGTTAACCTGTGTCGAAAAGGCCAGCAGCGGAGAAATATTTTACGATGATACAAACGTAACCCAGATATCGGCTGAGCAGCGCGCCAGGCGTATCGGTTACCTGGTGCAGGCGGCGAAAGCTTACTGGCCTTTTAGCGTCGAAAAAACGGTTGGACTAGGTCGCATTCCGCACCAGAAATGGTGGCAACATAGCTCGGATGAAGATCAGAGTAAAATATACCGGGCAATGGAAGTCACCGAAACCCTGGCTTATCGGAACCGTATCGTCTCGACCCTTTCCGGTGGAGAGCATACCCTCGTCATGTTAGCCCGCATCTTCGCCACCGACCCGCAGATAATCTTTGCCGATGAGCCGGTCGCCGCGCTGGATCCCTACCACCAGCTACACGTCATGGAAATCCTACGCAACCACAGCCGCAACGACCAGGCATCTGTTGTCGTACTGCACGATCTTAGCCTCGCCTCACGCTTTTGTGACAGGCTATATATTATTAATCATGGAGAGTTGTATACGAGCGGCGCACCAGACAAAATTATGACCGCCGAAAATATTGCCGAAGTTTATGGAGTGAAAACCAATATAGTCCAGGATGCTGATGGAATCAGTGTGATGCCTGTTTCACGACTGGGGGATCATCATCCTTAGAGGGTGTTGTGACGAAGCTATAGATAAACCGGTTCTTCGAAGATTTTTATGGAGAATATGCGCTACATGTATTTATGACGCACCATACATTTCAAAAACCTCGGCTTCAGTCATATTATTTGTTTTATTTGAAAAGCTGTAAAACGAAGGCTTCTTATCTATAAAAACCTGATTTTCAAAAACAAATGATTCCTGATTTTCGAAAAGACCGACCGGAATGATGTGTTGCCTGCTTTCTTTCAACCGATAAAACAGGTGGCTTCCGCATTGTTTACAGAAACCTCGCTCCGCCCAGGCCGAAGAATCGTATACCGATATATTTTCTTCTCCTTTGAATAATACATCGCTGCCAGAATTTACAGCCATCAGCGCTCCGCCTCCCCATTTTCTGCACATACCGCAATGGCATGCGCCTACGCCTTTATTAGCCTTCCTGGCAGTAAAATGAATGGCGCCGCAAAGACAGGACCCTTTCGCTTCATTTAGCTCTGACATAGTATTCTCCTTCTTGTATTCCATGCGACCTACTTTGCTCCTTATCCCCGTTGATTTCAACTATCAGGATTTGATTATTTGATACTGCCTTTTACTCGCTGCAAGGCTGAATCGATTTAGCCATTCGCTTGAAACCCATGCAGAGATACCGACAACCTTCCACCACTAAAACTCAGACAATCACCCCGGTCCGGTTCGAGCCAGATAAGCTTCCATCAGCCGATACGGATCCTCAACTAGTCTGTCTTTCCACAACCCCAGTTTTATCCGGCTTTCGATGAGCCCCCGCAGGGCACCGATATGATCGGTTAAACCAATAGCGATTGCACCGATAATCACATCACCATCGAATTGTAGCGACAGGTAACGATAGGCATCGGCGTTGATAGCGACTGCTGAATCTCCATCCGGTACACCTTGCCAGTTTCCATAGGATGTTGAGATCAGGCCCAGGGTCTCCAGAGTATTCATTGCCAGCGAGCCATGGTATAGCACTTTTCTGCCCGCCATGTTCAGTGCGGCAATACGCCCATGCTGACTGGCTGTGGTTTGAATCGCATGTACTGCTGTGCCGTTGGTGGAAAAATCCGGCCCCTGCGCCACATCCCCGGCGGCAAATATACCGTAGATACTGGTTTGCAACTGGCGGTCGACCACCACGCCTTGATCGACTGCGATTGCGCTGCCTTCGAGAAAGCCCAGGTTGGCCCGAACACCGGTGGCGACGATGATTAAATCGGCCGACAGCGCTTCGCCGGTACTGATGATAACATCGGTTTTTTCACTCTCTGTCTGTTGTGCAACTTCGATAACGTGTGCCGAGGTGATGATACGGACTCCCCTGGCCTGACACCAACGCTTGATCATGGCGCCGGCTTCGGCATTCATCATGCGCGGCACCATGTGTTCTTCCATTTCAACTACGGTCAGGTCAACGCCACGCTCGACCAGGGCTTGCAGGATGATACAACCAATGAAGCCCGCGCCCATCAATACAACTTCGCTACCCTTCTGCATCCGCTTGGCAATTTCTCGTGCATCGGCGAGTGTCCAGCAATGATGCACGGCAGGGTGGTTCAGACCTCGAACCGGTGGCTGTACTGGCCGTGAACCCGTGGCAATCAAAAGCCTATCAAAATTTATGCGTTTGCCGGTCTTAAGCCGAACCGACGATGGTGAAACCGAGACCACGGTGTCATGGATGAGTTTGACGCCGAGGTTCTTAAAATGTTTGCCATTTTTACGCTGCCAGGTACCGGCCTCCTCGATATCACCGACCAGATAATAGGGGATGGCCATGCGCGAATAAGGTGGTTCGGCTTCGTCGCCAATGATCACGATTTCGGCTGTACTGTCCAGCTTGCGCAAGTGCTCTGCTGCACTCACGCCTGCTGGTCCGGCGCCAATAATGACATGCTTCATGGCAGACACTATGCCTGAGCCGGTGTTGACTACAACTTCAGTCGATTGAGTGTTTTAGTGGTTGGCACACCATCCTTGGTCCACCCCCTGAGTGCATAATACTCGGGTAACATTTCGTCGAGTCGACAGGTCATGCCTTTGGCCGGGCCAGTCCTGGCCGCCTCTTTCAGTATTCGCTTCGGCAATGTATCGTCTTTGCCGGTAAGCCCGGCAGCGAGGTTGAACTTGCGTTCCAGATTCCAGATTCGTTCACCCACCTCAACCAGCTTGTCTACCGTCCACTCACCACTGCAGGCTGCATCGACCTGCGCGGCTAGATCCTCGAGCGTCCAACCAAAAGAGGTGAATATGCATACGCCCGCCGAATCGAATGCACCGGTCGCATCCTGCACAGCCATGACCAGTTCGGCCTTGCCTTCGGTGACATGCGGGTCGGTCTTTACCGGTACACCCATGATCTCGGAGCCAACCGTATAACTTCGCACATGGCAGGCCCCTCTATTAGAAGTTGCATAGGTTAATCCCATGCCCTGCACACCACGCGGATCATAGGCCGGAAATTCCAGCCCTTTGACGGTCATCGATAAATCGGCGTGGCCATATTTTTCACATAGTCGCTTCGAGCCCTGGCCTATCTCCTTGCCAAAGCCTTCGCCGCTGATAGTCATTTCAGCCATTTGCACCAGGGCCCTGGCATCGCCAAATTTTAGTTTAATGCCTCCGCAATCTTTGTCGCTAATCGCACCGACATCATACAGCTCCATTGCAGCAGACAGGGTTGCGCCCAGCGTGATGGGGTCGAGGCCGTGTTCGTTGCATAGAAAGTTGATGAAGGTAATTGCTTCGAGGTCATCGACGCCATTGGCAGCCCCCAGGCTCCAGGCATTTTCGTATTCCAGGCCACCCGACGCCTTCCAGTATTCGGGTCGCTCTTTCACCGTAAAATGACTACGATCGATTTGCGAAATCCGCCCACAGGCGATGGTGCAACTGAAGCAGGCGGCATTACGCACCAGATTTGGCTTATTGTCGGTTGCACGCTTTTCGACCATAGCCTCGGCTGAAATATTCTCTGCGCCTTCGAACTGAACATCACGGGCGTTGCGGGTGGGCAAAGCTCCGGACTGGTTGATCACGTTCATCAATACCTGCGTGCCGTAAGCCGGTAAACCCTGACCTGTTACCGGGTGTTCCGCCAGCACAGCTTTAGCCGCATTGGTGGCTTGCATGAACTGATCCGGATCATTAACTTCAACGCAACCGGTGCCGCGCACCGCGACGGCTTTAAGATTTTTTGAGCCCATAACCGCGCCGACCCCGGAGCGGCCAGCCGCACGGTGCTGGTCATTAACAATGCAGGAAAACAGTACTCCACGCTCACCGGGTGCTCCGATGGCGGCAACCCGCATCTGTGAGTCGCCGTGTTTTGCCCTGATCGCCGATTCAGTCTCCCAGACCGTCTTGCCCCAGATGAAACCATCGGCGTTATGTAACTCCGCCTTGTCATCCCTGATGACCAGATAAACCGGCTGCGCCGAACGGCCCTCAAATATCACCATATCCCATCCAGCCATGCGTAATTCCGCACCCATCTGACCACCAGAATTGGAACAGGCGATAGCGCCGGTCAACGGACCCTTGGTGACTACCGAATAGCGTGCGCTGGTCGATGCACAGGTACCTGTTAACGGTCCCGTAACAAAGATCAATTTATTGTCGGCTGAGAGTGGATCTACCGTGGGATCAATTTCCTCACTTAGATATTTTGACCCCAGGCCGCGTTGGCCGAGGTACTTTTTTGCCCATCTCATATTCAGGGCTTCATTGACACAGCTACCGTTGCTGAGGTCAACTCTTAAAACTTTCTGATTCCAGGCCATTTTGCCCCCCGTTAGGTCTGTACGTTGTGTTGTGCTGCGGTCTTATCGACCCACTGCTGCATCTTCGAAAATCCCGCCGTATCGGAATCGATGTAGCTGATCGCACCTGTCGGACAAGCCTTGACGCAGGCCGGGTCACCGCCACATAAGTCGCACTTGGCGACTTTGCCGGTTGCAGAGACATAGTTAATCGTGCCAAACGGGCAGGCAATGGTGCAGACCTTGCAACCCACGCAGACACCAGTATCGACGGTTTTGGCACCGGTATCGGCATCGACCTGGATAGCATCGACCGGGCAGGCAGCCATGCACCAGGCATCGGCGCATTGCGTACAGGTATAGGGCACGAACAGACCCTGGTCATGCAGATCGAAAACCTTAATCCGCGATCGTGACGAACTGAAGAATTCTTCATGCGCGAATGAGCACCCCAACTCGCACTGGCGACAACCAGTACATTTTCCGGGATCAATATTGAGACATTGTTGCATTTAATTCCCCCTCTTCAGTTTTTATTAATTTGCTGTATACTGAATACAGAATTCAGGCTCAATACTAAACTCTAAATAGAATTCTGGCAACCGGGAAACTCATAAAAACCATTCTGGAGACATATTAATGAGTGATAAATCTGCTGCATTCGACTACGACACAGTGCGTGCGCAATTCTCATTAAATACGCCCAATGACTTCAACTTTGCCTTCGATGTCGTCGCAAAGCGTGCACAAAATTGCGACAAGACAGCGCTGATTGCCATTAACCGCAACGGCGATACTGTTAGCCATCACAAATATTCTGATCTGGATCGTGCTTCGAATCGTTTCGCCAATGCCCTGCTCAAGCTTGGTGCATCCAGGAGTGACTTCGCCTTCGTTATGATCCCCAGACTGGTCGAGTGGTATCACGTCCTCTTCGGTTGCGAAAAGATCGGCGTGGTCGCCATGCCCGGCACCAATTTGCTTACCGCCAAGGATATCAAATACCGTATCAACAAGGCTGGCGCCAAGCTGGCCATTGTCACTCGGGAGCACGCGGACAAGGTAGACGCCATTAAAACCGATTGCCCTACGCTCGAGCAACTAATTGTCATCGGCGGAGATAGCCTCGAAGGCTGGTCGAGCTTCGAGACACTTTGCGCTGAGGCAGACGCAAGCATTGATCGCGCCAGCCTGCCAGCTACCCGCGCCGATGAGTTGATGCTGATCTATTTCACCTCGGGAACCACTGCGATGCCGAAAATGGTCGGCAGGAATCACGCCTACGCACTGGCCCACTCGATTACCGGCAACTATTGGAAAGACCTGGGCGAAGACGATGTCGACCTGACCCTGACCGATACCGGTTGGGCCAAGGCCGCCTGGGGTTTGCTCTACCCCCCGCTGCTCGCAGGCGCTACTGTCGTACTTTACGATGGCGAAGGATTCGACGCCGATATGCATTTAAGAATTATGCAGGAACATAAGGTCACAACCTTCTGCGCGCCACCCACGATTTATCGCCTGTTAACCCAGGTAGATAAATCAGGCTATGACCTGAGTTCACTGCGTCAATGCGTCGGTGCCGGTGAACCTCTCAATCCAGAGGCAATGCGCTCCTGGAAGAATGCTACCGGTTGCGATATCCACGACGGTTACGGCCAGACCGAAACCGTCAATATCGTCGCCAATATTCCCGGCATGGAAATTCGTCCCGGTTCGATGGGCAAGCCCGTACCCGGCATCGATGTGAACATCATCGACGATGACGGTAATATCCTTGGTGATAATGAGATAGGCCATATCGCGGTAAAAGTCACCGACCCCTACCCGCCCGGTTTATTCGATGGTTACTTCAGGGATGAAGAAGCAACCGCCAGGTCTTTCCGCAATGGCTGGTACTACACAGGCGATACTGCGACTCGCGACGAAGACGGCTATATCTGGTTCGTCGGTCGCTCGGATGACATCATCACCTCATCTGGTTATCGCATCAGCCCGTTTGAAGTCGAGAGCACACTGATAGAACATGAGGCCATCATCGAATCCGCCGTCGTTGCCAAACCCGATGAAACCCGCGGGGAGATCGTCATGGCTTATGTCGTCCTCGCCCCTGGCTTTGAAGTTTCGGATGAAATAGCGAAGAATATTCAGGAATTCGTTAAAGCTCAGACCGCACCCTATAAATATCCACGCAAGATTGTATTCCGCGAGACCTTGCCAAAAACCATTTCCGGCAAAATACGACGAGTTGAATTACGAGAAGAAGCCCAGAGGAGCTAACTAATGATTATCATGAACGCATCGGGCGGTGGACGCCTGGAAAAAGTTGCCTCTTACGCACGGTCCAAGCGCGTCGGACCATTCGTATTCATCTCTGGAACCACATCCATGCAAAGCGATGGCACGGTCTTCGCGCCTTACGATACTGAGGAGCAAACCAGATACATCATCAATAAAATGGAAGAAGCCTTACAGGCCGTTGGTTCTGAACTGGCGCACGTGGTGCGCACCCGTGCCTACATTACCGATATGCGCGACGCCGGTGGATTTATCAAAGTACACGGTGAAGTCTTCAAAGGCATTGAACCCACCCTGACCGGCGTACAGGCTGGCTTGACCACCCCAGGCATGATGGTGGAAATCGAATTCGACGCCATCGTACACAACGACACCGATAGCCTGCAGGAACTCGAAGGTGGCTCGTTAGAAAATGAGACCCATACTGCAGAATTTAAAGCAAAGGTGGCACTGGAAGCACTGAATAGTGAACTCACACTATCCCAGGTTGCTGCCAAGCACTCAGTCAATCCAAATCTGGTCGCCAGGTGGAAACGCGAGGCAATAGATAACATGTCTGATATTTTTTCCAGCTGATAAGGTTTTTTTATCATAATAGTTTGAGGTGGACGACTATCATCGCATAATGCACACAATGCGTTGACCTGACATAATAGCTCCATGAGTTCACCGACGGCAAAACCAGCGTGGCGGGCACTGGCCGCTCACCAACAGCAACGTAACCATCTTCACCTACGTGATTTATTCGATCAGGATGAATCACGCGCCGATAAATTTTCGTTAAGTGTCGGCGACCTATTGCTCGATTACTCCAAGAACCTGGTCACCGATGAAACCCTTAGCCTGCTCATGCAACTGGCTCGTGAAACCGGGGTGACGGAATTACGCGACCGCATGTTTACCGGTGAAGCCATCAACAATACCGAACAACGCGCGGTATTGCACAGCGCGCTGCGAAATCTGAATGCTAGCGACTTCAAACCCGATGTCGGTTCGGTACTGGATAAAATGGAGCGGTTTAGCGCTTCGGTGCGTGACGGTAGCTGGCGGGGTTCTTCCGACCATCGCATTCACGACGTCGTCAACATCGGCATCGGCGGCTCAGACCTTGGCCCGATGATGGCCTGCGAAGCTCTCAAGCCCTATCAACAGGATGATATAAAAGTTCACTTTGTGTCCAACGTCGATAGTAGCCAGGTTTGCGAGACTTTGAAGCTACTGAAGCCGGAATCGACCCTGTTTATAATCGCTTCAAAGACTTTTACCACCCAGGAGACCTTGACCAATGCGCATACCGCGCGCGACTGGTTTATGCGCCAGGTCGGCGATGAAAACGCTATCGCCAGGCATTTCGTCGCGGTTTCCACCAATGCGGAAAAAGTCGCCGAGTTCGGCATCGATACAGATAATATGTTTGAGTTCTGGGACTGGGTAGGCGGACGTTACTCACTGTGCTCGGCGATTGGATTATCACTCGCGATTGCTATCGGTATGCCCCGATTCCGCGAGTTACTGGCAGGCGCAGAGATGATGGATCAACACTTCCAGAATGCACCGCTCGAACAGAATATGCCAGTGATACTGGGCCTGCTCGGCATCTGGTATCACAATTTTTTTGATGCTGAGACTCATGCAATCGCACCCTATGACCAGTACCTGTATCGCTTCCCAGCCTATTTGCAACAACTCGATATGGAAAGCAATGGCAAATCGACGAGGCGCAATGGTGAGACTATCGAAGACTACCACACAGGCCCAGTCATCTGGGGTGAACCTGGCACCAATGGCCAGCATGCATTTTTTCAACTACTGCATCAGGGCACGTGTTTAATTCCGGTAGATTTTCTCGCGGCGGTACATAGCCAGAACCAGGTGGGAGATCATCACCGCTTATTACTGGCGAATTGCATCGCCCAATCCGAAGCCTTGATGCGCGGTAAAACCGAAGCCGAGGCGCGCGCCGAACTCGCGGCTGAAGGGCTCGACAACGAGACTACCGAACGGCTTCTACCGCATAAGATCTTTAGCGGTAACCGCCCGAGCAACACCATACTGTTCCAGAAGCTTGATCCGCGTACACTAGGTGCATTGATTGCGCTTTATGAACATAAAGTATTCGTGCAGGGGGCAATCTGGAATATCAATTCATTCGATCAATGGGGCGTCGAACTCGGCAAACAACTCGCCAAAACCATCGACGCCGAACTGCGAGGAGAGGAAACAGACGCGCGACACGATGCTTCAACCCGGGCCTTGATAAAGTATGTAAAACAATGAGCCAGTTCCCGCTTGTGCATATTTCCGGCACCCCCTCCGAGCGTGGTGAACAGCATGGCGAAATACTCAAATCCGAAATTGCGCAAACCATCGATTTCTACCACTCAATTTTTAATTTACCGAAAGCGGAAATCTTCAGACTTGCTTATTTTTTCCAAAAAATTATTGGTGATTTCGAGCCGGATTATGTCGATGAAATAGTCGCAATTGCCAGGGCCGCCAATGTCGAACCTGCCTGGGTATTTGCACTAAACGCCCGTACTGAAATCCTCTCTCGCAATAACGTGGTGAGTAATGAATGCACTGCAGTGTATTTCCACGAACAATCAATTCTTGGTCAAAACTGGGACTGGGGTAAAGCGCTCGAATCCCTCACCGTATTGATGAATATTATGCAGCCCGATGGTCATGCAATCGCAATAATGACAGAGCCTGGAATTATCGGCAAAATCGGCATGAACAGCTGCGGCCTCGGGGTCTGTCTAAACATTTTAACTCTGGGCCAGGCGCTAAACGGGTTGCCGGTACATATCGTCTTACGCGCTATTCTGGATTGCAAATCACTCAGCCAGGTGGAGTCTTTGCTGGCCCAACATAGCAACGGTAAAGCCAGCAATATTATCGTTGCCGATGTCAGCGGTAACGGTTTTGATATGGAATTTTGTGGTGATGAGTATTATCGTCTGGATCCCGTGGCTAATACGCTGATTCATACCAATCACTATCTAGGTGATGAAATTAACTCGGCCAACGATCCTGCTTTTTTCAGCTCTTATGCCCGCTTCAATAAAGCTACCGAGATATTATCCAGCACGAAAGAGCATAATTTGGAAACCATGCTTGATTTATTGTCGGATGACTCGAATCAGGAATTCCCTGTTTATCGTAACTATGTAGCCGATGAGTCAGTACAGGAACTGGGTACAGTAGGCACTGTTGTCATGCAGCTAGCACAACAGAAAATACATGTCCGAAAAGGTAAAGGCACTGATGCTGGGTTTTTTGAATACCAAATGACCGAGTCGGGTTTAAGGTTGGGGTAAGGCTGGCATCACATCGGTTGCGACGCGCTCGAACACTTCTTGCTGAGCATTGATGGGGTAGTAAACGCCAATTTCATTGAACCCCAGATCCAGAATCTGTCCCGCCACATCAGCAAAACGCTCGGCAGACTCCCAATAAAACAAATACCCACCGCTCTCCCGGGCATTAGCGTCGAACATCAAACCAGGGTACATAAGGATTTTTCCAGTCAACAAATTGGTCCGCTGTCGTTGCGAGGTCGAAACCGAGTTCCTCCGCATGCCAGAATCGACGCAGGAATTCATCCCATGCGAGGTCGGAGAGCACTTCAACCTGGAACCGCCGTTCGAGAGTAGTCATGCTGTGAGAATCGTTTCACTCTTAGTCACGGGCCGAGTATAAACCAGTTTTGAGGTCCGGCTATCAATCTACTTGCTGACTGGTATTACGTGATCGGTATTACGGATTACGAAGACAGTTTACCTAATTACGGGAGTATTGGTTTATATAAGTAAACTGTCCCCATATTTGAAAGCAAAACTGACTACCAGAAAACCTTATGGTTTTCGGACCTATAAAGCGGCTGAAATCGCCTTATTTCATGCACTTGAGGCGTTACCCGTGCCGATAATTACCCACGAATTTTCCTGAGGAGGCTATATTTCTTATGTCTCAATTGTGATATTACAGTTACAACAAAAATACGACACACTATTATTGAATCAGTCTAATAATATGTAGAAATGAAGGAGACAGCCATTGGGTATTAATCGTGATCTTGCCCTTGAGGAATGCCAACCAGAGATGGAGCTGGCGTTTAGCCTTGAAGAGTATCAGCAACGCTTACAGCGAATTCGCGCGCGTATGGAAGATGAGGGCATCGATGTCTTGTGGCTCATGTCGCCAGAGAGCCTCTACTATGTGAGTGGCTATAAGTGCATCTGGTATCAGGCCCAGAGCCCCAAACGATGGCCCGCCACAAGCGGCATAGCGATTCACAAGGATCATGACGACTTCATTCTGTTCGACACACCCAGCGAAGCCATCATGTGCCGCTTCGTAACCTGTGCGAAAGACATCCGGGCTTTTCCCATTGAGGGACGCCGCGATGGTATTTCCTTCATCATCGATGAGTTGAAAGCGAGGGGCTGGACGTCTTCTGGTCGGGTCGGTATGGAGTTCCACAGTTATCGGCCCAATCCGGTAATCAGTCAACGCTTCCGCGATGCCTTCGAGAGCGCGGGGATGAGTGTTACTGATGGCAGCGATATTCTACGTGACATGCGCTGGGTCAAATCGGATGCCGAGATCGCCTGTATAGAAAAGGCCGGGGAAATTACTGACATCGGTTTTCAGGCGGCCAGGGATACCATCCGAGCAGGTGCTACCGAGCTCGACGTTTACGGCGCAATGATTGATGCAATGTCGAAGGCTGGTGGCGAAGTCGCTGGAATCACCCTGCCGGTGAATTCCGGGCTAAAAGCCAATTGCGGACATTCAATGCCCAGCCGCAGGGTGATTCGAGCTGGCGAACAAGTCAATATCGACATCAGTGGCGTGTTCGAGCGCTATCATTGCAATGCCGGTCGGTCTTTCCATGTTGGTGAGCCCGCCAGGGATGTGAAGGAGTATCACCGGTTGTCGACCGGTGTTTTCGACGTGATCGCCGATATGCTGCGCCCCAACCTGCCGGTTGCAGAGCTCATCAAGACGACCCGGGCCTATTACGACGAAGTAGGAATCTGGTCCGATGCCGGCTGGGTCGGTGGCTATGAACTCGGCCTTGCGTTTCCTCCCGACTGGCTTGGCGGTTATGTCTACGAGATGAGCGATACAGATACTGACAAGATTTTTGAACCAGGTACGGTTGTTAATTTCGAGAGCCAGTTTTTCTCACCCCGGATGTCGGGCATTACCTATTATATTGATACCCTGATGTTCAAGGCAGATACGGCGTTTCAGCCTCTGAAGACCCCATTGGAACTAGTTGTTGTAGGAGAATAACGCGACCAAGTTTGTCGTTTCAATACAGAACCTGAACAGGATTGTCCGATGCATAAAATTGACCCATCTAGAATGGATCTCGTTGAAGAGTTTCGAAATAATCCCGACGGGCCATATAGCCCGGAGCTCACACTTGTTGTAAACCGGCTGCGTTTAATGCCGATGGCCGATCGCCATATTCTGGTTTGCACCAGGCGTGGCCGTGAGTGGGTTTTGGCAAAAATGCCATCAACACGAGGCACCAAATTGGAGCTTATAGAAGGCCAGGTATTTGACGAATATAGCAGAGGAGTTTGGGAAGTATTTAAAAGGCGTTGGCAAACTGTCACCGGGGTAGATTTAGCATAATGGTTTTTTGGGGTAAGGGGTAAGGAATAAGCAGTATGAAGAAGATACTCGGTTACTTAAATGCCTGGGTGATCGCCCCGGGAGAGGTGCTCAAAGTTAAGGTGAGCACCTACGGTTCTGAACGCTATCATGCCGATCTGGTTCGTGTCATCTGTGGTGATGCCAACCCTGATCATGGCATCTACCGGGAAGAAGAAATTGATGCACCTTTTAGTGGCGAATATACAGGCAGGTTACAGCCCATTGACTGTGGGTCATATGCTGTATTGCCCAATAGTCCAGAATTTACCACGCTGGATAGTTTTACTGTTCAGGCCTGGATTTGGCCAACTACGCCTGATAAGGGTGAACAGGGGATTATTACCCATTGGCAGGATGACCCGGCCCATGGATTTGCCCTGTTAATTGACGATAGCGGCGCCCTTGCCATGAAGGTCGGTGATGGTAGCGGAAATGTATCTGAGGTCAGCATCGACAAGCCCCTCGCAACACGACGCTGGCATCTGGTTTCTGGATTGTATGATGCGAAGAGCGGGCAGATAAGTGTTTGTCAGGAACCCATAAATGTCGATCATGAGAACCATCAAGCTGCCATCGCAACGAAACAGATCAATCCCGGTAAAGTTGGCACGACAGATTCGCCGCTAATGTTTGCAGCGTTTCCTATGATGCAAGCTAATGGGAAACCCGGGTCTCAATGTCACTTTAATGGCAAGATCGATCGTCCTAGATTAACTGCAGGAATTTTGTCAGCAGCAGAGCGATCTGTGGTTGCCTGGGATGCGCTTCCTCACGAACGAAACAGGCATGTGATTGGCGCCTGGGATTTTTCACATGATATTGGTACTGATGTGGTAAGTGATGTTAGTCCCAACGGCCTTCACGGATATACCGTCAATCTGCCTTCACGCGGTTGCAAGGGATATAACTGGAGCGGTGCTGAGCAGGATTGGAAACAAGCGCCACAAGAATATGGCGCTGCCCATTTCCATGATGATGATCTTTATGATGCCGGATGGGAAACTGATTTCGAATATATTGTGCCCGATGACCTGCGAAGCGGTGTTTACGCGGTACGTCTGAAGGCCGACGATGATGAATGGTATGTGACCTTCTTTGTACGGCCACCTCGGGGTACCACCACGTCAAAACTCGCTTTTCTTGCATCCACTGTAACCTATATGGCCTATTCGAATTATCACTGGTTATTCCATGAACGTTTCAGCGAAGTGACGGAAGCCATGTGGGCGACATTGGAAAAAACCGAAGTTTTTTTGCAAGAACATAATGAGCTAGGGCTTTCGACATATGACACTCATTCTGACGGTAGTGGTGTGCGCTATGCTTCGAGATTGCGCCCAGTGCTTAATATGGCAGCAAAAACCCCTTTATGGAGCTTTAACGCCGATACACTCATTATGGGCTGGCTGGAAAATCAGGGCATAGAATATGACGTGATCACAGACGAGGATCTTCATCAGGAAGGTGCGTCTTTGCTCGATCAGTATCAGGCAGTGCTTACCGGTACGCATCCTGAATATTACACCACCCCCATGTGGGACGGGATGCGAGCTTATCTTGCACGAAAGGGGCGTTTAATTTATCTCGGTGGAAATGGCTTTATCTGGCGTTGTGCCCTGTCATCTGAAATGCCCGGAATACTTGAATTGCGCCGCCCGGAAGATGGTATTCGATACCGTGATGAGGAACCAGGTGAATCCTATCTGGAATTTACCGGTGAATATGGTGGCTTATGGCGACGCCTTGGCATGCCACCACAGGCTTTGGTTGGTGTTGGCACGGTTGCCGTTGGATTTGATGCTTCCGGTTATTATAAGCGCAAAGAGGCGAGCTTTGATTCCAGAGCCAGCTTTATATTCGAAGGGATTGGCGATGACGAAGTAATCGGGGATTTCGGTATTGTTGGCGGTGGAGCTAGTGGTGGTGAAATTGATGCAGTAGACCCAATGATGGGAACACCCTCTCATACTCTGGTTGTTGCCAGTTCTGAAGGTCATTCTGAAAATACCTATTTGGCACCAGACGAGTGTGGCTTTAATCATAGCGCCATGAATGGCACGCAAAACCCGAATGTTCGGGCGGATATGACATTCTTTGAAACGCCAGGAGGTGGTGGCGTATTCTCAGTTGGGTCAATCTCATGGAGCGGTAGCCTGTCGCACAATGATTATGACAATAACGTTTCTCGAATAACAAGGAATGTAATTCGACGGTTTTTGGATAACAAGCCCTTTGTTATGCCCGATTGATCTAACACTGATCACCATCGCAGTATTTCACACGTCTCCTTCTGATCCAGTGTGCGGTGAGTAATATCTCGCGCGGTTCGGGGGTGAGGACTGCCGAAATCCAGGTTTTCAATTCTTCAGGTTTCTCAAAAAAACGGCCGTCAAAGAAGGGGCTGTTGGACGGCAAGGTTCGGCACTTTAGTACTGTCCTAAAAAATAGACACTTATGAAAGCCCAACCATCTGGTTTTCGAATTCCACTTGACTTATGTTACCCAGATAACCATGTCGACGCTTTCGATTACAAAAACATCCAATATATTCAATGGCAAGTTAGTGTCATAGCAGTCATTTTACTATTCTCGTATACTGGATTATCCAGATTCCGGAAAGCCACGTTAACCGAGAGTCTGTAAAATTTACTGTTATGCAATTTGAAACAATTAAGGAGAATAAAATGTACAAAAAACTAATGTTGATCACTTTGCTTTTTCCTATATTTACAGGGTGTGCATCAGTTCCAATGGTTAGCGATGAAAAGACAGAAGTGGCAAAAAAGTTTATTCCTCCGTCTGACGGGAATGCCGGACTATATATCTATCGTTCTGGTAGTTTTGGTGGCGCATTAAAAAAAGACGTATGGGTTGACGGGAAGTGTATTGGAGAAACTGCTCCTAATATATTTTTCTACGAAGAAGTAAAAGGGGAGGAAGATCATAAGGTTTCTACAGAATCTGAATTCTCCCCCAATGACCTACTAGTTAAAGCAAAGAGTGGTATGCATTATTTTATTCGTCAATATATAAAAATGGGACTACTTGTTGGTGGTGCTGGAGTAGAGTTAGTTGATGAGGCCAAAGGTAAGGAGGATGTGAAAAGCCTGAAGATGGCGAAAAAAGGAAATTGCAGTGAATAACATAACGCCGCAGTCTGGAAAGCCGTCATTGAAATTTGTATCTTGAAGGCGTACACGGAGCGGCCAGGAGTACGTGCGACACGAAGCAGACACATATAGAATTTGCAGAGGTATCAAAGTTGAAAATAGCAGAGAATGAAATGGTAGAGCGAGTTGCCTATGTTAATGGTGAGCTAGTTAAAGAAAGTAAGGCTATGATTTCAATTCGTGATTTGGGGCTCGTCTATGGTAGTTGCGTATTTGATACTTCGAGAACCTTTGGGGGCAAAATATTTCGACTTCAACAACATATTGATCGTCTCCTTCAAAGCCTTGATTATATTGGTATCCATTTAAACCTGAGCGACACCGAGATTATTGCTGCTACTGAAGAGGTCGTAGCACAAAATCTTTCGGTATTAAGTGATGGGGAAGATTACTGGGTTACGCAACGGGTGACTGCGGGAGTCCAACAGCTAGATGGAGAGATAGCCGCCTACAAAGGTCCGACAGTAATTATCGATTGCATACCTTTACCGCTTAGATCCAGATCCTCATTATTTAAGTGCGGTATTGAAGCTATTGTTTCAAAACGACCAAAGATTGCCCCAGAAGCGTTGTCCCCAAATGCCAAAACGAATAACTATTTGAACATGATGCTCGCTCAGCAAGAGGTACAGTCATCTTACCCAGCAGGATGGGCAATAATGCCTGACTCTGAGGGAAATCTTGCTGAGGGAGCCGGGTGTAATTTTTTCATCGTTAAAGATGGTATCGTGTTCACTCCTGAAGCTGATTTTGTGCTCGCAGGTGTGAGTCGCGAGGTAGTAATCGAACTTTGCAATAGCCTTGGAATTGAAATTCGAGAATGTGGCATTTCTCCTGAATTTGCTATGTTGGCTGATGAGGCGTTTTTTACCTCCACCAGCTTATGCATTTGCCCAGTAAAGTCACTAAACGGTAGAAGCTACGCATCCACTATTCCAGGGCCAATTACCTCTCGCCTTACAGATGCTTTTATCCAGCTCGCTGATTTTGACTTCGTGCAGCAGTATTTATCATTTTCGAATAAAGGGACTAGTGGAATTGGGTTGTAAGCTAATACGACACTGTAATCAGGAAGCAATCATTTTGGATTCAGGCGGGATTTGCATATGAGATAATCCAAAGCTGGCAAAAACCAATTTTCGCAAATCGGGGTATTTGAAAAATTTCAGTGCATCAGGGGTCAAAACTCGGGCAGCGCAAAGAACTCTAACCACTCACCGCATTGATGAATATTGTGCAACCGGATGGTCATGCTGTAGCGATGATGACCGAACTGGTTTATTGCGGAGCTGAATCTTTACTATCAAAATCATACTGCCCCCCAACATGTTCTGCTTCTTCCTCCTCTTCTTCAATTTCATGTTCAACCAGGCTTAATCCATCCATGGTACTGCTTGCTCTGGCTATACTAGCATCATCCGCCTTGGCCGATAGTTCGATGCGCAAGCGAAGGTTGTTTTCGGCATCAGCATTCTTCAACGCCTCCTCGAGACTAATCTTGCCATTGTTATAGAGGTGATATAACGCTGTATCGAACGTCTGCATACCCATCGCTTCGGACTTTTCCATGACTTCCTTAATCTCGGTTACCGCACCCTGCAATATCAAATCTGCGACACGCCCGGAATTGAGTAACACTTCTATCGCCGCGCAACGCTTGTTATCGATGGTGGGAATCAATCTTTGTGAAACGAAGGAATTAAGGTTGATAGACAGGTCACTTAGCAATTGACTGTGACGCTCTTCGGGAAAGAAATTGATGATGCGATCTAATGCCTGATTGGCATTATTCGCGTGCAGAGTTGAAATTGCCAGATGCCCGGTCTCGGCAAATGCGAGGGCATGCTCCATGGTTTCCCGGTCACGAATTTCACCGATCAATATCACGTCTGGCGCCTGGCGCAAGGTGTTCTTCAGGGCGTCAGCAAATGAGTCTGTATCTACTCCGACTTCGCGCTGATTCACAATACAGCCCTTGTGTTGATGGATATATTCAACCGGATCTTCGATCGTGATGATATGACCTTTCGAATGCGTATTCCGGTGATCGATTAACGCCGCCAGCGATGTCGATTTACCCGAACCAGTGCCGCCCACAAAGAGAACCAGTCCACGCTTGGTCATGATGACTTTTTTCAACACCTCGGGGAGGCCAAGGTCATCAATTTTTGGAATATCGGTGACAATATTACGAATCACCATCGCTGTTTCATTGCGTTGTTTAAAAATGTTGACCCGAAAACGACCGATATTGCTTAATGATAGCGCTAGATTCATCTCGGGTTTTTCCGCAAATTCTTTTTTCTGCTTATCATCCATTATTTCCATCGCAAGTGAATCGACCCATCCCGGTGGCGCAGAATCCTTACCCAAAGGCGTTAATACGCCGTTAAATTTCGCACTGGGCCTGGCACCCGTGGAAAAATAAAGGTCTGAGCCATCCCTCTCGGCAAGAATTTTCAGGTAAGCTGTTACTTTCATAAGTACGATTTCCTTATATTCAGCATGACTGCTAATACTAAGTTTTATTGTTAGCAAATGAGTATAAGCTGGAATTGAAAAAAAACAGGGGGTGATTCATGAATAAATCCTGCGGTATAGCTCTGATGCAGTTACTCGAAGCCTACGGTGTCTCCATGGTTTTCGGTATTCCAGGGGATCACACACTCGAACTTTATCGGGGTATTGAGCAAAGCAATATACGCGCTGTGACGCCTCGCAACGAGCAGGGTGCCAGTTTCATGGCCGATGGTTATGCAAGAGTAACCGGCAATCCAGGTGTCTGCACTTTAATCACAGGTCCCGGAGTGACTAATGCCTCTACCGGTATCGGCCAGGCTTATGCTGATTCAATACCAATGCTGGTGATCTCCAGTGCAAATGACAGTCCATCACTCGGCAAGGGTTGGGGACGCTTGCACGAAACCACCGACCTTTGTGCCATTACCCGACCAATTACCGCAAGCAGCACGATGGTGCACGATCCGTCAGAAATTCCAGAATTGATCGCCCAGGCCTTTTGCGTATTTCGCTCCGGCCGCCCGCGTCCTGTTCACATAGCGATTCCGATTGATGTAATGGAAATGCCGGTTAACGATGACTGGCAAGCAGCTGAAATGCCTGTGCTGCCGGTCCCTGCGGCGGAATCGATTAACAGGGCTACACAACTTTTGGCCAGTTCACAGCATACTGTGATGATGGTGGGTGGTGGTGCGCAACAGGCCAGCCGCGAAATAACACAACTCGCCGAGCGTCTTCACGTTGGAGTTATCGCTTCGAATGCGGGGAAGGGAGTTGTTGCAGATAGCAACCCACTTAGCCTGGGTGGCGGTGTAATCAGTCCGGCAATCCAGGCATGGCTGGCACAGGCCGAGGTTGTGCTGGCTATCGGCACAGAGATGTCCGAGGCAGACAGTTTTATTTATGACTTACCGGTTAACGGCAAAGTAATTCGAATCGATATAGACCCCGCGCGTTTTAACGATGCCTTCCCGGCAAGCATTGCGATCCTGGGTGATGCCGCAGCAGCCTGCTCTGATTTACTCGCAAAGCTTGCGGACAAAAGCATTAATACTGCGGGAGTCGACATTCTGCCCCAACTCAAACAACTGCGAGCTCAGCAGTTCGAAGACTTTACGCCCCTGGAAAGACAACACATCACCGTACTCAACGCTTTACGTGATGTCTTATCCGATGATGCAGTGATAATGGGTGACATAACCCAACTGGTTTATACCGGAACGGCAGCTATGAAAACCATGCTACCACGTACCTGGTTTTATCCAGCTGGTTTCGGCACATTGGGTTGTGCACTACCCGATGCTATTGGGGCCAAACTGGCATTACCCGAGAGACAGGTTGTTGCGCTTGTTGGCGATGGTGGTTTCATGTTCACCGTTAACGAACTCGCCACTGCGGTCGAAGAAGAACTTTGCATACCGATAATCATCTGGCACAACCACTGCTATGCAATGATTCGTGACGGCATGGTAAAGCGCGGCATTCCTGAAATTGGTGTTAATCCCAAAGCACCAGATTTCATTAAACTCGCAGACGCGTTCGGCTGTCCCGCCATACAAGCCTCTGATGAATCTACTTTCAAACAGGCATTAAACCAGGCTTTTGATCATAAGGGTCCTACTATTATTGTAGTCATGGAGAACGATGAATGGTTATGTAGCTAAAGCAGATGAAATATTCCGGATTCTCTCTGCTAAAGAATGCACTCCAGGGTCACCGGAACTGGCCTGGAATTGTGCCGCAGAAGCGCCCAAAGTCCAGTTATAAGACTATTATTATCGGTGCCGGTGGACATGGCCTCGCCACCGCGCATTACCTGGCAAGAAACCATAACATAACCGACGTACTGGTAATCGACCGGGGCTGGATCGGAGGTGGCAATACTGGCAGAAACACCACCATCGTCAGATCGGATTACTTACTCAATGCCAGTTTTGAATTAAAGAATTTTGCGCTGCAATTGTGGAAGTCTCTCAGTCAGGATTTGAATTTCAACCTGATGTACTCGCCCAGGGGTTACTTTGATCTGGCACATTCTGACGGTGAGCTAGAGGATTTTCTATCAAGAGCAAACGCCATGCGTCTGAGTGGCGCACAGGCCGAGATTCTATCCTGCGCTGAAATAGCTGAACGAATACCAGGTATTTATCTCGGTAAAAAAGCACGCTTCCCCATTAGCGGAGCCCTGTTCCAGCCCGATGCTGGTGTAGTACGTCACGACGCAGTGGCCTGGGGTTTTGCTCGCTCTGCCAGCAAGGCAGGCATCGACATCGTACAGAACTGTGCAGTAACGGGACTCTCTGTTACTAACAGTCGTATATGCGAAATCGACACTGATGCAGGAAGCATAGAATGCGACAAGGTTTTCATTTCCGCTGCTGGCACCTCTTCACATCTTGCACAAATGGCCGGGGTCAGCGTGCCGATGGAATTGATCAACGTTCAGGCTTTTGTCTCAGAGCCATTGAAGCCAGTACTTGATACGGTGGTAAATTACAATGCCGGACTGTCATACCTCAGCCAATCCGATAAAGGTGAATTGGTCATGGGTGGTGCTACTGATGGATATATCTCCTCAGCACGACGTGGTTCTTTCTCCAGCATCGAAGATACAGTGACCCGCGCTATCCAGCTTTTCCCATTCATTTCCCACTTACGACTGATGCGGCACTGGTCTGGTTCTGCGGATATACCCATGGATGGCAATGCCATCGTCGGGGGTACGCCTGTCGATAATCTGTTTTTAAATTGTGGCTGGGGTTACGCAGGTTTCAAGGCTACTCCGGCGGTTGGCTGGACAATGGCTGAACTACTGGCAGATGGGAAATTGCCTGCCATGCTTCAACCATTCGCACTAAGTCGTTTTGAAAGTGGAGCTTTAATAGACGACGCCGGTATCGGCCCCTATCCCTGGTTGCATTGATGCGATGCTACTAATCCCCTGCCCCCACTGCGGTGAACGCGACCAGAGTGAATTTCACTATGGTGGCCGCTCAACCCGGTCTCCTGACCCGGGCAATACCAGTGAAACTATTCAGGAGATCTGGTATCACCAGGCAGGCTGTGAAAGCTGGATAGAAATATGCCGAAACCCAAATAACCACGAGATCGAAAGTTAATGCAGGTACATCGATTGAAATCAGGAGGTTTAATCGATCGGCAAAAACCTGTGCATTTCAAATTCAACAACCTACCCCTGAGCGGGTACGAAGGCGACAGCCTGGCATCGGCACTACTTGCCAATAACATTAACCTTATTGCCAGGTCGATTAAATATCACCGACCCCGAGGCATTCTCTCCGCTGGTCTGGAAGAACCTTGTGCACTGGTTGCCTGCGATGATGGTCGCAGTGTGATGATACCCAACCTGAAGGCAACCGAAATTCGCCTGAAAAATAATATGGTGATACAAAGCCAGAACTGCTGGCCTGGTCCGAAGTTTGATTTGGGCGCTTTATTGCAGCTCGGCTCATCCCTGCTCATTGCCGGATTTTACTATAAGACTTTTATGTGGCCACGCCAGTGGTGGCTCGGAGTATACGAAAAACTTATTCGTCATTCCGCAGGACAGGGGCGAGTTTCTTGCCAGGCCGATACCAAACTTTATGACAAAAGAAACGTTAGCTGTGACACCCTGGTGATTGGTTCCGGGCCATCAGGCATAAAGGCTGCACTGGCTGCTGTCGAGTCTGATGCTTCGGTTATGTTGATAGAACAGGACGACCGGCTGGGTGGTTCGATTTTGTGGGAAAAGCCAGATATGGATTCACATTCCACTACGGCAAAGCTGGAGCAGATACCCAATCTACGGTGCCTGATCAACACACTGGCCTTTGGACACTACGACCATGGATTGATACTCGCAGTCGAGCACAGGAATGACAGTGTCGAAGCCATCTACTGGCGCATTCGTGCCAGACGTGTCGTATTTGCAACCGGTGCCACCGAGCAGCCCCTGGTTTTTGCCGATAATGATCGCCCCGGGATTATGCTCGCCGCATCGGTACGACAATATATTTATCGCTACGCCGTCTGTCCTGGCAAACGAGCCTTTCTTGCGATTGCCGATGCAGAAGAATGCACACTCACCAGAGAAGCCCTGCTGCATGCAGGCATCGAAATTGTTGGTGGTACTGGCGATGGCGATCAAATCATCGGTAGTAGTGGGTGGCAACGGTTGCGTAGTGTTCAACTACTCGACAAGTATGGACAAAAGAAATCCGTTAAATGCGACTTGCTCTGTATATCCAGCGGGTGGGTGCCGAATGCACAGTTATCTGCTCAGTTAGGTGATAGCTCCATTTTTGCAGCAGCTCTGCAACAAAGAAGGCTTCAACAAATAAAGAAAGTCGAATCACACCATCCTCATCAGGGCAAAGCCTTTATCGATTTTCAAAACGATGTAACCCATCGTGATCTTGAACTTGCGGTACAGGAAGGCTACCAACATATCGAGCTGGCAAAGCGTTACACAACGTTGGGCATGGGGACGGATCAGGGCAAGACCAGCTGGCCGAATGCGATTGATGAACTTGCCGGTCTGTCGGGGAAGAAGCCAGATGCTATCGGTCTCACCAGCTTTCGCCCACCTTATTCACCCATCAGCTTTGGGGCACTGGCTGGAGCAGAAACCGGCAAGCATATGCTACCGACCAGGTGCACGCCCTTCCACCAGGCCTTCGAACAGGCAGGTTGTGTTTTTCAGGCTTCCGGAAACTGGGCATACTCGCGTTACTTCAGGGTCGGTAGCGAATCCATGGCTGAGTCCATACTACGCGAGGCTCAAGCAGTTCGATCCGCAGTTGGCTGTGTCGATATGTCCACGCTGGGCAAGGTCGATGTTAAGGGCCGCGATGCACTCGAATTCCTGTCGCGGATTTATTGCAACAATATCGATAACATCAGGCCAGGTCGGTTGCGCTATGTTTTGTTGCTACGCGAAGACGGCATTGTCTACGACGATGGAACCGTGTCCATGCTAGCCGAAAATCACTTTCTGGTGACAATGACAACAGCTAATGCCGAGCAAAGCTGGCGCTGGTTGAACAAGCTGGCCCAACTGCATTGGCCAGACCTCGATGTACAACTCACCTCGGTCACCGAGCATTGGGCATCGCTTGCCATCGCAGGACCAGAGTCAAGGAATTTACTGGCCGACCTGCAACCAGATTTCAAAGTCGATAAAACCAGCTTTTCCTTTGCATCGGTGCGACAGGGGATATTGCACAAATACATCCCCTGCCGTGTATTTTCTGTGAGCTTTTCAGGTGAACTCAGCTACGAAATTAACCTGCCTGCAGGCTACGCCGAGCAACTATTTAAACTGGTAATGGAATACGGTGCAAAATACGGCATTACTCCTTACGGCCTCGAAACCCTTGATTTACTGCGAATCGAAAAAGGACACCTTGCCGTCGGCACCGAAATTGATGGGCGCACTACAGCTGCCGACCTGGGTCTTGGAAAAATGGTATCGACGCGTAAAACATTCATCGGTTCAAGCCTGTTGCAACGCCCTGCTTTACAACAACAAAACCGCCTGCAGCTGGTGGGTTTGAAACCCGCCGATGGCTGCTCAACAATACCGCCAGGCGCACATTTGACCGAGAGTGCATGGCGCCATGGTATTCACCAACAATCACAGGGCAGACTAACAGCAGCGGTAGAAAGCCCGACGCTGGGTCATTCCATTGCACTCGCACTATTGCAAAACGGGCAGCAGCGCATGGGGCAAAAGCTTTGGGCGGTATCACCAGTAAATAATTGCTCGGTTGAAGTCATTGTCGGCACCAGTTGTTTCTATGACCGAGAAGCCAGGCGGGTGCATGAATAAATCCGTAACCATAAAGCCGGTAACATTTGGTGGACTCTGGTCGGTTCACGCGAATGCCGATTACCATCTCAATGACTTTGCCGACAGACTTTTCAGGCAAGCCATTAGTTTTGGCGAGGTGATAAGCAGCGAAAATCATCATATGTTTCAGCTTTGGCCCGATGCTGCTTACCTGTTATCAGACCAGATAGAACTGCCACCGTCTACCGAAGAATTCGTGTCGATGGTTACCGACATCTCCCATGGTTTTTCTACCTTGAATTTATGTGGAGAGAATGCGCTGGCATTCCTCAACGATCATAGTTCGGCGGATATTAGTAATCAGCAGATAATCCGTACTAACATTGGACACTATCAGGTGATAATCTGGCGGCATAGTAATACTGATATCTGGCTTCTGGTGGAGCGTAGTTATGCTCACTCATTCACCGAATTCCTGCAACTTCTGGAGACCCGATGTTAATGAAAAGTTCAGCACAGGTGGTTGTTATTGGTGGCGGTATCGTGGGTTGTTCGGTGCTTTATCATCTCGCAAAAAATGGCTGGATCGATGTTGTATTGGTCGAGCGTACGGAACTCACTTCGGGCTCGAGCTGGCATGCGGCAGGTGGCCTTTTCACAATTACCCGACCTGCTGCTGCGGCTGAAATACATCGTTACGGTTTTCAGACTTATAGCGAGATTGAAGAACAAAGCGGGCAGTCCTGCGGATTTCATTTTACCGGCGGTATCAATATCTGCCGCACACAGGATGAAGTCGATAGTAACGCGATGATGCAATCTGCCTGCCGGAGACTGGGTATCGAAAGTTACTTTATTTCACCCGAAGAAGCACAACAAAAAGTCCCCATACTCGACCCTTCACAAATGATTGCCGCACTCTGGGAGGAGGAAGGTGGTCACGTCGATCCTGCATCAGCAACGCAGGCTTTCGCTGCCGCAGCAAGAAAGCTGGGTGCCGAGATCTATCGACATAACCCGGTAACTGCAACCCGTCAACGCAGCGATGGCAGTTGGGATATCGACACCGAAAAAGGTGCTATTCACGCCGAATATATCGTCAATGCAGCCGGCTTATGGGGACGCGAAGTTGCCGCGATGGCGAACATCGAGCTGCCACTTATACCAGTTGAGCATCACTATCTGGTTACCGAGGCCTTGCCAGTGATCGAAGACCTGGGGTTTGAATTACCACAAATCAACGACAATGAAACCGGTTGCTACGCGCGGCAGGAAGGCATGGGTTTATTGCTTGGCGCCTACGAGCAAAGCTGCACCCACTGGGCTACAAAAGGCACACCACTCGATTTCGGACATGAGTTATTACCAGATGACTTATCAAGAATGGAATGGAATTTTGAAAAGTCAGTAGAGTTAATGCCCTGCCTGGCCGAAGCTGGCATCAAGCGTATCATCAACGGGCCAATGATATTCTCACCCGATCTCGGCCCACTGATCGGCCCTCACCCGGCACTACGCAATTACTTTTGTGCGAATGGCGTAATGGCAGGTTTTAACCAGGGCGCAGGAATTGGTCGGGTACTCGCCGAATGGATAATTCAGGGTGAGCCAGAAGTCGATATCTTTTGCTGGGATGTAGCACGTTTCGGCGGCTGGGCAGATAAATCCTATACCGCAAAGACCACACGATATTTTTATGAGAATCGCTCCGAGAAAATTTATCCCGCCCAGGAATTCGAAGTGGGACGCCCAATCTATAAGCCAGCAGTTTACCACCGATTGCAACAGGCTAACGCAGTGTTTGGCTCATCATTTGGTATGGAACACGCCAACTGGTATGCGCCTTCTGGCAGCAAGGCAAAAGACACCCTGAGCTATCGTCAACCCAATTGGTGGCAGCCTGTTATAGACGAAGGCAAACGTATCCGTAATGAACTGGGTTTAATGGAATTCTCTGCAATGGCCAAGTTCGAAGTTTCGGGGCCAGCAGCTGAAAACTGGCTCAACTACATTATGGCCAACAAAATGCCTCGCCCGGGGCGGATGACACTTTCACCAATGCTAACCCCGCGTGGGCACCTGGCGGGAGATTTCTCTATCGCAAGACTCAGCAAATCCAGGTTTCTATTATTTGGTGCTGACACTATGCAACTCGCATTTATGCGTTATTTCAATGCCAGTCTGCCAGCCAGCGGCGTCGATTTGAAAAACCTTTCTCACAGTCATGCAGGGCTACATATTTGCGGCCCCCTGGCGCAGGCTTTGATATCACGATTAAGTGACAGCGACCTGGATACAAATCACTTCCCCTTCATGTCCGTCACGGAAACTACGATTGGTGACATTACCGGGGTCATATTAATGCGGGTTTCGTTTACCGGTGAAACCGGCTACGAAATGTATCTGCCGATGGACAAACAGCTCGCGTTATTCGATTTACTTTATCGCGAGGGTGCAGGACATGGCCTTGGGCTGGTTGGCACACGCGCATTAATGCATACCCGTCTGGAAAAAAGCTTCCCTGCCTGGGGGCTTGAGTTATCACTCGACTACACGGCACAGGAAACTGAACTTGATCGATTCATTAATCTCGATAAAGGTGATTTCATTGGACGAGATGCCGTACTTGCTTACCCCCCACCACGCGAGAAATATGCCTGCCTGACGGTGGATGCCGGTGACTGCGCTATCTGGGGTGTTGAAGCAGTATTTCTCGATGGAGAAGTAGCTGGTTATGTCACTTCCGGTGGATTCGGCTCAGCTACCGAGAAACATATTGCGCTTGCTTATATCGATTACCAGGCATATCAATGCGGCGGTCAATACCAGGTCGAAGTACTAGGGCAATTGCGACCAGCCATGCTGGAAACCGAAGTGTTATACGATCCTTCCGGGTCAAAAATGAGAGCTTGAAACATGTCCATCCGTCGTAATAAAAGACATTCCAGGCGTAGCGCCCGGGGTTTCACCCAGCTACCGTTTAAAGCCTTGCGCAATCCATTTAAACCAATGGAGATTATTTCCACCGATCAACTGGAAACCATTCACCAGGCTAGCCTGACCATTCTGAGAGATATTGGGTTGCGTGTCGAAAGTAAAACTGCTCTCAATTTACTCACCGACCTGCGAGCCGATGTCGATCATGATACCGGGCTGGTACGTTTTGACCCCGATTTAATCGAGGAACTACTCACGGGAATTCCCTCAGAGTTCACCATCCACGCCAGAAACCCGGCAAAAAATGTTCATCTGGGTGGCGATTCACTCATATTCGCCAGTGTCTGTGGGCCTTCTTTTGTCTCTGATCTTGATCTGGGCAGGCGTGCCGGTAACAGGCAGGATATGGAAAATTTTATCAAGCTGGTGGGAGCGCTGAATATCTTCCATCACGATGGCGGCAGTGGACTGGAACCACTGGATTTACCCCCCGATAGCCGTCACCTCGACATGATGTATGCACAGATCACCCTCACCGACAAAGGCTGGCAACCCAGCTGGCTGGATACTGGCAAACGCGCACGTGACTGTATCGAAATGATCAAGATTGCCTTGCAGACAGACGATGAAGGTTTGAAACAGAAACCTGGAATCATCGGTGGCTTAAATACAAATTCTCCATTAGTACTGGACGAAGGACAGGCCGATGGTATGCGTGAATTTGCCGCAGCTGGTCAACCCGTTCATATCACGCCTTTCACCCTGGCAGGAGCGATGGCACCTGCCACAGTAGCCGGTGCAGTAACACAACAAAATGCCGAAGCACTTGGCTGTATTGCCCTCACGCAAGCAGCTGCTCGTGGCGCGCCAACCTTTTACGGACACTTCACCTCAAACGTCGATATGCGCACCGGCTCACCGGCCTTTGGCACCCCCGAATATGCCCAGTCGGTGATTATCTCCGGGCAACTCGCACGTCGCTATGAACTGCCCTTGCGCTCCTCAAGCACCACTGCATCGTGCTGTGTTGATTTGCAGGCAAGTTACGAAAGTAACATGTCGATTAATGCCTGTATCCAGGCGCATGTTAATAACATAATGCAGGCCGGTGGCTGGCTCGAAGGTGGACTAACCTGCTCTTTCGAAAAGCTAATCCTTGACGCCGAGCTGCTACAAATGCAGGCCGCATTCCTGGAACCAGTCAACACCGATGCTGATAGCCTCGGCATCGATGCAATTGCCGAAGTAGGACACGGTGGACACTTCTTTGGTGCGGCGCACACCATGGAGCGTTATCAGGATGCATTTTACCAACCCATGCTATCCGACTGGCGAAACTTCGAATCATGGCAGGAGGACGGAGCCAAATCGGCTACGCAACGCGCTAACGCTATATGGAAACAGGTTTTGCATGAGTATCAAAAGCCACCAATTGATGCGGCTATTGAAGAAGAGTTACAGGCTTATATGGCGCATCGTAAGGAAGAGATTGGGCGTGAAGTGGGTCATTGAGGGTTTTGGGTGAGGTCAGAATTTGTCTGGGCAAAAAAAACCACTCGATCTCACGACCAAGTGGTTAATAATAAGTCAAAACCTGAGGAGGAGGAGGGGGTTTTAACTTCCTTCGTTACTGCCGGAGCAGTAATGTTTAAATAATAAAGCGAAAACTGTTATAATAACAGTTACAATTTTCACGCTTTTCTTACAATACAGTTACTTAAAACCATGACAGTTTTGATGCAACCACAAGTTGAATCCTTTAAATACGACCAGGTTTCGCGCTATATCAATGATTTAATTGAAAAAGGCAATCTCAAGCCAGGTGATAAAGCACCCTCTTTGCGCAAGTTGAGCAAGCAACTGGGAGTTAGTATCGCAACTGTCTCACAATCATACCTGAATCTGGAAGATCAGGGTGTACTAAATGCCAAACCGCAATCCGGTTTCTTCGTCAATGCGCATGCCGGACAGATTAACGATATCCCCAAAGCCGCAGCGACTTCGAACCAGCCACGCAAAGTGCGTTTTGGTGAATTGTTTGAAGAAATTTTTAGCAATGCCGATAATCCACGCATAATTCCATTTGGCACCTCCAAACCATCAATGGAATTTATGCCGGTCAAATCACTGACCAAAGCCACTAAGAGTATTATTACGCGCTACCCTAAGAGGTGCATGGATTATTGCTTTCCACCGGGTGATCGCAAGTTGCGCGAGCAAATCGCCCTGCTGTACAGGCACAGCAGCAGCTGGGTGTCAGCTGAAGATGTCATCATCACTTCCGGGGCCACCGAAGCTTTATCCCTGTCACTGCAAACAGTAGCTAAACGTGGCGACATCATTGCGGTGGAATCGCCAACCTATTTTGCAGTTTTAAGGCTGATCGAAAAAATGGGCATGCTTGCGCTCGAAATCGATACCGACCCGGTAACCGGCATGAGCCTGGAAGCACTGCAAGAGGCCTTCGACACGATGGACATAAAAGCCGTACTGGCCTCACCGAATATCAGTAACCCTCTGGGCTGTCTGATGCCGGAAGAACACAAACGTGAACTGGTGACCATGCTTGCCGAGCGTGATATTCCAATGATCGAGGATGATGTATATGGCAGTGTCTATTTTGGCGACAAGGCGCCGCGAGCCGCGAAGTCTTACGACCTTAATAACCTGGTTTTGAGTTGCTCTTCTTTTTCCAAATCGCTGGCCCCCGGATATCGCATCGGCTGGGTGCTCGCTGGTCGCTATAAAGACAAGGTTCGTGAGCTGAAACAGGCGACTTTTTCGGCTACTTCATCGGTTAACCAGCTCGCCATGGCGGAATTCCTAAGTAGTGGTCAATACGAACGTCATCTGGTACGGTTGCGCAAAGCCATGCGCGAACAGGTAGAAAAAGGACGTTTCATGATTTCTAAAAGCTTCCCGGAAGGAACCTGTATTTCAAAGCCACAGGGTGGCAATGTACTCTGGGTGGAGCTGCCACGTGGTTGCAACTGCATCGAGATATTCAACCAGGCATTGCAGCACAACATTGGTGTAACCCCCGGCATTCTTTTTTCCGCGACCCGCCGCTTTAAAAATTATCTACGCATCAACTGTGGCTTCCCCTGGGACGAGGCGAACGAAACCGCAATCGCCACTCTGGGCAAAGTCGTTGCCGATGCACTGGCTGAATCGAATGCAGGCTGAGGTCTGCGACGCTGCGCTGGAAGCTCTCAAATCACATTTCGGCTATGACCAGTTTCGATTCAGGCAGGCCGAAATAGTACAGACTTTGATCAACGGCGGCGATGCGCTAGTGCTCATGCCTACTGGTGGCGGTAAATCGGTTTGTTACCAGATACCCTCAATGCTGCGCGATGGTGTCGGCATTGTTATCTCGCCGCTAATTGCGCTGATGCAGGACCAGGTCAATGCACTCAACACTCTTGGCATACGTGCCTCGTTCCTGAATTCGTCGCAAACTTTTGAAGCACGTCAAGTAGTTGAACAGTTATTACGCGATGAAAATCTGGATTTGCTTTACGTCTCCCCGGAACGGCTCAATACCGGTGACTTCTTCAGCTTGCTGAGCAATATAAGAATCGCACTTTTCGCCATCGACGAAGCACACTGCGTATCGCAATGGGGGCATGATTTTCGTGCCGATTACCTGCGTCTGAAAGTATTACACGAAACTTTTCCACAGGTACCACGCATTGCTTTAACCGCTACCGCTGACCGTCGCACCCGCGACGAAATCGTGCAACAACTAGGTCTGCAAAATGCTAGCAGGTTTGTAAATAGTTTTGATCGACCGAATATTTTTTATCGTATCAGCGAGGGGCAAAGCAATCGCCAGCGCCTGTGGCAATTTATCGAGGACAATCATGAGAATGACGCCGGCATCGTGTACTGCCTGTCGCGCAAGAATGTCGAATCGGTAGCCGACTGGCTGGCTGCGAAGGGTCGCATCGCCCTGCCTTATCACGCCGGCATGAGCAACCAGCAACGTGCCTTGCACCAAAACCGCTTCCTGGTTGAAGAAGGCGTTATCATTGTTGCTACAATTGCCTTCGGCATGGGTATAGACAAACCTGATGTGCGGTTTGTCGCGCATTTGAATATGCCGCGTACCATTGAAGCCTACTACCAGGAAACCGGACGCGCCGGGCGGGATGGTCAGCCCGCTAATGCCTGGTTGGCTTACGGCATTCAGGATGTCATAAACCTGCGCATGGTGAATCAGCAAAGCGAGGCCCACGAAGGGTACAAAATCCAGCAACATCAAAAGCTCGAGGCAATGCTGGGTTTATGCGAGCAGGTTGGTTGCCGACGCCAGACATTGCTGGCTTATTTCGACGAAGTTATGGAGCAACCCTGCAAGCACTGCGATAACTGCCTGCAGCCGCCGAGCACCTGGAATGCGACAGAAGCCGCGCGCAAGGCGCTTTCCTGCGTTTACCGCACCGGACAACGTTTCGGCATCAACTATGTGGTCGATATCCTGCTCGGTAAAACCGACGAACGCATCGAACGCAATGGCCACCATCGGATCAGCACCTGGGGTATAGGTCAGGATTTAAGCAACAAACAATGGCGTAGCCTGTTTCGACAATTGCTGGCGTTTGCCTACCTGGAAAGTGATGCCGATTTACACGGTGGCTTACGCCTCACCCAGCTTGCCAGGCCTTTACTTAGCGGCGACGAAAGCCTGCACTTACGCGAAGTGAGCGAATCCAGCAGCAAGACTCGACGCGGTTCCAAACGTATCGTTATCGAGCAGACCAACCAACCATTATTCGAACGCCTGCGAAAATTACGAAAATCGCTGGCGGATGAAAACGATGTACCGCCTTATGTTATTTTCCACGATAAAACGCTGCACGAAATGGCTGCCATTCAACCACTTGATATCGAACAATTGTCGGAAATCGGTGGTGTTGGTGAGAAAAAACTGCAACGCTTTGGTAAAGCATTTCTAACTGAAATCGAGGATTTCGTCGTCGAGGAAGCCTAACCGGTTTCCAGCACTTCGCTAAGTTCAAACCACTCTTCTTCCAGTTGTTGCAAGTCACGTTGTATGGTCGCTTGTTGCGCCAGCACTTCGTTTAGCTTCAGCTTGTTTTCTGCCTCGTAAATTGAGTTATCCGCCAGAGTTTGTTCGAGCATTTGTTTTTGCTTACTGAGTTTTTCAACCTCTCTTTCCACTCTTTTTAACCTTTTCATCTGCGGTTTTCTGTCGGGTTCGAGCGAGGCTGTGACAACCTTTTTAACTATTTTTGGCTTCCCCGATTTGCGTACCGCCAGCCAGCGCGGATAAGCATCGATATCGTCGTTGAAAGGCTGCAAGCTGCCATCGTCCACCAGCCATAAATCATCACTCACACTGCGCAATAGATGGCGATCGTGCGAGACCAGAATGACACTGCCTTCAAATCCCTGTAACGCCTGGTTTAAAGCCAGGCGCATTTCCAGATCGAGGTGGTTGGTCGGCTCATCGAGCAAGAGCAGATTCGGGCTTTGCCAGATGATCAATGCAAGCACAAGCCTTGCCTTTTCACCTCCGGAAAATGAACCTACATTTTGCAACACTTTGTCGTTACTAAAATTAAAGCCGCCCAGATAAGTCCTGATTTGTCGCTCGCTAAGCTTTTCATCGAGACGTTGCATTATCAGAAAGGCGCTGGCTTCGGCATCGAGCTGTTCGACCTGGTGTTGTGCAAAATAACCAACTTTCAAATCTTTTGATCGATCCATCTGGCCACTTTGCAGTTCAATCTCACCTGCCAGAAGTTTAATCAGGGTCGATTTTCCCGCGCCATTTAATCCCAGCAAACCGATACGCTCGCCGGGTATCAGTGAGAAATTAATTTGTTTCAAAACCGTCAATTCGCCGTAGCCAACCGAGGCATGGTCGATGCGCAACAACGAAGTCGGCATAGCTTTCGGTGCTTTAAAGTGAAATCGAAACGGTGAGTCGATATGCGCTGGGCCTATGCGTTGCATACGCTCCAGTGCCTTGATACGGCTCTGTGCCTGTTTCGCCTTGGTAGCTTTAGCCTTGAAGCGGTCGATGAAGCTCTGCATATGCGCAATCGACTGTTGCTGTTTCACATAGCTCACTTGTTGTTGCGCCAGTCGTTCCGCTCGCTGCTCTTCAAATGCGGAGTAATTGCCGGTATAGAGACGGATACCCTGTTGCTCGACATGCGCTATGTGACCGATTACCGCATCGAGGAAATCACGATCATGCGAGATCAGTAACAAAGTACCGCGATAACGCTTTAGCCACTGTTCCAACCAGATAACCGCATCGAGATCGAGATGGTTAGTCGGCTCATCAAGTAATAATAAATCGGAGCGACACATTAATGCCCGCGCCAGATTCAAGCGCATAACCCAGCCACCGGAAAACTGGGCTAGCGGCTTATCGATTTCTCCATCCTCGAATCCGAGACCCGAGAGCAATATCGCCGCACGACTATGCGCCTGATAACCGTCGATTTCCTCAAGCCGGATATGACATTGGGAAATTTCATCAGCATGATGATTCGCTTCGGCCAACGTCAGACGCTGCTGCACCTGCCGTAATTCGGTATCGCCATCGATTACATACTCAACCGCAGCTTGCTGACTAAGTTGGGTTTCCTGCACCACCTCGGCGATACGCCAACCGGCAGGTTTGGAAAAATCACCCTGATCGGGGGACAAATCACCCCGAATTAGCGAAAACAACGATGATTTCCCGGAACCATTTGCTCCGGTCAACCCCACCTTTTGCCCGGTGTGAACCGTGAATGTGACACCCTCAAATAGTAGTGAAGCGCCACGGCGCAGAGCTAAATCGGCAAATTTCAACATTGGGACAGGATGGCTTCTGGTCTGAATTCGAAAGATTCTCGGCGAGAGAATCAAAATACGTTAACATAGCGTCAACAACAATCGTTAGTGTAGCGCATGAATATAGAAAATTACTACCAACTCGATGGCAATAAATTATCTTTCAACCGCGAACAGGCCAGTGAATTCGCCAAAACTGTCGCGGGTGATTTCAATCAGTTGCACAATATTGACGCAAAACGTTTCTGCGTACCAGGCGATCTATTATTTGCTGTCATCATTCAGCATTATGGCCTTAGACAAACAATGGGGTTTTCATTTTCCGGCATGGTCGATGAAGATGTCACACTGGTATTACCACAGACCAAAGCACGTGAGATTTCCATTTACGATTTAAATGATAAGAAGTTCCTGGATGTTTCCAGTAACGGTGAAATCAGTCGAAACCCTGAATTGATTAAGTCATTAACACAACGATGTGTTGAATTTTCAGGCCACAGCTTCCCGCATGTGCTGGTGCCACTGATGAAAGAGCACAATACAATGATTAATACCGATAGGCCTTTGGTTATTTACGATCATATGCGCATATCTCTGGAAACCCTGGAGATGGAATCGGTCTCTCTGGAGCACGCCAGTAGTGAATTCCGTATCTATGGCAAGCGTGGTGAAGTCGCACTCAATTTTAATTTGTTCAGCAATGGTGAACAAACAGGCAAAGGACAGAAAAAAATGGTACTTAGCGGGCTACGAGAATATGATCAAAGTAAAATTGATGAACTTGTCGATAGTATTGAAAAGAGCAGGGACGAGTACTCAAAGCCTGGGAAAACGGGTTGAATTAAAACTCACGCGCAAAAATCAACGCCGCCGCATCCTGCTCACCGCGGGTCAGGCGCAGCCGCATAAAACCAGTGGGCTCGACAAATAAATCAAAACTCAATCCAGCGCTGACGCCTTCGTCATTTTCAAACGTATCGGTTCCGGTATCGCCGCTAATATCACCGCTGACATTGCTATAAACTACAAAAGGGGTAACCCGAACATTACCGAATCGAGCAGCAAAGCCAAGTTCAAAATCAAATTCACGCCACTCGATGGCATCTTCATCATCGCTACCGTATTGCGTCCCTGAGTTATACTGATAACCAAGCCTGCTTTGCAACAAAAAATGCCCACCCAGTGGTACCGGGTAACGTAGGTAAACGCCGAAATAGCTGGCATCAAATTTTACCGTATTTTGTGGACCACTAATATTGCTGAGACGGGCTGTCAATTGGCCGATATTAGCGCCAACGCCGAGACCATAGCTAGTGCGCTCCTCCAAATGCATGTTAAGCCGAGTAATGCTGGCATTGCGCTCACTACTTTCAAACAACCAGACGCTTTCCACTTCGTTAATGCTGGCCGATATACCTGTCCAGACGGCATACACATTTGGTATCACCAATAGTAGCGCCACCAACGCTATTAGTCTGGGAAAACTAATCCGCCTGTCCTTCTTCGTCAGCCGCCTGAACGCTAATACCCAATCTGGCAAGTTGCTGATGGTCGCTAATACGACTACAGGTTATAGTAATCCAGTCTTCGACTTTAGCAATAATTTGTTCGGCTTTTTTACCCTCGGGATTAATCGGCTCACCGATTACAACACGTATCTTACCCGGCCATTTAATCCAGCTATGGCGTGGCCAGAATTCACCGGCATTATGCGCCACCGGCAAAACCGCGTAACCGGTTTTTTTGGAAACGATGGCGCCGCCGATTTTGAAAGGTTTTTTCTCGCCAGACATAACCCGTGTGCCTTCCGGAAACAGCATCAGAATTCGCCCCTCATCCATGCGTTTTTTACTCTCACTAACCAGTTGTTTGATGGCCTGACGCCCAGAACTGCGATCCAGCGCTATCGCATTCATCGCAATTAGACCCCAGCCAAAGAAAGGTATCCGTGTAAGTTCACGCTTTACCACCCAAACCATCGGATCGAAAAACTTTTGCAATGCGATGGTTTCCCAGGTGGAGCTATGTTTGCTCATCACAATAAAACCATGCTCGGGGATATTTTGCCGGCCTTCGACCTCATAACGAAGCCCGCAGAAAACTCGCAAGAAAAACAAACTGCTGTTAATCCAGAGCTTAATCCAGGCAATGCGCCAGCCTAATGGTGACCAGATCGACAGCGATAAAACTAATGCGACGCTCAGCATTACCACCATGAAAGCAACCCAGAACAGGATGGATCGAAAACCTAACCAGAGCTTATACAAAGATTTATCGCCTCTTCAGGGTTTCGCGCACGAAATGGGCCAGATCATCGTAAACCGGCACGTTGACTGCTTCGGGAAAATTTTGCATGACGTATTCACCCTTGCCGGTGCGTACCAATACAGGTTTAGCATTTGCCATTTTTGCAGCATTGATATCACCGATGTCATCACCCACAAACAGGGTCTCAGCGAGATTAATTTCAAATTTCTGGGCAATTTGCATCAGCAACCCCGGTTTTGGCTTCCGACAGATACAATTGTCTCTCGGGCCATGCGGGCAGTAATAAATACCATCGATTTCAGTACCCCGGATTGCCAGTTGTTGCCTCAATTTATCGTGAATTTTGTGTAACTCGTCTTCGCTGAAAAGCCCTCGCGCAATACCCGACTGGTTGCTGGCAACCGTTACCAGATAACCCGCTTTTTTTAATCGACTGATCGCTTCGAGTGCACCGGGAAGAGGCGTCCACTCGTCAGCCGATTTGATATATTCATCCGAGTCCTGGTTAATTACACCATCTCGATCCAGAATCACCATACGTGCCATTACTATTACCCCACTATTCTGGATATTTTTTTATTGTAGCGATTGTCATGATTGTACCCGGGAAAAATCGGCTACCTGTCGAAAACACTGCAGCAACTGATCGAGCAAGGCTAGACGATTATTTTTAAGCGCCGGGTCTTCCACCATCACCATCACATCGTCAAAAAACTGATCAACCGCAGGGCGTAATTGTGCGAGCAACTCCAGGCCTTCCAAATAGCTACCCTTGGTAAACAGGTCTTCGGCCTTGTAACGTAACTGATCGATCTGCTCACTCAATTGTTTTTCAGCCGTCTCGCTAAACAGGGCCTGATCGATAACAGGCATCTCGGTCAGCACCTGCTTTTTTAAAATATTACTAATACGCTTGTTCGCCGCCGCAAGCGCCAATGCAGCATCGTGGCTTTGAAACTGGTGCAAGGCCTGTACGCGCCGGTCACAATCGTTCAGTAGCGTCGACTTAACCGCGAGTACCGCATCGACAATATCGTAAGCGATACCCTGCTCCTGATAATACGACTTGAGCCGGTCGAAGATATAATCAACCACATCATCGACAACCGCATCTGCTTCAACTTTGTCCGATAAGCTTTGCGCGGCAACCTGGCAAAGCTGGTAGATATCGAGTGGTAAGTCCTGCTCAATCAATATTCTGACAACAGCCAGCGCCGCCCGGCGTAAAGCGAACGGATCTTTTACACCACTGGGTTTCTGTCCAATCGCAAAAATGCCCACCAGACTATCGAGCCTGTCGGCCAGTGCCAGACACTGAGCGACATCACTTTGTGGCAATTCGTCGCCGGCGTATCTGGGCCAGTAATGTTGTTCGATAGCCGAACTAACCAATGCCGGCATTTGGTCATGTTCAGCGTAATAACGCCCCATCACACCCTGTAGTTTTGGAAACTCGCCAACCATTTCAGTCATCAGATCACACTTACACAATTGTGCGGCCTGTTGTACCAGCGTCATGTCGGCACCGACCTGTTCGGCGATGCTGCCAGCGAGTGTCGCCACTCTCTCCACCTTATCGCCGATACTACCGAGCTGCTCCTGAAAAACAACCCGGTCCAGTCTGTCGCGCAAGGCCGATAAAGCCTGTTTCTGATCTTGCAGAAAAAAGAACTGGGCATCCGCAAAGCGGGGACGAATGACGCGCTCGTTACCGCGTGCTACGACTTCGGGTTTTTTACTATCGACGTTAGATATAGTAATGAAATAAGGCATTAATTTTTGCTTCTCGTCGAAAACCGCAAAATATTTTTGATTATCCTGCATGGTCATAACCAGCGCTTCCTGCGGCACTTTCAAAAACTCCACGTCGAACTCACCACTAATAGCGACCGGGTATTCCACTAGCGCGGTAACTTCTTCGAGTAAGGCGTTTTCTATATGAGCAACGCCGCCGAGTCGACTGGCGGTTTTTTCCACCAGCGTACGAATGGTCTTCTGGCGTTTTTCAAAACTAGTCATCACCAGGCCCTGCGACAGCAACGTGATTTCGTACTCACCTGCCTGCCCTATCTCAATTTTGCCTGGGGCATGAAAGCGGTGACCATAACTATAAATCGTCGAGTCGACGCCAAAGATATTGGCTTTGACCAGACTATCGCCAATCATTATCACTAACCATTTCAACGGGCGTACAAACTCGGCATCACCTTCTCCCCAGCGCATGCGTTTGGGAACAGGTAGACGCACTAATACCTGGTTCAACATCTCGGGCAACAATTCATCCAGACTTAATCCTGGCTCCGTGTTCTCGAAATACAACCAGGCGCCTTTATCGGTTTCGCGCTGCGTCAACTGCTCGACCTGCACGCCACAGGATCTGGCAAAACCCTGTGCGGCTTTGCTGGGGTTACCATCCGCATCGTAGGCCGCCTTAAGCGCTGGTCCACGTTTTTCGATGGACTGGTCGGATTGTTGCAGCGGTAAATCACGAAACAGTAATGCCAACCGACGCGGTGTGGCAAAAGCCTCTACCGAGGGCGGCCTAAGCCCGACGTCTTCGAGCGCCTTGCTCATCAGCTCGGCAAAATCCTGCGATAGCGATTTTAGCACTTTGGGCGGCAGCTCCTCGGTGCCCAATTCAATCAGACAATCACTAAACATTGCCGACCTCCTTTAGCAAAGGAAAGCCAAGGTTTTCGCGCGATTCATAATAAGCCTGCGCCACTGCCCGCGACAGAGTGCGCACCCGCAGGATGAAACGCTGGCGCTCGGTGACTGAAATGGCATGACGTGCGTCGAGTAAATTAAAGGCATGCGAAGCCTTCATAACCTGTTCGTAGGCCGGTAAAGGTAGTTTTTGATCGATCAAAACCTGGCTTTGCTTTTCGCAAGCGTCGAACCAGTGAAACAATTCGCTGGTATCGGCAATTTCAAAATTAAAAGTGGATTGTTCAATTTCATTCTGAAGATAGATATCGCCGTAGGTAACTGACCCATCAGGCCCATTTGCCCAGACCAGGTCATAAATACTGTCAACCCCTTGCATATACATAGCCAGACGTTCAATACCGTAAGTGATTTCACCCGATACAGGTCGGCACTCAAGTCCGCCGACCTGCTGGAAATAGGTGAACTGGGTGACTTCCATACCGTTCAGCCAAACCTCCCAACCGAGACCCCAGGCACCCAGCGTGGGTGATTCCCAATTGTCTTCGACAAAGCGAATATCGTGCACAAGGGTATCGAAGCCGAGGGTTTTGAGCGATTCAAGATAGAGCTCCTGAAAGTTATCGGGGGAGGGCTTTAACAAAACCTGGAACTGAAAGTAATGCTGCAATCGATTTGGATTCTCACCATAACGGCCATCGGTAGGTCGCCTGCTCGGTTGCACATAGGCGGCGCGCCATGGTTCTGGGCCAATCGCCCGCAGGAAAGTCGCCGGATGAAAGGTACCGGCACCGACCTCCATATCCAGCGGTTGCATAATCACACAACCCTGCTCGGACCAGTAGTTTTGTAAAGTTTGAATCAGGCCCTGAAAGCTCGTCAGATCGGTTGCGGGCGTAGCACTCATTATTTAATTCGGTATCACTAAAAATTCGCGTGATTATAGCGAACTGGGCAGGGTTCCACATAGCTTTTGCTGGTCAAATCGGCTCTCATGGTTGAAAACCGAGGAATTCTTCACATCGCCAGGTAACAACAGGACTTTTCGACAATCGCGCAGTTGTGTTAGACGACCAAGTAAGTAATGATGCGAACCTTCATGGCGGCACTTGTATTTTAATGGTTTACTATTTTCGGCAATGGCTCTTCTGCCTGAAACACTATATACAAATGTGTGTATTCGCTTCGGGTCCCGATCGATTGCCACACAGTCTACCCTGCATATTGATGACCATGTTTTGTTACTTCATGCTGGGTTTTGCTCTGGTTGACGAGCATCGCAGCTTTTCCACGGTAACAGCGCAAATCTTGCTCGAACTTGTCTTGCTGGGACTGCTAGTGTTCGTCGGTCTGAAAAGGAAACAGTTGCTAAGCCGTTTTTTGCAAACCTGCTCGGCATTGGTGGGCGTTAACCTGATCATAAGTGCGGTATCATTGCTTTTAATTCATTTATTCATTAGCAGTGTCAGTACTGAATCCATCATAGAGAGTAACTTGTTATACCTGACCATGCTCATGATATTCTGGAACCTGGCAGTTTTATCACAAATCCTGAAACGTGCATTCGATATCAATACGGTGATGTCGGCATTAATTGCGATTAACTATTTCGTACTGTATCAATTCACAGTCATCTGGCTTTAATACGTTGAAAATTTATATCCTCGGCATCTGTGGCACTTTTATGGCGGGCATCGCGCTGCTCGCGCGCGAAAGCGGTTTCGAGGTTTGTGGCTCCGATACTAATGTTTATCCGCCGATGAGTACGCAACTAAGCGCGGCCGGAATCGACCTGGATGAGGGATACGACCCGAAGTCACTCCGCGATGACATCGATATGTTCATCATCGGCAATGCCGTCTCGCGCGGCAATCCGCAGTTTGAAGCCATTCTCGATAACAAACTCCCCTATTGCTCGGGCCCACAGTGGTTATACGAAGCCGTGCTCCGTGATCGCTGGGTTCTGGCAGTCGCCGGTACGCACGGCAAGACCACAACCGCCAGTATGTTGTGCTGGATTCTGCAATACGCTGGCCTGCAACCCGGATACCTGATTGGTGGCGTGAGTCAGAATTTCAGCGAATCGGCGCGTCTTGGTGAGAACCCATTCTTCGTCATCGAAGCCGATGAATACGATACCGCATTATTCGATAAACGCTCTAAGTTTGTGCACTATCACCCGCAAACTCTGGTGCTGAATAACCTGGAATTTGATCATGCCGACATCTTCGACAACCTCTCCGCGATTCAACGCCAGTTTCATCACCTGGTACGCATGATGCCATCCAGTGCCTTGATTATTCACAATCGTGATAGTCGGGCGCTCGATGAAGTTTTGCAGATGGGTTGCTGGAGTGAATGTCTGGGTTTTTCTCAGGAAAATTCGGCTAGCGATTTCAGTCTTGATCAAGACAGCCAACTCAAAGACAACGACAGCGGCGAGGGTTACCCACTACAACTCCAGCAAAAAGGTATTTTTAATGCGCTCAACGCCACCGCCGCTGCGCTCGCTGCTCGCCACGCAGGAGTACCTCTCGACGTGTCACTAGAAGCCCTGGCTAAATTCAAAGGGGTAAAACGACGCCAGGAAATTATTGCCGAAATCGACGGTATTCGTATCATCGACGATTTTGCTCATCACCCAACGGCGATAGAATTGACGTTGAAAGCACTAAAAGCGCAGACACATGGTCGACTTTTCGCCGTCATCGATATTCGATCAAACACCATGAAAATGGGGGTACAGGCTTCGCAGTTTGCCCGTTCAATTGCAGCAGCAGATACGGTATTACTTTGTGAAAACGATAATATTCAGTGGGATATCCATGCAATCAAGCCAACAGAGTCTACACTTATACGAATAAAACCCAATGTCGAGCAAGTTATAGCGCAGCTGCTGGAAGATTGCCGACCGAACGACCAAATAGTTATTATGAGCAATGGAGGCTTTGATAATATACATGAGAGATTGATTCAGGCTATGCAATCCAGGCAATCTTATGACAGCTAAGAAAAAGCGCCCCAACAAAATTGCCAAGTACGAAATAAAACGCCGACTCGGTCGGGGTTCGATGGGTGTCGTCTACGAAGCTTACGATCCGTTCGTGCAGCGCACCGTGGCGATCAAGGTCGCCCACTACGCCGAAGACGTCACAGCAGCAGTTAAACAAAAAATGCGTGAAGCCTTTTTTTCCGAAGTCTATAGCGCCGGAAAAATGCAACACCCTTCGGTGGTCAGCGTTTACGATGCAGGTCAGGAAGGCGACATGAACTATATCGTCATGGAATTCGT
>JAAENK010000086.1 GCA_024224415.1 Gammaproteobacteria bacterium | reverse complement strand
AGGTACATCATTGGCTAACTATGAGCACCATGAGAATCTTTCAGGAATTAATGCCTTCCCTGCGTATCGGTAACTGGGCGGCATCTTCAATTCGTCGACATTTATTTGGTGAGGAACCGCATTCGATTAGTGAACTGTGCCGGATGACGATGGATTCAGATGGAGAGTATTCCAGTCTGTTATTGGCGGAGCGGATTTTATGCGCTTTTGAGAAGCTCGATGAAGTGGGACGCGATGAGTTTTTTTCCCTGCTTAACAACGATTATGACCTCGATGTCGATGCACTCAAGACTGCGGTCGATGATTATGAGAAGAGACCCGATGCATCCATGCTCAGGCATCTCACCAAAGCAGCCGAACCAGGTCGACAGGAATTACTCAGGCGCTTAAACCTGGCTCCGGAAGGTACGGCACGTCTGGTTAAAATGCGTGAAAGCCTGCTTGAGCGGAAAAAGCAACACCCTGAGTTAGGCAGAACAGATAACGATTTTCGTCACCTGTTCAATGCCTGGTTTAACCGTGGATTCCTGCTCATGCAACCCATCGACTGGACTACGCCAGCGCATATTCTCGACAAGATTATCGCTTATGAAGCTGTTCACGAAATCAGCAGTTGGCGTGAGCTAAGACGCCGACTGAAGCCTGAAGACCGATATTGCTATGCATTTTTTCATCCATCGATGCAGGATGAACCGCTGGTGTTTGTCGAAGTCGCGCTCAGCACCAATGTGCCGGACAATATTTCCGAAGTGCTTAATAACAAACACAATGAAATCAGTCCGGAAGATGCCAGTTGTGCCATTTTTTATTCTATATCCAATTGTCACAGTGGACTGGCTGGTGTCTCTTTTGGCAACTTCCTGATTAAACAGGTTGCTACCAGCCTGAAACAGCGTTTTCCGCAATTAAAAACCTTTGCCACGATTTCACCATCCCCTGGTTTAAGAACCTGGTTGCAACAACAGGCACCACAAAATCCACAAATTGAAACCCTGATCGAACAGTGCCAAAGCCATCCCGATGACAATACACAGATGATGTTATCCCAACTCGCTGCGAGTTATTACCTGGAGCAAAAAACAGACTACCACGAACCCATAGACCCGGTTGCCCGTTTCCACCTGAAAAATGGTGCCATACTTGATCGCATTAATCCACAGGCAGACCCCTCAGAAAAAGGCCAGGATCAATCTTTTGGCCTGATGGTAAATTATGTTTATGACCTGGCAAAAGTTGAAGACAATCACGAAGCTTATATGAAGGACCATCAAATAGTATGCAGCAGCCAGGTAAAGAAACTGCTATAGCATTTTGATAAAGATCAATTAACTCAACAACTATTGGTGCTTTACTGGAAATGTCCAGAATACGGAGCACATGCAATGTTTTCATCTATTGTAGTAGCTATTGATGGCTCGCCTCATGCGATCCGGGCTTTAGCGGTTGGCGCAGAACTAGCCGCGCGCGAAAATGCAACACTTGGTATTATTTACGTTGTTGACAGTAACATCTCCGGCTTACCCAAGGGCCTTTTCGAACTATCCAGGGCCGAACACATTATAGATCCTTCACCCAATTTGTTTGTCAATCTTGAAGGTACACAAGCGGAGGTTTTTAAGGCCGCTGGTGAAGCATCGAGGGAGTCGCAGCGTTTGATCACTCAACTCGCAGAACACATCATCAAGGACGCCGAGCGTAATGCCAAAATTGATGGCGCCGAACGTATTACGACAGCTATCAGGAATGGCAATCCTGTGGAAGAAATTATAATTTTTGCAGAACAACAAAATGCCGACGTAATCGTAACAGGCCGCCGAGGACTTGGCACATTGAAGGGGCTGGTAATGGGCAGCACTTCGATGAAAGTTACTCAGGCAGCGGACTGCACCTGTATTACTGTCAAATAATGGGGTATCAATTGCTTAATATTTCCTGTCAATTTTGTCGCTATGTACTATGCGCTTTACTCTCGTTGATTTTCATTTCAACAGCGGGTTGCACGCAATTTCGTAAGCTCACTTACCCGCAGGATTTCGTCTACCTCGACCAGTCGCAGGTTCAAACATCCATGTTGCGTATGAGCCTGGCAATGCGGCGTATCGATGAAACCCTGATCGGTCAGAACCAGCCAAGCAGCGCGGATCAACAACGCGTAATTGATGATCTAAATACCATAGATGAAATTACTGACAAGCTCGGCAGTGGAAATCAAGTTACCAATCACCTGATTATCGACCAGCATATAGATCAATTCAAACGTGAAGTCAGGAATGCTTTACGAACCGCTACATCAGAACCTCCCAGCTTTTATGCCGCCGGTCGATTATCGGCCAGTTGCATCGGCTGTCATCGCTATCGGAGATAAAAGCCCACCACTATTTCAACAATCCATGTGCAGAACTTGCCTACGACAGTTCCTGAATCCGCAGTTTAACCTGGTTTGCCAATATACTGGCCGAAAATATTCTAAGTACCATATTCTTGGCAAATGCGTAGAGCTGGAATATGCTTTGGCCTTGAAAAGATTTCACTAGAATATGACGCGCTGTACCCTTTCCGATCTATAGCTCAAGTTTTGGAAAATTCATACATAGGCGATCAAATGGATCAGAATGTAGTACTAAGCTAAGACTGGCAGAGGCAACCGAGAAATAATCACTCGGAAATATAAGCTCAACTCACGGCTTCGTGCGATATTAACTGTAATTGACGGCAAAACGACATTGGCGAACTTTTAAACAAATTTGGACAGATCGATAATATTGAAATTGATATCGAAGCTTTGATAAAACACAGATTTATCCGCGCAGTAACCGATTTTAAAAAGCAACGCATGGCAGTATCACGAACGCTAACCGATACCCTCGGCCCCAATGCCGATCACCTGACCATGCAGGTCAAGGACTGTTGTTCAATCGATGAACTCAAAACCCTGATAGAAGAAAAACGCGACATGCTCCAATCCGCTCTGGGAGCTCGCGGTAAGGCTTTCTGGGAAAAATACAAAGAAATCACAGAATAATATCTATCTCGTTCTTCAATATAGATTGTAGAAGCTGACGGCACTGGTCGGTGTTCACTCGCTCACCATATCGCTCATCTGAATCCACCAGTATATTTTTAGCCACTTCAAGTTTTCCTGTCTCGATAGCGAATCGAGCGTAAAACAGCGTTTTTGATAAATCGGACAGCACAAACTGCGGGCTAATAGACTGGCACTTTTCGATATAAACCAGGCAGCGACCATATCGCTTTTCTTCATCGAGGACATGGCTAATCATGCGGCCAAAACAGAGTAAAGTCCTTGATGGTCCCCACTCCTGTATACGTCTAAAAACGTCTTCAAGATCATTCACGGGTGTGGTTAAATCATATTCGTCCAGCAGAATATTAATCGCTTCGGCGTCACGGTGCGTCTTGACGCATTGGTACACACGGCCCATTAACTTGTCGAAATCACGTATTTGCTGTTTTTCCAGGCGATGCTGATCGATCACTTTGTTGTAACGGTGTGCCTGCGCACGAGTTTCGCCATGTTGGCGTTCCATCTTCATCGCTTCGATTTCTTCTTCGAGTTCCTCGCGGGTTTCCTCCCGGCGTTCCTTCATCCAGAAAAATCCATAAGCATAACCTGCAAGACCACCAGCGACGTGCGCAACCACGTTGATACCATGATAATTATCAGCAGTTATCATTACCCAACTATCGAGCCCGATATAGATTACAGCCAGTATCCACGCCGGTATGTAAAACGTCTTCCAGAAAACAATAAACCAGCAAAATACCCGAATCCTGGCATGCGGCATCAAGAAGGCCGAGAGGCCAATTATCCCCATCACTACCCCGGAAAGACCCAATGTCGGCAGAGGTTGGCTACTGCCAATCAAAAATGAAACTGAATAAGCGATACCAACCACAAATGAAATAAACAGCATTATCCACAAATAACGCAGCTTATTGCCGATCAGTATTTCCAGGGCAGGCGCAAACGCCAGAAAGAATATCAGGTTGCCAAACAGATGAAACCATCCATCATGCGCCAGCGATGAGGTAATCATGGTGAGCGGATTCCAGCTTTGTGGTGAATACCAGAGCAATTGCGTAACCTGGGCATTGTGCTGCAAGGTGAACACCACCAAACAGGTAAAACAAACCAGATAGGTTACAATCGGAGGCTGTGATATTCGAAGCGCAGTACTGTAGGGTAAAATAAGCATATGCCTTATCCCGGCAAGGGCGTCACATAGAGTTCGCGAAGAGGTTAACATAGCAACTAATAAATCGAAATTAAATCCATGCCAGGCTCCGAATACCATATCGATATCGCTCAAACCCCAAGCTCCGCGCCAGCCCTGCTGGCAGAAGCATCAGGACTATCGATTAATCAGGTCAAACAGGCCATGCAAAAGGGTGCAGTCTGGCTAAGCAACGATCAGGGTACAAAGCGCCTGCGCCGCGCAAAGAAAGTATTATCGCCAGGTAATCAACTGCATTTTTATTTCGATCCAGCAATTCTCAACACTATAATACCTGAGCCGATGCTGATAGCCGATAAAGGTGACTACAGCATCTGGATAAAACCACGCTCGGTTCTGTCACAGGGGTCAAAATGGGGCGATCATTGCGCCATTACGCGCTGGATTGAAAGCCATGATAATAAACAAAGACCCGCCTTTATTATTCATCGTCTGGATAAAGCAGCATCTGGATTGATGCTGATTGGACATGGTAAAAAGACGACGAGCCTGTTCGGCAATCTGTTCGCCAAAAAACTGATTGAAAAAAAGTATCACGCGATTGTGCCGGGGCAGTTCGAGCAATCGAAATCTATCACCTATAGCAATGAGATTGATGGCAAGCCTGCTGTTAGCAATGTTCAGCTACTAAGATACCATCCACAACAGGATCGATCTTTACTCGAAATCAGTATCGAAACTGGCCGTAAACACCAGATCCGCAAACATTTGAGTGAAGCAGGTTATCCAATCATCGGTGATCGCCTGTATGGTGGTGGCGATAAAATCGACCTGCAGCTGACCGCGGTATCACTTGCGTTTGAATGTCCAATATCAGGTGAGTACGGGGAATATCAGTTACCTGAATCTTTCAGGCTAGCAACCGATTGACGTTTTTGTGAGTAAACCACCGCCACAAAAATTATGCTGCCTCCAACGCTGGGGACAAATGGCGTAAAGACTGGCAAAGACAGGTTATATAATATTACGTTTATCCACCACGCGTTGTGCTTTACCCTGCGAGCGCGGAATACTACCGGAATCCATGGCCTGGATATTGATGGAAATACCTATGTAGGACTTGATAAGGTTCTGCAAAGATGAGCAGGCCTGTTCTGTTTGACTGGCGTCAGTCGTATCGGATTTCATCTCAATGTTAACAGTTAAGGCATCGAGATTGCCCTCACGTGTCAGCTCCAACTGATAGTGCGGTGACAGCTCGGCCACTTTGAGAATATGTTCTTCGATCTGTGAAGGAAATACATTTACGCCACGAATAATCATCATGTCATCACTGCGTCCGGTTATCTTTTCCATACGTCGCATTGTGCGAGAAGTACCGGGCAATAAGCGGGTTAAATCCCGCGTACGATAACGGATGATGGGCATGGCTTCTTTAGTCAGCGAAGTAAATAATAACTCACCCTCTTCTCCGTCTGCTTTCGGGTCGCCTGTCTCAGGGTCGACAACCTCAGGGAAGAAATGATCTTCCCAAATGGTTGGCCCATCTTTGCTCTCGATACATTCCTGTGCAACGCCTGGACCGATGACTTCCGAAAGACCATAGAGATCTACTGCGTCTATACCCATGCGTTCCTCGATCTCCTGACGCATGGCATTCGTCCATGGCTCGGCGCCAAACATACCCACGCGCAGCGAACTGGTACGTGCATCAATGCCCTGACGTTCAAATTCATCAGCCAAATTGAGACAGTAAGACGGGGTGACCATAATAATGTCCGGCTTGAAATCCGCAATCAATTGTACCTGCCTTTCGGTCATGCCTCCCGACATCGGGATCACAGTGCAGCCCAACTTTTCGGCACCATAGTGTGCTCCGAGTCCACCAGTAAAAAGGCCATAACCAAAAGCAACGTGAACAATATCCCTGGCACGTCCACCAGCTGCACGAATAGAACGTGCCATCACGTTTGCCCACATATCAACGTCATTCTGGGTATAGCCGACTACAGTTGGTTTCCCGGTAGTTCCGGACGAGGCATGCACGCGCACCACTTGCTCCATCGGCACCGCAAATGCATTGAATGGGTAGACCTGGCGCAAATCTTCCTTGGTCGTGTAAGGGAAATGCCGCAGATCTTGCAGGGATTTTAAATCATCAGGATGAACATTGGCGGCATCGAATTTTCTCCGATACATTTCGACGTTGCTATAGGCATGATTCAGTGACCATTTGAGCCGTTCAAACTGCAAGTTCATCAATTCATCCTGGCTTGCTGTTTCGATATGTTCAAGGTTGTTTGAGGCAGCGGTCATGAATATTTGTCCCAGTTTTGAATGTTTTGGTTGTATTTGATTTTTAATATACCCAGAGACGGGCATGAAGTTCAAGCGATATTCCTGTCAGTGTTTGTAGGCAAGATGCAAATTTCTTTGTTTGATATCAGCTTTACTCAACGCTGATTACCTTTTACGAGTAGTATAAAAGGTAATTTTCCACGATAATACCGCGTCAAATTTTCAATTACATTTTTCGATTATGGCAAAAGCAAGCAGTCCACAAGTAACGCCACAAGATAGTAAAGACAAATCTAACAAAGCCAGCGTCGCCATCGAAGTCAAACCTTTGATGGGTAACGAAGCTATTGCTCGCGGCGTTTGGGAAGCGGGTGTACGTGTAGCTTCGGCCTATCCGGGCACACCCAGCACCGAAATCCTTGAGAATGTCGCACATTACCCCGAGCAAGATATCGAAGCCGAATGGGCCACTAACGAAAAAGTAGCACTCGATGTCGCCATCGGTGCATCTTTTGCTGGTGAGCGAGCATTCGCGGCAATGAAACACGTCGGTTTGAATGTAGCCTCCGATGCGTTGATGTCGATGACGTATATCGGCGTTAACGGCGGACTGGTCATCGTGGTTTGTGACGACCCCGGTATACACAGTTCACAAAACGAACAGGACACGCGACTTTTCGCCAGACTGGCGATGGTGCCGGTACTGGAACCCAGTGATGCCCAGGAGGCGTTGGATTTCATCAAACATGGTTACGAAATCAGCGAACAATTCGATACCCCGGTGATAGTGCGTAGTACCACGCGTTTATCGCATACCCGTAGCCTGGTGCGTATCGGTGAGCGTATTTCGCAGCCCACCAAAGGCTTCGTCGACAATATCGCTAAAAATGTAATGATCCCCTCGCATGCCAGAATCAGCCATCCTCGCTTGATTGAGCGTGAGCAAAAACTGGGGGACTACTTCAACACCAGCGAACTAAACCGTTGGGAACCCGGCAAGACCGAATACGGCATTATCACCTGTGGAATCAGTTATTCCTACGTCAAAGAGGTAGCAGAAGATGCCAGTGTGCTCAAACTTGGCGCCAGCTACCCTCTAGCGGAGGATTTGATCAGCAAGTTCTGTGAATCGGTAGATCGCGTCATCGTTATCGAAGAGCTTGAACCGGTCATCGAAGAGACCGTACGCAAGCTGGGATTTAAAGTTGAGGGCAAATCATTGTTCTCCCGTGAGGGTGAGTTTTCTCCGAGTGTCGTGCGCAGCGGATTGGCTCAGGCAGGACTACTACCTGCCAGTGAATCAACGCCAGGCCTGGCACCACAACCACTAGCTCGTCCCCCGGTTTTGTGTTCTGGTTGTCCACACACCAGCGCTTATATGGCTTTACGTTCTATCGATGCTCGTGTCGCTGGCGATATTGGTTGTTATACCCTGGCTGCGATCGAGCCATTGAAGGCAATCCATACCTGTGTAGCTATGGGTTCCAGCATAGGCAATGCCGTTGGCATGTACAAGACAGGCAACGAAACTCGCCCTATCGTGGCCACCATAGGTGACTCGACTTTCATCCACGGCGGTATTCCGCCACTCATCGATGCAGTTTATAACCAGGCCAACATTACCGTTTTATTGCTGGATAACCATACTACAGCAATGACCGGAGGCCAGGATCACGCGGGTACAGGTAAAAATCTGCGTGGCAAGAAGACAGAACGTGTTGATTTCGAAAGCCTGATTAAGGCGATTGGTGTCAAGTGGGTGCGCAAAGCGGATTCGTACAACCTTGGAAATTTCTATAAATGTCTACAGGACGCGACACGATACAAAGGTGTGTCGGTAATTATTTCAGATAGACCATGTGTGCTAGACCCGGTCAAGATCAAAGGCAAAGCCTTTGAGGTACGAGCCGAATCCTGTGTTGGCTGTCAATCCTGTATGAACCTGGGTTGCCCGGCAATATCCTGGAGTGGTGAGCTGCACGACGGCCATAATAAAGTCAAGATCAGTGCACTCGACTGCATGGGTTGCAGTCTTTGTGCACAGACCTGCCCTTCTGATGCTATCCACCTGCCGAGCGAAACATAAGCCCATGACAACTGCTGCAATCAAGCCGCTAAAGAAAGCGCAAAAGCAAACTCAAAAAGTCCAACGCCCACGCAACGTACTCATTGTCGGAGTCGGTGGTCAGGGCGTTATTATGGTCTCCAAGGTATTGGCAACTCTTTGCCAGAAACAGGGCTTCGAAGTCAAACAAAGCGAAGTACACGGTATGGCCAAACGCGGTGGTGCAGTATTCAGCCATGTGCGTTTTGGTGAAACTGTGTACTCACCGACAATCCCCGAAGGTGAAGCAGATGTATTGCTCGCACTCGAATGGGCCGAGGGTATGCGCTGGATGCCATATCTGCGTCAGCAAAGTGGTACTTTCATCGCCGATACTCAACATATCGTGCCACCCTTTGCCTGTCGCAATCGAACCCGTGGTGCGCAATCCGGCTATGTTAGCGAAACTATTGAAACGGTGATGAGCCATGTCGATAACAGTTTCGCTATGGATGCAATGGGCATCGCCGAGCAACTGGGAGTAGTCAAAGCCGCCAATACTGTATTGCTTGGGGCACTCTCGACAGCACTGGATTTCGACCCGGAAGCATGGAAGTCGGTCATCAGCATGTTCGTACCGGAAAAAACTATCGAAACCAACATACGCGCATTTGACGCCGGCCGCGATTGGGCGCTTGGTTTCGACCGTGAAAGCGAATTACGCAACCTTACCGATACCCACTCATTGCAACAGGAAGGTCTGGCAGAAGTCAAAGTAGATCGCTCTATAGTAGAAATCACCGAAGAATGGTGCAAAAGTTGTGATATTTGCGTCAAATTCTGCCCCGAACGTTGCCTGGTTTTAAACGACAAACTTATAGTCGAGATGGCAGAACCTGAACGTTGCACGGGCTGCCGCATGTGTGAATGGCTTTGTCCAGACTTTGCTATCGCCGTTCGTACTCCAGATCAAATTTCGCAGTAAAAAATCTTATCCGAGGTTGGTTATGTCTTCCGTTTTGAATCTTCAGGGCAATCATGCCTGTGCACTAGCAGCAATCGCAGCTGGTTGCCGCTTTTATGCTGGTTACCCGATTACCCCTTCATCCGAGGTCGCTGAGCGTATGTCACTTGAGCTACCTGCAGTCGATGGTATATTCATTCAAATGGAGGACGAAATTGCATCGATGGGCGCAGTCATCGGCGCCTCCTTGGGCGGTGCCAAAACTATGACTGCCACCAGTGGTCCAGGCTTCTCGTTAAAGCAGGAACACCTTGGTTATGCCGCCGCAACCGAAGTGCCCTGCGTGATTATTAACGTTATGCGTGGTGGACCAAGTACTGGAATGCCAACCCGGCCAGCGCAGGGCGATGTCATGCAGGCGCGCTGGGGCACGCATGGCGATCACCCGATCATCGTGTTAACACCATGGTCGGTGGAAGAAGTTTATGAACAGACAATGCGTGCCTTCGACCTTTCCGAAGCATTACGGATTCCGGTGGTTGTACTGATAGATGAAGTTATCGGACATCTCGTGGAATCTGTCGATATGGCCAGATTCAAAGCTGTCAAACCGGTCGAGCGCAAATGGGCAGATAGCAAAAAGCAGGGCTTTCAACCCTACGCTATCACCGAAGATTTCGTACCACCAATGCCCCGCCCTGGAGATGGTTACCGTACTCACACTACCGGCCTGACCCATGCAGAAAGTGGCTTTCCAACACAGGATCCAGAAACCGGCCAACGAGTTATATCACGTTTACTAGATAAACTTGAACATCACAATAAACTGGTTGAGTCGGTTGAGCAAACCGACTGTGAGGACGCAGAGGTTGTCATTGTGGCTTTTGGCATTACAGCCCGTGCCGCACAAAGTGCGATTGCATTATTGCAAAAAGCTGGCATCAAGGCAGGATTGTTCAGACCGATTACCCTCTGGCCATTTCCTGATCAAAGCTATGCCAGTGCAACCAGAAATGCCCGCCTGGTACTGGTGCCTGAAATGAACGCGGGACAATTAATAGTGGAAATTGAGCGCTATCAAAAAGACGGCACCAGTGTGGTTGGCCTGAATCGCTACGATGGTGAAGCGATTGCTCCACAGCAAATAGTCAACAAAGTGAAAGAGGTTCTGCAAAATGCTTAACAAAACAAAAGCCGCTTTCGAAATCAGGGATTATATCCGCGAAGACCTGTTTCCCCACTTCATGTGCCCTGGTTGCGGACATGGTATCGCCATGCGCGCACTGCTATGGGCTATCCACGATCTGAATATCGATAAAGACAAACTCGCCATTGTCTCCGGTATTGGCTGCTCTGGCCGAGTTGGTGCATATATCGATGCCAACACATTCCATACCACCCACGGCAGGCCATTGACCTTTGCCACCGGGTTGAAACTTGCCAGGCCAGACTTACAGGTAATCGTTATCACCGGCGATGGTGACTGCCTCGCAATCGGCGGCAACCATCTTATTCACGCCTGCAGGCGTAATCTGGATATAACTTGCCTGATGCTCAACAATGAAACTTATGGTATGACCGGGGGTCAGGTATCACCTACTACCACTCGTGACCGCTACACCACAACGACACCCGAAGGTAATTATGAACCAGTGTTCGATGCCTGTGAACTCGCACAGGGCGCTGGTGCCGGGTTTGTCGGCCGTGAAATAACGCTACAGACACCTTCGCTAAAGAGCCTGATACAACAGGGTATTGCGCATCCAGGCTTTTCTTTCCTCGAAGTCATTTCAGATTGCACCGAAGTTTATGGCAGGAAAAATGACCTCGGTGAATCACCCCAGATGGTATTAAGCCAGAAGTCGGAATTTCGTTCTGATTCCTACGGCATGATAGCCGATGAGGTATTCCAGCCACGTAATGTTAAAACTGGCGTCTTACATAAAAGTGACCGTCCTGAATATGCCGAGGCGTATCAGCAGAGAATCACAGACAGGGTAAAGAAATGAGTGAAATCCAAATTCGTTTTAGCGGAAGCGGGGGCCAGGGCTTACAACTGGCAGCCAAAATTCTGGCCTCGGCACTGGCGCTCGAAGGTCGCAGCATTTCAATGTCGCAGAGCTATGAACCCACCTCGCGTGGTGGATTGAGCCGCTCCGACCTCGTGGTTGATTCGAGCGCGGGATACCCACTGGTCACCGAGATAGACTATCTGATTATTCTAGACCAGCTTGCAGTGGAGAATTCGACCGGCATGATCAAGTCGGGGGCTGCTGTTATTGTCGATAACGAACGTGTCGATGCTCCACCCCCTGGTGAGCACAAAACTTCAACACTACCTTTGGTTCAAACCGCGCGAGAAGTCGGTAATATTCGCGCCGCCAACGTAGTCTCACTGGGCGCGATTGTCGGTATCAGCAATATTTGCGCTCAGAAATCACTACTACAGGCAATTCACGATACTGTTCCATCCCGCTTTGTCGACTTGAATCTGGAAGCCTTTAAGCGAGGATATGCTCTGGTTTCAGCAAACAGGGAAGAAGATCCGCATTTGACGGCTGTGAGTTAATAGCACCGACTGGATTTGATATTGCTCGACTATGGGTTCGATTCATTGCGCCCGCTCAGCAGCAATTAAAGCAACGATACCTTCGTACAAACCCCGCACACAGTCGACCTCGGTAATCCCCAGACGTCGACGATTGCTGATATCGAATACCGCATCCTGGCTGTCGGAATGTTCGCCGTGTATACCTCTAATTTGTAGTTCGTGTCTATCGGTAATAGATTTAAGGCTATCCATATTTTTAGCCAGTCTGGGTAGTTTTATGTGCACGCTGGCGCGCATCGCGGTACCCAGGTTAGTCGGGCAACTACTGATATAACCTAAATGTTGATTCGACATAAATTCCAGCTTGCTGCCTATCTCACCGAGCGCATTTGATAAACGCGTGAATACCTGTTTTATGTCGCCACCCGTCTGCATGGAAATGATGCGCAACTGGTCCTCCTCGTTGATCCAGACCAGGAATGTCTTATCACCGTTATGATAAATACCCCTGCCCTCCGGCCAGTCACGGTTCATACCCGCCGCCTGCATGAATCGATCGCCGGCCTTAAACAAAAAGTGATCGGCTACTAGCCGCTTACGAACCTGCTCATCCATCCCCGACAATGGATAATAATTCCCCCTGAGGCTGTCGTCTAAATTGCTCAACAGTTGCGACACACGCTGTGCGATTTCGTTGCGCTGATCACTCGAAATTGCCGGGCCAAGTGGATAACCCGCCAGGTTGCGTCCCACGCGAATACGCGTCGAAATAATATACAAACCGTCGGGGTCGGGGTTTGACGCATCGAGGTCGTCGGCGTTGAGGTTGCTGACATGACTGTCCGAGCTGGCAAAGCCATGGTACTCGGCAATGATTGGATCAAATAACTCAGCAAACACTCTATAAGAGTCTTCGTCGCCGGCATAAACACCTACGCCACTGTCAGGATTTTCCACCCCGGAATTGATCACCTGCTGCAAGCTAAAGCCATTTTTTGTTGTTTTGTGCTGAAGCGATGCGAATACTTCTGGTGTCAGGTATTTGCTCAACAGAGAATGGCAATCACGCGGAAACTTCGGATAAGTATTCGGTTTAATCATCATCGACCTTCCTGCGTTTAGTTAAAACTAGACAAAGTTTGAAACTCTCTACAATACAATAACAGATCGTATGACAAGCCAGACACTTTTCGCTAAGCTGGCGCGTCATTCATCCTGTATTACGGAGTTTCGTTAAAATGTCTGTCAAGTTCCTGGCCTCGTTATTAGCCCTTTGCCTATATTCGTATGGCCTGTTTGCGGCACCCACCATTACCGTCAAATGTGATGAACCAAAGGGTAAATATTCAAGCTACGGAAAGATGACCAGCAGTCAGGGCCAGGAAATGATCAAACCAGGCGAAGTCAACTGGGATGATCGCTCCTACCAGGGCGCCATGCCAATGTTCGTAATGTCTGATGACTACGAAGGCCAGGTCATCATCGACCATGAAATGCGCCCCGAATCCTTCAAAAAAAGTGGATTGAACAAAAAGCAGGCAGACGAAATGATGAAAAATGATCCTCGTCTTGGACAAATTGTCGGCTACAACGGCGAGAAAGGTCTTTGGGTTCAGATTTACGAAAAGAGCAAACAGGGCATCGGCATATACACACTGGATTCGGTCACCAAATCTATGATTTATAACAACGCCAATGTATACATCAGTTTATCGGGTGAACGCTCGGTGTCATCCTGGACTTATTTTTCGCAGTGCGAGTGGTATGAGGTTCGCGGGTAGCTGTAATCAAACATAAACCACACTACCTTCCTGCTCTAATAACCGAGGATCTCTGGATTTAATCAACACCTCACGACCTTCCAGGATTTCAAAGCAGCGTTGCAGGGTCTCCTCCTCCAGCCGGTACATTGCTTCAGCGGTATAAAAAGTCAGGTGGGGAAATAGAATCACATTATTCATGGCATATAGCTCACACATAGGATGATTTGATTGTGACAGCGGTTCTTCACTGTAAACATCGAGACCAGCACCCGCTATCTGTCCAGATTTAAGGGCATCGACTAATGCAGCTTCATCGATGATCGCGCCACGTGACACATTAATCATAAACGCAGTAGCTTTCATGCAGGCAAATTGATCCTTTCCTACCAGGTGATGGGTATTTTCGTTCAATACCGAATGGATCGAGACAAAATCACATTGCATCAACATGGCATTCAAATCATCAACCTTTTCGATACCATGTGCGTGCATGGTTTCAGCACTAACACAGGGATCAAAACCCAATACGCGGGCTCTGAAACCCGCACCCGCCATGCGAGCCAGACTACGCCCGATACGACCCGTCCCAACTAGCCCGACTGTCTTTTCCGCCAAATCATGTCCGAGCCAGCAAGCTGTAGGCCATGCCCAACCGTCTACCTGCATAATGTTGCTCAACGGAATTAACTTTTTTGCCAGCGCGATCATGATCGCAAAAGCACCTTCGGCAACTGTCTCCTCGGCATACTCAGGAATATTCACAACAGGCACTCTTCGCTCCCTGGCAGCCTGAATATCGATGGCGTCAATACCAACACCATACCTGACGATGCCCTTTAAATTCATGCAATTATTAATGATCCGAGCGGTAATCGGTGTGTAACACATTAAGATCAAATCAGCGTCCTGGGTCTCCGCCAGCAGGTACTCATCACCGACATTTTCTGGCAACAGAACCAGGTTGTAACCCTTGTCTCGCAACACCCGATCAACATGAGGACACTCCAGTTCCTGATCGGTGCGGACTATTTTTATTTTACTGGTCATTTATTGAATTGATTAGCCACAAAACTAATACAATCGAAACAACGGCATATCAAAACTAACAAACAGCAGATACCCCTCCTCTGCCTCGCCAACATCACTCAAAGTCCGACCACGTTGATATCCTATGCCAATATTAAACGGATAATCCTGAAAGCCATAAGCCAGGGTTATTGAGGGCGCAATCAGTTCATCGAATTCGACCTCGTCTTCTATGCCGTTTAGTTTCAGATTAATCGGGAAGCCCATATCGATGGGTGACAGCATTAGCGACCAGGAACCGCCATTATCGAAACCGTAACTAAACTCTATTCCCACTGGAGCGAACAGGCCGCTGCTCGAAGCCTGCTCGGTGGAGTCATGATCGTCGAAGTCAGCATAGTTCATACCAAGATAACTGCTAACAAATACACCCTCTCCTTGCTTGCGTTTTTCGGCGAAGCTGACCGGCGGCAACGTATAAGCTTGCAATATGCTCTTGACACCATTTTTATCCTTTGAATCGGCAATCGCTGCAAAAAACAACACGGAATTTCTCAGGCGGTCGTAACTGGGCGAATTGAATAGATCAGAATCTTCGAGTAGTTCCAGCGATACCAACGCCCTGTCAGAATAGGATTGCAGACTCTTGCCTTCGATAAATTCACGCAGTTGATTGACTATTCGATTGGCATCGGCATCAGTGGTATCGACCTTTTGCTTAATAGATGCCAAAACCTTCACCATCAGTTTCTTACGCTCGGTTTTCCAGTCATCCACCGCATCTCTGGTTAACTTTTCAGCTTCGTTGAGCCAATCCTGAACGGCCTGGATATCTGCGTTCTTGAAATTTTGGCTTTGCAGGACTGGTAATAACATTTCAATATTATTAATAACATCGGCTTCTTTGTTTGAAAATTGCTTTATAACGGTGAAAGCACTATTAATTCGATTCGCGGTAGCAACTGCTTTTCTGAGCTCTAATGGAATCCGTGCTTGTAGCAAGTCATGGATTAATGCTTTTTCATCAAGTTGTACCGCGGCGCAATCTGTACTGGATATATTCTTTGGCCGACAGTAGAACATTTGCTTGCCCGAAACCGAGAGCCGTAGATTATGACCGTATTGCGCAACGTGCTGCATCCACTTGATCAGCTTGCTGCCGGCCTTGATATAAGGATCGATTGTTTGTTGCAGCGCTTCCCTGCCCTTATTCCTGACATCACATACATCCCTGATTAAAACCTGTTTATCAATGTCATAAACCAATATTGACAAATCAACAAATGGGGAGGAGAAGCCATTCATTTCATTTTTTAAGTCGTCAGAAAAACTGGACTCAATAAAACCCAGTTTATAGCGCCCGCCATTCGGTTGGCTATACTCAAAATACTGTAAAGCCTGGGTCGCCTTATCCAGATCGAGAAATGCTTTTACATTGGCATGAGAGAAAAGGTTTAAAGACTGTTGTGTTTCAACCAGTAAAGAACGATAAATCAGTTCCTCCAGGTCATTACTTAAACCTTCTTCCCAATAAGTTTTAGATGCGAACAGATTTTCCAGTCTGATACTGTCGATTTTTTCGTAGGTATTTGGAAAATAGCACTGGAAGTTTTTGTCATTTTTTAAGCGGCGTTCAAAAACAGCCATTAGATTGGCATCGGCGCGCTCGATAATAAATTCGGAAAATCCTTCGATGATCTGACTACTGGTGGCTGCCGATGCGCTTTGACAGACTAGCCAGATAGAAAACACGCACAGTAGAATCTTTTTTAGAAATGACATATAACCTCCTGTTTTATCTCGTATTTATAATTTTTTTTGCAGGCCCAACGTAACGCGCCATATGCTATGGCTCAAATACTAATCATTCAGACGAGACAATACAATCCTGCATTACTGCCTCGGCCAGTTGTGTTGAATCTGTTACTTCTACATCAGTTCACTTTTTTAATTTCGACAAAGGTTTCATGATAACAGGCCCCATCGGCGATATCGGTCTTCATATCGGCATCGATCAAAGCATTGACAGTCTGCCCGGTAGCGCTTGTTTTTAGCCAGGTACCCTTTGGTGTGTATAACACACCTGCCCGGGTAGCGGTTGTGATTTTTGCTTTCAACGTCACTGAGCCTTTCTGGTTGGACAAGGTAATGAGGGAGTCCTCTTCTATACCGTTTGCTTTTGCATCCTGTGGATTGATTTCGACAATTTCTATGCCTGCACTGGCGTCGTGGCTACCGAAGGTGGCATTTGTACGTTTGTGTGACGATGGGCTGATTACGGTAAAAGGCAAATCTTTTATCGCTGGTTCATAACGTGGTGTACCGAAGCCATACTTGTTTTGCAGGCTTTGATCGAACAGTTCAATTTTGCCAGAAGCAGTGCCCGGTTTAACGGTATTGCACATTAAGATTTCCTTCTGATCGGTGGTTTTCATCAGGATTGCTCGATCGACAGGTAATTGACTCGGCCTGTATCCTTCAAGTCGCGAATCACTAGCATCATAAGCGGCATCCATTAAGCTAATATCATCATCTTTAAACATGGCATCATCATAGCCAAAGGCCTTTGCCAGGCGACGGAAGATTTCAGTATTGGGCAAGGACTCACCAACACAGGGGATAACTGGCTCGGCACGCTGCAAATATCCATGTCCATAACAGCTATAAACATCGTTGAATTCAAAATGTGATGCAGCCGGTAATATAACATCGCAGTATTTCATGCTGTCGGTCATCACCACCTCTATGCCAACCAGAAATAGTTCATCTCTCGATAAAGCCTGCATCATACGGTTTTGATCGGGATGCATTGCCACCGGATTATGATTGTAAATAAACACAGAGCGTATTGGTGGATCGAGATCATCATTTAACAAATGATGCCCGACATCGACAATATTAATGGTTCTCGTTCCGGCCGGGATTAAATCTGGACGCTCCAGTTTGTCAGACGTAGATGGAAATGAACTGCCCGGTTTACCAATAATGCCAGCGCCAGGTCGTCCAAGTTGCCCTAGTAATGCCGACACAGCCATAATCGAGCGCAATCCTGAACCACCACTTTTACCGCGTTCAATACCATTGCCAACCGAGCATGCCAGGGTTTTCGCATTGGCATAATAAGCGACCAGTTGCTCAACCTGCTCTAATGGGACACCACATATTCTGGAAGCGTCCTGCAATGAATACTGTCGGCACTCGGTAAGGAAAGACTCGGCGTCGTTCACCCATTGATCCACGAATGTGCTATCGACTTTACTCCGACGCTCCATCTCCGCAGCTAATGCCTGTGCTAACACCACGTCGGTTCCTGGTGCAATCTGAATATGTAGATGCGCCTGCTCCGCAATCCGTATGCGTTTCGGATCCACTACAATCAGGATTGCACCCTTCTCTCGCGCCTGCTTGATCACCCGTGAGAGGTGCAGATTTGACACCGTTACATTATTACCCCACACCGCAATCAAATCAGCATCGGCAGCCAGCTCAGGTTGCATACCTGGCGCATTGCCAAACAGACTGGAATAAGCGGTGCCACGTACCCCGGCGCATAAAGCATCTCGATAGAGCAGGCTTGCACCCATTTTGTGGAAAAACCGACGATCCATCGAACCACATGCAAGCGCACCATGTGGGCCAGCATAGTTAAGTGGTAGTACTGCTTGTGCACCATATTGGTCGATTACTGCTTTAGTTTTTTCGGCAATAATCGACAAAGCACTGTCCCAACTGGTTGGTTTGAACTCACCACTACCTTTTTCCCCAGTTCGCAATAAAGGCTGTCGCAGACGTGCCTCCCCATGTACAAAATTCGGATAATATTTTGCTACCTTGTTGCATACAACCGCTCCTGTATATGGATTAGCGCTTGAACCCCTCACCTTTTTTATCAAACCATCCTCGACCTCAACTAACAAAGAACAGGTGTCGGGACAGTCCAGCGGGCAGACGGAGGGTTTGGTTTCGATGTTTGTATTCGTCATACAATTTTCCTGATTTCGGGTCATTGCGAGCGGCGAAGTAGCGTGGCAATCTTTAAATGTGATCTAGATTTTTAAGGATTGCCACGTCGCATTGCTCCTCGCAATGACAGTAATATTGGTTAACCTATGGCTTTCATAAAGTTTCGGTAAATTGTTTCTGAACACTGTAGAAATGCATTTATATTTTCATCTGCCGCGAACTTCATTGGTGCCAGGGCTTCTTCACCGAGCGTGGCTACCAGTACATCACGATATGCCGGCACCGCAGCCCAGTTATCTACCGTATCTTCTTCAACTTCGACGTGATATTGCATCGACCATGCGTTGTCGCCGACACGCATGGCCTGCACTTTGCAGATATCCGAGCTTGCCAACACTGTGGTATTTTCGGGTATTTGATCGACACAAACCGAGTGCCATTGCAGACATTTTTGATCGACAGGTAAACCATCGAATAAAGCATCCTGTTGGCCTGCTTCAGTTAACGCCACATCAAGAATGCCGATCTCTGGAGGACTTTGTGGCACACAACCACCTCCAAGTGCATCGGCTAATCACTGATGACCCAGGCAAAGTCCGAGATATGGTTTCTTTAACTGGCCTACCCAGCGACGAATAGCATCTTTTTCTTCGACCAGCCATGGAAACTCTTCAATATCCCAAACATCCATCGGTCCACCCATGACCCAGAGAGCATCATAATCGTCAAGTTCCGGAATCGGTTCACCGGCATCGAGCTCGACTGCATCCCACTCGACCCCATCCTCTTTCAGAAATCGTCTAAGCGAGCCTGGATGTTCGCAATCAATGTGCTGAAATACCAGTAAGCGCATATTCACTCCTGCTTGTTATGCCTGCATAAATTCATTCAAGGAATGTTTTTGATTACCTTGCTGGTCAAAATTCTCAACATCCAACCATTGTTCAAACGCCTTTTTTATGCGGGGCCAGTCTTTGTCAATAATCGCATACCACGCCGTATCGCGGTTACGGTTTTTGTACATAGTTGCCTGCCGGAATATGCCTTCAAAAACAAAACCTAGCCGTGTGGCTGCCCCGCAGGAAGGCGCATTCAAGGCATCGCATTTCCACTCATAACGCCGATAGCCGAGTTCATCAAAGACTCGTTTCATCATCAGGAACATGGCTTCGGTAGATAGCGTGGTACGTTGCAACAGGGGTGAAAAATGGATATGCCCTACTTCGACGACTCCAACAGCAGGGGCAATACGTAGATAACTGGCAAGCCCAACCGCCTTACCAGTATTTAAGTCTATAACCGAGTGGAACAGAGGGTCGTCACCCTCGCAAGTCGCACGTGCCCATATATCGAAAGCTTCGAAATCATCGAATGGCCCATAGGGCATATAAGTCCAGTTAACATGGTCGGTATCCCTGACAAATGCATCGAACAAATCTCGGTTGTGCTGCTCTGAATTATATGGTTCCACACGGCAACTACAACCCTGGATCACACTACGCGGTGGCCGCTCACGTGATTGCCAGTTTTTCATTGGGAGACCAATGGGCAGATCAAGTTTGTTTTTAGTTTCACTCATAATGATTTGCATCATGGCATATTTTTGGTTAGTTTAAAAACACCAATTTTGAATAATTTGAACGGTCCAATTGATCAACATATCCGCCATAGTTTATACACTTGATCGTAAATCAAAGATACCGATTTTCGTTCAGCTTACCAATCAGATAAGGCAACGTGTTATTTCTGGCGAAATCGGAATTAACCAGCGTTTACCAGCCACAAGAAGCCTGGCCATCGAGCTGGGCCTATCACGTAGTACAATCACCAATACATATGAACAGCTCATCGCCGAAGGCTATATCGAGGGTCGTTCCGGTTCTGGCTACTATAGTTGCCCGGTAGGTGAGGTAGACATCAAATCAAATAGCAGTAGCAGGAAGGACAACCCGCTACCTGAATTGCCTCAACGTAAGTCACAACATCATATTCACCCAAGCTTTCCGGATATGCGACTCTTTCCCTATCGACAGTGGGCACGATGTATCAGCCGCGTGGCTCGTTTAACGCCAGAAGCGTTGATCACATCAGAAAATTCGTTTGGTAATTACGAACTACGAAGTTCAATAGCTCGATTTCTAAGCGAATGGCGTGGGCTTGAAGCCAGACCAGAGCAAATCATGATAACGGCTGGATCCATCGACGCACTGGAAATATGCTTGCGGACACTGGCTACCACTGGCGATTACATAGGTCTGGAAAACCCAGGCTATCAGCCCCTACGTAACATTGCATTTAACGAGGGAATGAAACCTGTCTGGCTAGACATGGATTCACAGGGAGCAAAGGTTCCTGATGGCAAACAAACTCCCACCGTGACAATACTAACTCCATCGCACCATTTCCCACTTGGAGGTGCAATGTCACCGTTAAGACGCCACGAGTTTTTACAATGGGCAGAACAAACTGATAGCTGGATTATCGAAGACGATTACGATAGCGAGTTTCGTTACGCTGGAAGTCCCATACAGGCTCTGTCAGGATTCGACACTACCAACCGCACAATATACGTTGGTACATTTTCCAAAATATTTTCTGTCGGATTGCGACTGGGCTTCCTCGTCGCACCTCCCGAACTAATCCCCGAGTTTTCGACAACTCTGGGAAAGTACGGTGTCAAGGCCGCAACCACTGCACAACGAGCACTATCTGAATTCATGGATAATGGTGAATTCTACCGGCATATTCGTCGCACAAGGCGCATTTATGGTGAACGACGTAAACTAATGCTTTCGTGCCTGCGGCAAAAACTGGGAGATATCATCAGCGTCGAGGATCATGCTGCTGGTATGCAATTGCTCGTCGCCTTGCCTGACAGCTACGATGACAACGCCATAGTTGCCGCAGCACGAGATCAGGGCGTCGTGGTTAATGCTTTGTCGTCGCACTATGCTCAAGGCAAGCCTCGTAAAGGACTGGTAATGGGATTTTGTGGATTCGATGAGGACGAAATAGTGCGTGGTGTAGAGGTGATAACGGGGAATATTCTATAACTCATTTACTTTTACTGGGTGGCAGTATAGATAAAATATAATCCCGCTACCTGAATCCTAAATACAATTTTGTGGCATCTTAGGCTATATTTAGTTCATTCATTTATCAGGATTGTTAAGTATGAAATCAATCAGGATCAGGTTATCGGATGTCAATTGAAAGTGATGACATTGCACTAATTCTATCGGACGTTACGATTCTGCAGGACCTGGATGCCAGCATTATCCAGGACATCGCCGAGAACACCAAGGTCGAAAGTTTTAGCCAGGGTAGCCTGATAGTCAAATCTGGCCAGATCGGAGATCGCATCTACTTTATCTTCGAGGGCGAAGTCGAAGTTCAGATTCCAGATATGCATGGCGAAATCAGGAGACACATAGCCCTTAAGAAAGGCGAAGTAGTCGGTGAGATTTCGCTCCTGATCAATTCAACTTATTCTGCTGATATTGTCGCACAATCGAAAACGACCGCCCTTTACCTGGATCATAAAAATTTCAAACAACTGATCGAAAAACACCCGGATTTTGCCGAAGTCATGACACAGTTAATGACTAAGCGAATGGCACAAAATGGGGGACTAAATCGAGTTGGTAAATATGAGTTGCGCAACAAACTCGGTGAAGGTGCAATGGCGACTGTATTTAGTGCCTGGGATCCCGACCTGAAGCGCGACGTCGCCATCAAGATGCTCAAGTACAAACTCGCCTACAATGATAAGTTTCTCAATCGTTTTGAGCAGGAAGCCAGAATTGTGGGAAGTCTGAATCATCCTAATATTGTCAATGTCT
>JAAENK010000085.1 GCA_024224415.1 Gammaproteobacteria bacterium | reverse complement strand
TGAGGCACCCATTTAGGTGAAACAAAAGCGCCAGCCTCAATCGAAGTCAGCCCTGCCTCAACCAGCATTTCGACCAGTTTGACTTTAGCTTCAACGGGTACATTTTGTGCCTCATTCTGTAATCCATCACGTGGCCCAACTTCAACAATTTTAACACTGGCTGGTAAATCCATACTATTCGACCGCCTCAAGTGTGATTAACCTTTCGCCATCTTCCACCTGGTCACCGACAGCAAAAAAAACATCTACTACCCTGGCTTTTGCCGGAGCCACAATCGAATGTTCCATTTTCATCGCTTCCATGACTAACAGAGTTGCACCAGCTTCGACTGTATCGCCAGAGGCCACTGGTATGGTCACAATTTTTCCGGGCATAGGTGCCAGAAACTGACTCCCCGCCTCATCCTGATGATCCAGCGTTAGCATCGGATTGAAATCTGCAAAGCGCCATTCCTGTTGGTCGTACCATATTGAAATATTATCATCCTCGATTAAAACCGGAACGGTCAACAGGGAAGAATCCAGCTCGATCTGCAAATGGTTTTGATCCAGCCAACGAGCGCTCACATCAAATTCGTTATCATCAAAGCAAACACTCCAGCGCTTACCACCTGGACTGATGGCAATATCATAATGTGCATCATCCCGACTTAATCGCACCCGGTGAAGCGGTGCCTGATTCATGCGCCAACCACACTTATCCTGCCACGGATCCAGACCAGAAACGCCATCCCTTGCAATCGCAGGTAGCACAGCCATCGCCGCCACACAAACCGCAATGGCCGCCTGATCATCTTCCCTGTTAAACAGCTTTTTATAATGCGTCTCAATAAACCCGGTATCGAAGTCTTCCTCTACAAACTCCATCACCGACAACACAGACGACAAAAACCCAATATTAGTCTGCACGCCAAGGATTCGATAATCAGATAAAGCCTGCCTCAACTTGGACAAAGCCGTTAATCGACAATCCGCATGTACGATAAGCTTCGAAATCATCGGATCGTAATTGATACCGATTTCATCGCCGCAACGCACACCTGTATCAATACGTGCATTTTCAGGTTCAGCCAGATAGGCAATACGCCCGGTTGCTGGCATAAAATCACGCTCGGGTGCTTCGGCGTAAATACGTGCTTCGAAGGCATGTCCGTTTAATTTGATTTCGGATTGTTCCAGTGGCAATGCCTGTTCCGAGGCTACCTCAAGTTGCCACTCGACCAGGTCAAGACCGGTAATCATTTCGGTAACCGGATGCTCAACCTGCAACCGCGTATTCATTTCCATAAAATAAAAACTCCCATCGGTATCGAGCAGAAACTCGACCGTACCTGCGCCGACGTAACCGATGGCTTTCGCACAATTCACCGCAGCTTCACCCATCTGGTTTCTCAGGTCCTCACTCATACCCGGAGCAGGGGCTTCTTCGAGTATTTTTTGATGCCGACGCTGAATCGAACAATCTCGTTCAAACAAATGCACGACATTGCCATGACTATCAGCAAACACTTGCATCTCAACATGACGGGGAGCAGGTAAATAGCGCTCGATCAAAACTTTATCGTCACCAAACGAAGCCAGGGCTTCGCGACGCGCGGACGCCAACGCAGTTTCAAATTCGCCTGCACTATTCACCACCCGCATTCCCTTACCGCCACCACCTGCACTGGCTTTAATGAGTTGTGGATAACCAATACGTTTAGATTCACCAATCAATATATCATCGGCCTGACCATCACCATGGTAACCGGGAACCAGCGGCACATTGGCCGATTGCATGATCTTCTTCGCTTCACTTTTCGAGCCCATAGCTTCGATGGCGCTGGCAGGCGGGCCGATGAAGGCAATACCAGCCGCATCGCAGGCTTTGGCGAATTCGGCGTTCTCGGATAAAAATCCGTAACCGGGGTGAATGGCCTGCGCACGACAGCGTTGTGCAACCTCCAGAATCCTGTCGGCACACAAATAACTCTCGCTCGCTGCCGCCGGGCCGATGCAAAAGGCTTCGTCACAGCTTTCAACATGCAGAGATTTTGCATCCGCTTCGGAATACACTGCGACGCTGCCAATGCCAAGTCGCCTGGCGGTACGCGCAATACGTACGGCTATCTCTCCGCGGTTGGCAATTAATATTTTGTTAAACATAGTTTACATCCGGAAGATGCCGAATTCGGTCTTTTCTATCGGTGCATTCAAGGCTGCGGATATCCCAAGCCCAAGCACCATGCGTGTATCGGCAGGGTCGATAATACCATCGTCCCAGAGTCGTGCGCTGGCATAATAGGGATGACCCTGGGTTTCGTATTGCTCACGGATGGGTACCTTGAATGCAGCTTCTTCGGCTTCGCTCCAGCTTTCGCCACGGGCTTCTTTACCATCACGCGTCACCTGAGCGAGTACCCCGGCAGCCTGCTCACCACCCATTACCGAGATGCGTGCATTGGGCCACATCCATAAAAACCGCCCACCGTATGCACGACCGCACATGGCGTAGTTTCCAGCACCAAAACTACCGCCAACCACAATAGTAAATTTAGGTACTTTGGCGCAGGCGACCGCCGTAACCATTTTCGCTCCATCGCGTGCAATACCACCATGCTCATATTTTTGACCAACCATAAAGCCGGTAACATTTTGCAGGAATACCAGGGGAATACGTCGCTTCGCGCATAACTCGATAAAGTGTGCACCCTTCAAAGCTGATTCTGAAAACAAAATGCCATTGTTGGCAACAATGCCAATCGGATAACCGTGTAAATGTGCAAATCCGCAAACCAGGGTGGTTCCGTATAATTGTTTAAATTCGTCGAATTCACTGCCATCCACCAAACGGGCAACTATCTCACGAATATCAAAAGGCTTGCGCGCATCCGCTGGGATAATGCCGTAGAGATCTTTAGCTGGATATAAAGGTTCGCAAGATTCACGTCGGGTGATATCGGGTTTCTTCACTCTGTTTAATGTACTCACGGCTTCACGCGCTAAAGCCAGCGCCTGTTCGTCGTCCTGTGCGTAATGATCAGTAACACCTGATATCCGTGAGTGCACATCGGCACCACCGAGTTCTTCAGCACTGACTACCTCGCCGGTGGCAGCTTTCACCAGTGGAGGACCTCCGAGGAATATCGTACCCTGCTCCTTAACGATAATACTCTGATCAGACATAGCCGGAACGTACGCACCACCTGCTGTGCAGGAGCCCATCACAACAGCAATTTGCGCAATTCCCAGCGCAGACATATTTGCCTGGTTAAAAAAGATTCGACCGAAGTGTTCACGGTCAGGGAACACGTCGTCCTGGGTGGGTAAATTCGCCCCACCGGAATCGACCAGGTAAATACAGGGTAAATGGTTTTCCTGTGCAATTGACTGCGCGCGGATATGCTTTTTTACGGTAATCGGAAAGTAAGAACCACCCTTAACCGTGGCATCATTAGCAATAATCATACATTCCTGACCACTGACACGACCGATACCAGCAACTACTCCACCGCTGGCAATATTGTCGTCACCATACATTTGATACCCGGCGAGCTGGCTTATTTCAAGAAACGGTGAGCCATCGTCGAGCAACACTTCGATGCGATCTCGCGGTAGTAACTTGCCTCTGGCGATATGCTTTTGCCGTGCTCGCTCACTGCCACCAAGGCAAACCACATCGATTTTTTCTTTCAGGTCGTCAACCAGCGCCAACATATTTTCCTGGTTGGCCTGAAATTCTGGCGAATGCGTATTCAAGTTACTTTGATAATGGGCCATTAAGCTTCTCCAGCAATTTCCCGAGCGATCACAATACGTTGTATATCGCTAGTACCCTCATAAATTTGTGAAATGCGTACATCACGATAAATACGCTCCAGCGGAAAATCATTCAGATAGCCGTAACCACCCAATACCTGAATCGCTGCGGAACAAATTTTTTCCGCCGCTTCGGATGCAAATAATTTGGCCATGCTAGCCTGCTTTAAACATGGTTCCCCTGCTTCACGCAGATTGGCGGCACTGAGCACCATAAGTCGCGCGGCTTCGAGTTGCGTCGCCATATCGGCGAGTCGGAATGCAACCGCCTGATGATCGATTATCGCTTTGCCAAAGGTTTTGCGTTCTCTGGCGTATGCCAGTGCAACTTCGTAGGCGGCGCGTGCCATACCCACGCATTGTGCACCAATACCGATACGTCCACCTTCGAGATTCATCAACGCAATTTTGTAACCTTCACCTTCTGCTCCGAGTCTGTGATCGGCGGGGATACGGCAGTTATTTAAAAAAACCTGCGCAGTATCCGATGCGTGTTGACCAAGTTTGTTTTCAATACTGCCGACTTCATAACCAGGGTTGTCGGTGGGTATCACAAAGGCACTAATGCCTTTCTTCCAGGCATTTGCATCGGTGACTGCAAAGATAATGGCGACATCGGCATTCTTGCCAGAAGTAATAAATGATTTGCTTCCATTCAAAACGTATTCATCACCATCACGGCTTGCACTGGCTTTTAAAGCCGCCGCGTCTGAACCGGCCTGCGGCTCGGTTAAACAAAAGCAGCCGAGTTTTTGTCCTGAAGCTAACGGTTTGAGGTAAGTTTCTTTGAGGAAGTCACTACCAAACCCCAACAAAGAACCACAGACTACCGAGTTGTTTACACTAAGGATGGTCGAACAGGAACCATCGCCAGCGGCTACTTCTTCAAGTGCTAAAGCGAATGCAATATAGCCGGTTTCACTGCCACCCCAATGTTCTGGCACCAGCATTCCAAACAAACCCAACTCGCCCATTTCCCGCAATTGCTCGGTTGGAAACTGACTGGTTTTATCCCATTCTGCAGCGAACGGCGCAACACGTTCCGACACATATTCACGAACACTTTGCTGGATTAGGCGCTGTTCCTCGTTTAGTCGCATAATTCCACCGCAATCGCTGTGGCTTCACCGCCACCGATACAAAGCGCGGCAATACCTCTTTTTAATCCTTGCCGCTTTAACGCCGAAATCAATGTCACCATAATACGCGCACCCGAAGCGCCGATTGGATGGCCGAGCGCACATGCACCGCCGTTGATATTGACTTTGGCAGCATCGAGTCCCAGATCGTGAATTGCGGCCATGGTGACAACCGCGAAGGCTTCATTAATTTCGAATAGATCAACATCGTTTGCAGCCCAGTTGAGCTTCTCCAGCAGATTCTGAATCGCACCGACCGGTGCAGTGGTAAACCAGGCGGGTTCCTGTGCAAAAGTACTATGCCCCTGAACTACCGCCAACGCCTCGCAACTACGAGTCTGCGCCTCAGCTTCAGACATCAGAACCAACGCCGCACCACCGTCAGAGATTGAACTTGAATTGGCTGCCGTCACCGTACCATCGCCACGAAAAGCAGGGCGTAGGGTTGGAATTTTATCGATATTTGCATTGAAAGGCTGTTCATCGGTATCAACGACAACTTCACCCTTGCGGGTTTTGATTGTCACCGGGGTAATTTCCTCCTTAAACGCACCACTTTCAATCGCTGCCTGCGCGCGCCTTAACGATGTAATGGCAAACTCATCCTGCTGCTCACGAGTGAAGCTATATTTGTCCGCAGTCGCTTCGGCAAAAAAACCCATGAGCTGACCTTTTTCATAGGCATCTTCCAGACCGTCGAGAAACATATGATCCATCACCTTACCGTGACCCATACGCAAACCCGCACGTGCTTTGGTCATGATATAGGGAGAATTAGTCATGCTTTCGAGACCACCAGCAACCATAACTTTGTTGGTTCCAGCAAGTAACAAATCATTTGCCAGCATGGTGGCTTTCATGCCCGAACCGCACATCTTGTTGATGGTGGTACAACCGGTAGATAGCGGTAAACCAGCCCCCAGACTGGCCTGCCGTGCCGGAGCCTGACCGAGACCTGCGGGTAGGACACAACCCATGATGACTTCGTCGATGGCATCGCTTGCCAGACCACTGCGTTCGACAGCAGCCCTGATCGCTGCTGCACCAAGTTCAGGTGCTGTGGCATTGGAGAGAACACCCTGGAAACCACCCATTGGGGTACGGGCAATGCCTGTTACTACAATTTTCTCATTCATTTACTTTGTCTCATTAAATAATTCACGACCAATTAGCATGCGCCGAATTTCAGAAGTACCGGCGCCAATTTCATATAGCTTGGCGTCGCGTAGCAGACGCCCAACCGGATACTCGTTGGTATAACCATTGCCACCCAAGGCCTGTATCGCTTCCAGTGCCATCCAGGTGGCTTTTTCGGCAGCATAAAGAATCGCTCCGGCGGCATCCTTGCGCGTGGTTTCACCCCGATCGCAAGCTTTGCCGACTGCGTAAACATAGGCTTTGCTGGCATTCATTGTGGTGTACATGTCGGCCATTTTGCCCTGCATGAGTTCAAACTCGCCGATACTCTGACCGAATTGTTTGCGCTCGTGGATATAAGGCACCACAACATCCATACAGGCTTGCATGATGCCGGTGGGGCCAGCTGCGAGGACTGCACGTTCGTAATCGAGTCCGCTCATCAACACCGCAGCGCCGCGATTTAGTCCACCGAGAATATTTTCTTCCGGCACCTCGACATTGTTAAATACCAGCTCACCAGTATTCGATCCACGCATACCGAGCTTATCGAGCTTTTGCGCAGTGCTGAATCCAAAAGACTTTTCCACAATAAAGGCAGTGATTCCCTTCGACCCCGCCTCCGGCTCGGTCTTTGCATAAACCACGATAACATCGGCGTCGGGACCATTGGTGATCCACATTTTGGTGCCGTTGAGGACATATTTATCGCCTCGCTTATCTGCCTTCATTTGCATGCTGACGACGTCGGAACCGGCACCGGGTTCTGACATAGCGAGGGCCCCAATCCATTCACCCTGGATCAGTTTGGGCAGATATTGCTGCTTCTGTGTTTCGTTACCATTGCGATTAATCTGGTTCACGCAGAGGTTGGAAAACGCCCCGTAGCTCAAGCCCACCGAAGCCGAAGCGCGACTCACCTCTTCCATCGCAACAATATGCGCGAGATAGCCCATATCCGCACCACCATATTGCTCCGGCACGGTGATACCAAGCAGACCCAACTCGCCAAGCTTTGGCCAGAGCTGGTTGGGGAATTCATTGCTGCTATCGATCTCGGCAGCGAGTGGCGCTATCTCTGCCTGCGCGAAGCTCGCAACGGCATCGCGTAGCATATCGACGGTTTCGCCGAGGCCAAAATTGAGAGATGGAATATGGCTCATATGATGACTCTCCAATAGAGTTAACTGGCTTTAGACCTGGTTATAGTCTGGGTTTTACCGGCTCTGATCTCGGCCAGGGCCTGCTCCGCATTGGCGGTAACATTTTCAAGATCTTCTAACGAGTTTTCGATATCTTTCTGCTGTGTTTTCAGGAACTCATGACGTTCAGCAAGCTTGTCCAGCATCAACACCAGTTGCGCTTCCTCGCCATGACTGGAATCGTAAAGATCGAAGACTTCCTTAACATCAGCCAGCGACCAGCCCAGACGTTTCCCACGCAAAATCAGACGCAGACGCACGCGGTCGCGCTCTGAGTATATGCGCCGGGTACCCGCTCTTTTCGGTGCGAGCAACTGAGACTCTTCGTAGAGACGCAAGGCGCGTGAGGTCACATCGAATTCGTTGGCTAATTCGCCAATGGTATAGGTACTGGTCTCGTTGTCGCTCATCTGGTTGGCATGTTGACGTTAACGTAAACGTAAGGTAATGTACCCTAATCCACATCGTTTCAAAAATCAACCCGTTTACTTCAGTCGCAGAGGATATCGACAACTATGGCCAAAGCTCAGCAAAAAATTCAGGCAATACAGGTGCCTGCTAAGGGACATAAAACCCGGTTTGTTACTGCGGCCAGCCTGTTCGACGGCCATGATGCTGCAATTAATATCATGCGCCGTATCCTGCAATCCTCCGGTGCAGAAGTGATTCACCTTGGCCACAATCGTTCAGTAGCAGACATTGTCGATGCTGCCATCCAGGAAGACGTTCACGGCATCGCGCTGAGTTCTTACCAGGGTGGGCATGTCGAATATCTCAAATATATGGTCGACATGTTAAAGCAGCGTAATCGCGCCGATATCCGCATTTTCGCCGGTGGCGGCGGTGTTATCGTACCCGCCGAAGTAACCGAACTCGAAGCTTATGGCGTCACGCGTATCTACACGCCCGATGACGGTCAAACCATGGGATTACAGGGCATGATATTCGATATGATCGAGCGCTGTCAGTTCGACCCTTCTGGTCAGGCGGCAGGTTCAATCAATGATCTCGATTGTCAGGATAAATCCGCACTGGCCAGCCTGATTACCGCATTGGAAAACAATAAACTCTCCGCACAATTCAAGCAGGATATCGCCACAACAGCAGCAAATACATCGGTGCCGGTGCTGGGTATTACTGGAACCGGGGGTTCGGGCAAGTCGTCTTTAACTGATGAATTAATTCGACGCTTTCGTCTCGGACATGGCGATAGTTTAAATATCGCCATTATCGCCGTCGACCCTACCCGCCGCAAGACCGGCGGTTCTTTGCTCGGCGACCGTATTCGCATGAATGCGATTAGCCACCCCAATATCTTTATGCGTTCGATTGCGACGCGTGATTCGGTTGGCGAAATCCCTGAAGTAGTCAGCGAAATCATCACCGCCTGCAAGCTGTTTGAATTTGATTTTATTATCGTTGAAACCCCGGGCATCGGTCAGGGTGATGCCGCTATCGTTCCATTGGTTGATGCATCGCTATATGTTATGACACCCGAATTCGGCGCACAAAGCCAGCTAGAAAAAATAGACATGCTCGACTTCGCCGACATTGTCGCCATCAATAAATTTGACCGCAAAGGTTCTGAAGACGCGTACCGCGATGTCTGCAAGCAGGTGCAACGCAATCACGAAGCGTTTTCCCAGGCCACCGAAGATATGCCGGTATACGGCACCATCGCCGCACGTTTTAACGATGATGGTATTACCGCTTTGTACCAGGGTATTTTGCAGATTTTGCACAAACATGGTTTGAAGACAGGCGATAGCCGTTTGCCTGAAGTCTCGGTGAAAAAGTCGAGCGCACAAAACGTCATCGTGCCATCCGAGCGTGTGCGCTATCTGGCTGAAATTGCCGATAATGTTCGCGGCTATCGCAGCCGGGTTGAACAACAGGCGCAATATGCCCGCGAAAAACAACAGTTGCTTGAATCAAAACGCATGCTTGGTGAATCCTTCGAGTCACTCGACCAGTTAATCGATGAGCGAAATGGTGCGCTGAATGATGCTTCAAGGAAATTGCTCGAACAATGGCCAGCAGTACAACAAAGTTATGCCGGTGATGAGTATGTCGTGAAAATTCGTGATCGCGAAATCCGCACTGATTTGAAATACCAGACTTTGTCTGGCAACAGTATTCCCAAGGTTTCGCTGCCTGGTTATCACGACCATGGCGACTTGCTGAAATGGTTGTTGATGGAAAACCTGCCAGGTAGTTTCCCTTACACTGCAGGTGTATTCGCATTTAAACGCGAAGGTGAAGATCCGACCCGCATGTTCGCCGGTGAAGGTGACGCTTATCGCACCAATGCACGTTTTAAAAACCTCTCCGAGCATTCCGCCGCGAAACGCCTGTCGACGGCGTTTGATTCGGTGACACTTTACGGTTGCGACCCCGACGAACGCCCGGATATTTACGGCAAGGTCGGCAACTCGGGTGTTTCCATCGCCACGTTCGAAGACATGAAAGTACTCTACGATGGTTTCGATTTATGCAATCCATCAACCTCAGTATCGATGACCATCAACGGCCCTGCGCCGGTGATACTGGCGATGTATTTAAACACAGCCATAGATCAACAGCTTGCCAGTTTCAAATCAGATAATGGTCGAGCGCCCACCGATCAGGAAATTGAAAAAGTACGCAGCTGGGCGCTGGAGAATATCCGTGGCACTGTACAGGCAGATATACTCAAGGAAGACCAGGGGCAGAATACCTGTATCTTTTCCACCGAGTTTGCGCTGAAGATGATGGGTGATATCCAGCAGTATTTCGTCAACCATAATATCCGCAATTTTTACTCAGTATCGATTTCGGGATATCACATCGCCGAGGCTGGTGCCAACCCGATTTCACAGCTCGCCTTCACGCTGGCGAATGGCTTTACCTATGTCGAGACCTATCTCGCACGCGGCATGCACATCGACGATTTCGCAGCCAATCTGTCATTCTTTTTCAGCAACGGCATGGATCCGGAATATACGGTGATGGGTCGCGTCGCGAGGCGTATCTGGGCGGTGGCGATGCGCGACAAATACGGCGCTAACGAGCGTAGCCAGAAGCTCAAATATCATATCCAGACTTCAGGGCGCTCGCTACACGCGCAGGAAATGGATTTCAACGATATCCGCACTACTCTACAGGCTTTAATCGCGATTTACGATAATTGCAACAGTCTGCACACTAATGCTTTTGACGAAGCGATTACCACGCCGACAGGTGAATCGGTGCGACGCGCGCTGGCGATTCAATTGATCATCAATAATGAATGGGGACTGGCGAGGAATGAAAACCCGAATCAGGGAGCATTCATCATAGAACAACTCACCGACCTGGTGGAAGAAGCTGTATTACAGGAATTCGAGCGCATCTCAGAACGAGGCGGCGTACTCGGTGCGATGGAAACCGGATATCAACGCGGTAAGATCCAGGACGAGTCGATGCTATACGAACACCGCAAACACGACGGTTCGCTACCGATCATCGGCGTCAACACCTTCCTTAATCCAGACGGCAACGAAGCCTATGAAATCGAGCTGGCGCGTTCGACCGATGCAGAGAAGCAAAGCCAGATTAAACGCCTGCAGAAATTCCACACAAACCATGCCGACCAATCATCAGCCGCACTCGAGCGTGTTAAACAGGCAGCGATCTGCAACGATAATATTTTCGAATCTCTGGTCGACGCGGTGCGTTGTTGTTCACTGGGTGAAATCAGTAATGCCCTGTTTGAGGTGGGGGGGCAGTATCGGCGGAATATGTAAACCTGCCCTCAGGCTATCAAAAACCCCGCACCCAACAAGATACAAACCATTGCGTGGGTAATCAGAGTCATAGGGATAGCGGGTATGAAACCTCCCCGGATCACCGACACAACAGCGATGGTGGCCGGCACAGTCGCCAGCAAAGCTAGATATCCTGCGCCAATAGGGGTAAATAAAATCATGCCAAATCCGCAGATAAACCAGGCACCATGCATCCAGGAAGCGGCTTTTTTATTGAGCCGGGCTGGCCAGGTATGCTTTCCCGCTTTTTTGTCTGCTTCGATGTCCGGGATGGAATTGATCCATAATATTGAAGCGACAAAACAGCCAATAACCAGCCCTAGCCAGATCGAACTGTTAGTCACTGCACCAGTCTGACTATAAACCGTGCCGATTACAGGTAACAGTCCAAAACAGGTTGCTATGGTCAAATCGCCCAGCCCCCTACAGGCTAGACAGGGAGGCGCTGAATAGAAGACGGCCAATACAGCACCGATGAAACCAATCAATAAAATCACGGGGCCACTGATATAAGCGATAATCAGTCCGAATAAAATTCCCGCCAGCAGCAACCCAACACCAAGCTTGAACGTCTGATCTTCACTCAACACGCCATTTTGGATAAATCGACTGCCTCCGGAGAAAGGATATACACGTTGCAGATTAGCTTTATCAGTACCATTTTTTGAATCAAAATAATCGTTCAATACATTGGCGGCCGAATGGATACAGGCTATGCTGATCAGCGTTAACAGCGCTAGTAAATAATCCAGCGAGCCGTAAACGCCACTTACATAGGCGAATGCGGAGAGTACAGGCAGAATTGAAGCCGACAGAAATGCAGGTCGTACCGCATCAAAGCAGGTTCGCACGACATTAGCGGTAGTCCGGCAATGATAGATATCGCTGGTGGGTTCACTCATTATTACTCCCGCCCGATCAGGGCCTCTAAACTAATCTGGCGCAAACAAAAACAGCCTTACCCCATTATCGCCAGCAATTGTTCTACCAGATCGTCTGCTGTTATACCATAAGCAAACCTGGTGACGAAGCTGCCGTCCGGTGCCATTAAAAAGAAGCTGGAGGTATGATCCATCGCGTATAATTCTGGCTCTGATGAGTCCCCTGCAACCTTTTCAAACTTGACCCCGAATTGTTTTGCTACCCGCTCAATCATTTGCTCAGACCCTGTTAATGCCATCAGCCGATTATCAAAATAGTTTAGGTAGTCACGCAATACCTTCACTGTATCTCTTGCTGGGTCTACGGTAATGAAATAGGCCTGAACACTATTTGCATGCTCTTTCAACCGACTAATGGCCTGGGATAACACCATCATGTTGGTCGGACAAATATCCGGGCAGGAAGTATAGCCGAAAAAGATCAATCCATACTTACCTTGCATTTCCTGTTCGGTGACAGTTTCACCCAACTGATTCGTCAAAATAAAACGCCCGCCGACACCATCAATCAATGGCGTATTATCGCTCCCGGCATCCTGGCGAGCCTTCGCAGCGGCCTCCATATCGGCATTTAGACATTGCTTGATGACATCGGTGTTATATTCCATCAGCTGCAGATAAAGGTCCGGCCCTGGCTCGAGATCCACGCCAAGTGTGTCTAGCATGGCAATATTCACTGTTAGTCCTTCGGTCAATAAATCAACATGCTCCGCTGACATGCCTTTATCCAGAAACAGACAGTTTGCCTCTTTGTTGGTGATAGTGCTGCGCAGCTTAAGCAGGTTTCCTACGTCTACCTGTTGACGCGGTGAGGCAGAGACCTGTCCTATAGTCTTAAGTGCGTATGCCTGCTCAAAATATCTCAGTGTATCGAAATACTGTACGCCGACACCCGCTTTAAGGCCGCGATAACCGTATTCATATTCCTTATCGATTTTAAGCAATGGTTTCAACATATTGAGTCGATTACGATGATAGATATGCGACCGTAACGGATCTAGTGCGATTAACAAGCTACTGAGATGATCAAGCAATATCAGCATATTCCGATCATCCATCCAGAAAAAAGGATCACGCTGATCCGGACTCAACCTCGACGGCAGTATCTTCAGGTCAGGACTGGAAAGCAGTTCAATAACCGCCACAGAATCAGGCAGCGATACAATGTCGGCTTGCAGCGATTGTTCCAGTTCCGAGCCAACCCAGATCAACAGACTGGCGTCCGCCATTTTCCGGCGCTGCTCGTTATTCAGCTTGAAGTCATAAGGTGTCTGTTTGCCGTCTATCAGCAGAGTCGGTTCGCCGATATCTTTCATCAAACCGCTGACGATGGAATGAACCGGCTTTATGCTGATGACAACCGACAGTCCATCTTCAGCCCGGATCGAGTGATTGAAAAGAATCAGGCTGACAATGAGAACTGCGCAAAGACTTCTGATCATTGTTTAAATGCAGACTCGATCTGTTTAATACTGCTGTCTATCTGTGATCTAAAACTATGCGCATCCGGGCAAGCCGATTTACTACTGATAAAATCCATAAACGACAGGTTGGTATTGACATCAAACCATTCACCCAGTTTACGTTCTTTAGGTAAATTTAGTACCATCGCCCTTTTCAGACGTTGGGTTTGTTCCAGAAACCGGCATTGCAGTGCAATACCGTTTAATTCACCGGCTTTGGATATTACCGCAAGTTGATTTTCACTCGCTGCCCAGAGTGACGATTGGCAGATCACCAGCAGAATGGATACGAATATAAAATTAATTTTTCCCATAGCCGATACTCCTTAAGGTAAATCACTTCGTTTGAAATGGAGATAACCCAGGCCAGCACAAACACTGCCAAATAAAACTGGATAACAAACGGCATAGAAGATATAACCGGACTGACTGAAATTATCCAGAATGATGTAGGCAGTCGGTCCCAGCAGTACCAGTTGGGGATCAAACAACATCATGGTAGCGGTACGGAAAACCTGCAATGGATTTGCCAACGCAATAGCAACCGCAGATTCCGGGGGCAGGTTTTCCTGAATAAGTATGCCAAGCAGAATTAGATCTAGAAAAAGCAACAGGGTTAGCCAGACAATAAATGCCGCCGCCTGCGCAACATCAGACGAGCGTGCCAGAGTTGAAATCAGCATACCGATACCGAGAAAACACCAGACCAGCGCCATCAACAATCCTGTGTAATAGACAAACAGGGTCCACGGTATCTCCGATCCCTTGATTACACCCCAGACAAGCGCTCCTAGCATTGCCAGAAATACCGGAAGAAAAACGACAATAAAACGCCCAACAAAACGTCCCCAGAACCAGGCCGCCAAAGACACTGGTAAGGACAGCATATATTCAAATATTCCCGCCTCGCGATCGCCTGCGACCGAACGCACCGTGGTGATCAGCACAAAAATCGGTAACAGAGCCATGGATAACTGGATATAGGTAATCAGTAAACGCGACAGGCCGGTAAAACCCATGACGCGGGATTCGGATAAGCCGAAGGCAAACAGAATAACCACGATACCACCGAAAACCACCGAATAAACCGAAAACCAGCGCGCGCGCAGGGATTCCGCAATATCACTGGTAGCTGTCAGGTAAAGCTGCTTCATTGGCTATTCTCCGGCGCTAACTCCTGTTGTTTCTTCTGTATCTCTAATTGCACCCGGTGAATCTGGTTTTGATTTTCGGTTTTGTTGACATGCTCGAGTGCCTGGGCAAAATTTAAACCGCCTGCCACTGGGTCGGACTGCGCCCCCAGACCATAATTCATCGGCGTTTTCCTGTCCGTAATAAATGTTGCCGTGCGTGCATTTATCCATTCTTTGCTACGATGATCGACAACCCAGATCTCGGTTCTTTCATCCTTCGACCAGGGGCTTTCCTGTAGCCATATGACCGCACAGCCAATGTCATCAAAGGTTGCCACCTTCGATTTATTGTTTTCAGCAAAATAGCGCACCTGCGTAGCAAAATCCGGTTCACTTACCATCATACGACAGCGTTCACAGGTATCCCGATTCCAGTTCACTTCTTCAGGGCCTGTTTCCGGTTCACCAGAACAGGCAAGCAAGACCAAAGCCAAAAACATGATCCCAGCATATTTAGGCCACATCTTCTCTTTTACCCGACTCACGGACTTCGTTCATTTCGATTCCTGCCAGCAATCCTGCGTAACGTGACAACATGCCCAGAAAACGCAAACGATCCGGCCCGGCTACCATACCTGTCCATTCGGTGGTGCTGCCGGCTGCAGAAAATCCCCAGTCACTCAGCGCACTGGCAAAGGCCGGTTCATGACGAATCATCGAAATATTGCAGGCTAGCAGACTGGATAGCTCAACCAACTCGGCAACTTTATCGTCAAGTACAATTGCGCCGCAATCCATTTCGATAACGCGATTCACCAATGGCGCCACCTCATCAAGACGATGACTGGAAATCAGCATCGCGGCGCTTTTCTGCTTTTGTGCAAGCAAACTGAATAGTGTGTGCCGAGCTTCAGGATCAAGATTGGCAGCGGGTTCGTCCATCACCAACAATTCACTGTCGCGTCCAAGCGCAATAGCTATTAACAGTTTTTGCTTCTGTCCACCCGAAAGTTTGACAAAAGGTTGATGCCTGTAATGCTCCGCATCAAACCCCAGTTGTTCTGCCACCTGATGAATGCAAGCCGGGTCAGAGCCGCAAAGTGTGGCGGCAAAAGTAACTAGATGACCAACCGGCATTCTCAGCGGCGGCGGTAACTGCGGCACAAAACCCACCTGGGACAATACCTGCTGTCGATGTTCACGGGGATTCAGACCATCAATGGTAACACTGCCAGAACAGTTATACTCACCCAGCAGGCAGCGGATCAGAGTTGTTTTACCCGCGCCGTTCGAACCTACCAGGGCGACCTGTTGCCCACGTTGAATGCTCAGATTGATATCTTTGAGCGCATCAACTCGTCGAAATTTCTTGACTACTCCTGAAAACTCAATCATGGCTTAAAGAACTTTATCCAGCCCCTTTATTTTAAACAACAGTGAATCGGTTGGGCACGCATCGACACACCTACCACAGCGCGTGCAATCCGATCCCACGTCCTGTTTAAGATCGAAAGCCATGCCTCGTATGGTCAGGTCGAGAACATGTGGCACTTCGCAGACTTTTCGACAATCACCTTCGTGATGACAGGCTTCGACATCGTAACTCACGCGGACCGGCGATAACACCCCAACCACGGCGTAAGTGACACCAATAGGGCAAACGTAGCGGCACCAGGCGCGGCGGGAATAAAACACTTCAAATAAAAGTAGCAAGCCGACCCAGATCAATGCCAGACCCGGACCATAGATTAACGCCCGGCTCAGAATACCGGTCGGAGAAATTGTTTCGAATACGGTATAACCCGATAGCAACGCCAACAGTGCGAAAATGACATAAAACACTGAGCGAGTCTTGCGATGGAAACTATGGTTTTTGACGACTTTCTTTTTCACCAGCCACAGGTGCAGGAATTCAGCCCATTCCGCGAGTAAGTGATAGGGGCAGACCCAGGAACAGAAAGTGCGTCCGCCGAGTAATAACCACATCACAAACACCGTGGCGGTGCCGATTAATAAATTTAACACCACGTGCTTGTAAGCCAGCATCACCTGTAAAGCCGAATTCAAATCAGCAAAATGAAAGCCGACAAATCTCGACGCGGTCATTGCGCCTTCGAGCAGCTGGATGTCCCAGTAATAAGAAACCACGAACAGCAAATTAACCAGGATTATTGTTATCCAGCGTCGCATCTGCCATTTATTGCAACATGTTTTTCTATGTTCATGCCGAACGACTTCAAGCTTTTCTTTCGTCAAAGTACCGCGTTTTGCGAGGTAAATATCCTGCAGAATTTGAGACTGCTCAGCTTTGCTGGCTCGGCGTGGCTTGTTGCCAAAAACCTGCGAAAGTGATTCCCTGATGTAGTTAATCATCGCCCTATACCGAATCTGCTGTTTTGTCGATATCGACGACGATAGCCGGCCCTTCTTCAAGCGGGCAAATCATTTCGCAGACTCCGCAACCCACGCAACCGTCGAGCACCTCGGGAGTCCAGCTATCGCCGACCTGCCGTAATTGTATGGCATGCTTTGGCGGACACTCGTTGCCATGTTGCTCTGCTACCCGACCAAGACTGGCGGTATTCTCGCTATCCTGCGCCTTTTCCTCACATTGCGTGATACGGATTTCTATTGGGCACTGTCGCACACACAGGTCGCATAGCTCGAGATCGTATTGATGCTCCGCAACCGGAAGCGGGTTCCAGCGGTCAATTTCGTCGTATCTGAGTAAACCCTGGTATTCTGGACCTCTTGCCGTTCCCTTAAAACCCTCGCCACGCACCGCCAGACAACTAGCCGGTTGAGCCAGTCGTGCAAAACCCATACGCGTATCGGCGGGATAGTCGAGATCGTGGGTGAGCGCTCCGGTTGGGCAGGCCAGAACGCACTGTAAACCGTCGCAGGAAAAATCACAGGCTTGCTCCCGGGCATCAATAAAAGGCACCCCAATTCCCACGCCATCATTGATATCAGCAAGCTTTATAGCATTCACCGGACAAACCTGAACACACTGGCCGCACTTGATACAGGAAGCGAAAAATTCCTGTTCATCGAGTGGTTGTTTAATCGCACCGGGCGGACGCAGACGATTGGAATGACCCTGTACAACAGGCAACAGGCCCACAAGCGAGAAACCCACCACCGCAGTCGTTAAGACTGCCGAATGTATAAACTCGCGCCGGTTAGCCTGCTTTTTCCTGAGGCTGCGCACCGGTTTATTCGGCTTGCCGTTAATACTGGAACTCATGATTCTGACAGGTCAATTTGTTTATGCGCCGACATCGCCGGGTACTCATCCCGCACCAGTAAATCCGGCGTACTAAAAGGCGCCAGACGTTCGAGAAAATCGAGCACCGCCATCACCGGCGTGCCCTGAAGAAATCGCGCCACAGGCACATCCATCCAGATACGGTCGGCATAACCATAGAGATCGTAGGCGGTATCACCTATTCCGTCCCGGTCCAGATCAAAGCCTTCATAGTCGTCCCAAAAATTACCCTTCCAGACGTTGCGATTGGCTGTTTTACCGCCAGCCACTGATATCTGTATCTGGTTACTCTTGAAGGTATTGGTTTCGAAAATATTACCGGTCCAGTCGTTGAGAAAATCGATTGCTATGCTGGTGAAGGCAATAACATTGTCATGGATACGATTAGTACTCTCCGGATCATAGGGTGATATATCGATATATAATCCAGTAGCGCAGTAGAGAATCTGGTTGCCGGCAATTTCAACGTCGGAGGTTTCCTTAAAACCTATTCCCATGCCGGTGGGTCCATTGGCGTAAGCAATATAATTATTGCGTATCACAACACTATCGCTGTACATCAGGAAAATGCCAACCGAATTATTCTCATAGTGATTGGAATCGACGTCGTTAAATCGCGAATACATAAAATGCAACGAATAGCGACCATGACGCGAATCATTACGGGCGATAACATTATCCGCCGAATACCACACCACCATGTCCCGGCTATGACGAATAATATTGTCGGTGATTTTATTGTTAAAGCTATACCAGAGTCGTACCGAATCACCACGCACACCGAGTTCAACATCCTTGGATGAGATGCGATTACGCCGCACAATATTGTGATTGGATTGCTGCAAATCGATACCAAACAGACAGTCATCTATTACGTTATCCTTGATAACATTGAAGTTACCACGCACCTGGATTCCCGCATCGATATCGTTATGTGAATTGCCAGAATTCGTCAAGTGCAGGTTTTTCAACACCGCGCCATCGGTATCGACATAGATGACCGAGCCTTCACCACCACCATCGATAGTGACTTTTGACTGGCCGTCAATCGTCAACGGGTAATCGAGCACCACGGGGCCGGCATAGACGCCGGGCGGTGGTATCAGCGTTGAGTTGGGTTCCGCAGCATCGACCAGATCCTGAAACCTGGGAAGATCAGCAGCATTGGCGGCCAGCAATATATTCAGACAGAATAAATATATGGCCAGATTTTTTAACATCACATTATCCCGTGGGCGGACGAAACTGCTTGCGGCGGGTTAATGCGGCCAATGCCAGTACCACGAAAACCAGCATCATTAATCCGAAGCCGATATCAGGATAGGAATGCGTGGCAAACTGTGCGACCTTGCCGTCACCGAATACCGTCGGCATGAACGGTTTCACTGAAAACGCCCCCATATCATTCAGGGTATGACCATACCACCAAAGCCAGGCGGAGTAATCGATAATGAAAAATATTGGCAAAGCCATCGGCACCAGCACTAGCAACCAGTAAAACAATCCGCCGTTTTTTCTGGCGCCGACTACCAGCACCAACATTGCTGCCAGTAATGCCCAGAACACCACATGTATGGCAATTTCGAAGGTCTCTACCATCGGCACAATTTCTGCCTGATTATTGAAATATCTACCGAGACTCTTGGCGTAATGCCAGGACATCACCTGGAACGAACTACCGTTCCACTCGGTTAAATGATTGAGTTTGGGCAGATCAACTTCGTAGGTATCGCGTAGTTGTTGAATAAGTCGCTGCTTGTTCGAGTCAGATCCTGACCTGTCAAGTTCGGATGGCAAAATTACTTCGACACCGGAATCCTCCAACGATTTTTTCAGCACACCGGTAATACCGCCAATGACAATTTCCGGCTCACTAGATGCCGCATCGCCTGCATCCTGATCGAGAGACGTTACCATCGCCTCAACAAAACCCTCATTTTGCAGGGTTATTCCGTCCTCGGCATAAACTGTCAAATACATCCATACCGCAATGCAAACAAAGCCGAAACTCATCAGCGCTATACGGAGTTTCGGTCGGGTGCAGGCAAAGCCAACCAGCATGACCATCATAAATACAACCAGAAACTGGCCGTACCCACGTTCCACCGGCCCACCGGCGGCAATCGGATACATACCCACATAATGGTTAATGGTATCCATTTCATGCACGCAATCGAGAGCTTCATCTTCCTGAATTTCAACCTTGTCCTGTTTCCTGCAACCGTTAAACACACCGTTGACATGAAACTCGATTCGAACACCATCAGGGAATGACTCGACTGGATAGTTAGGCGCAGTTAGAGACACCCACCAGATCGATGTATAAAAGATAATTGTCAGCAATCCGATTGCAATTGCTGACAATAAACTAACTTTTAATGTGATTTTATCCAAGGTCTTAGCTTAGTCATAGTCGGGGTTTTGCCAGTCGGCTGAGGGCGCCAGATCCTTAGGGTCTACCGGTATACGTGAAACCCAGTTAACCACCATTTGCATATCCTTGTCGCTAAAGCGTTTGATCTGTTCCACCATATCCGGATTGGCATTACGACGCTTGCCGTCCCTGATCCATTCAAACTGGCGCAACATGTAATTGTAATGCTGACCTTCAATACGCGGATAAAACTTATCGGCCATACCTTCACCGTGATCACCATGACATTCCACACAGTTATCTTTATAAAGCTTTTCACCCTGGGCAAATTCTGGTGTGCCTTTTTCCCACTCACCTTTACCGTTTTCGGGATTCATCGGTAAGGTTTCGATATAAGCCGTGACATCGGCCAGCGCCTGTTCGTCGCCTATTGATTCGGGCAGAGCAAATGGGTACATGGTCGGGTTATCTCGATTCAATGCACGGATGTCGGCCAGTTGCTTAATCAGCACTTCACGACTCTGTCCGGCTAATTGGGGGAAAGTACCATTGGTCATACCCCATCCTTCGAGCAGATGGCAGGCGGAACAAACTTCATAAACCTCGATACCGTTTTCACGGTCTGGTTCCAGCAACATGGCTCGTGATTTTTCCCCGCCCTCGGCATTCCATTCGACCGAGCCGGCCGCAAAAACAACTTGAGTGACGGTAACCACACAAAATGCCAGCATGCTGGCAGGAGTTATGCTATTTATTTTCATTGATAGATTTCCATAGGCAGACAGCGTCCGATTAGAACACAGGCATACCAGTTAAATATTGACTTGAATCAAGGGTTAGTATCACCCCTGAGAAGGTTTACTGGCTAGCTAACCAGTTGGCAATTTCACGCATTTCAGCCTCATTCACCATGCCCATCACACCCTTCATCGCGACGGACTGACCATTCGCACGCGCACCCGATTTAATATCCTTCATTTGATTAAAGGCATAGTCGGCATTTTGACCGGCGAGCCTGGGATAGATTGGTAACAAGGGTGATTTTGCATCTTTACCATGACAGGACCAGCATGTTTTTGCCTGATATAGTGCCGCACCGTCGGCCTGCGCAACACTTGTCAAGGATAAAGAAGATATTGCAACAAAGGCAACAATCAATGTTCGATATATTTTCATAATTTATATTCCTGTAAAAAAATAGGCGGGGGGCATGATGCCCCCCGCTGTTACTCCAGCGTCTAAATTTCTAGTTAAGAGTCTTCTACTCTACCTTAACTGCACCGTGTTCCTCAAGGAAGGTTTTGGCGCGCAGTCCCAGATCAGCCGTTTTAACCTGATACTGCCAGTGCTGACCAGCCCACAGGGTGGCGTTCTGGTAATCACCATTCGCAGCGTAGGTTTCAGCTTTTTTCTTCGCTTCTTCGGCAAAACCCAATTGATCGGTAGCATCTTCAACCAGTGCTACTACTTCGGGAAAATCCTTGAAGTTGTGGCTGGTGATGAATCCGACAACCGAATCGATAACTGCCTGGGTATCGACATTGGTTTTTACCTGCTTATCAAAATCGGCTTTGGTATAAGTCTGGCCTTCTTTTATCTCGCCAGCTTTGGCCTGATAACCTTTCGGCTTGACTAGCAGATAACCCTGCATTTCCAGATGCAGCGCAGAGCAGAACTCGGTGCAGTAGTAAGGATAAACACCGGGTTTGTCGGCCTTGAAGGTAGCTGATACGGTTTTTCCAGGTTCGATGGATAACTGCACGTTTTCGTTATATATCGCGAAGCCGTGGGTTTCGTCTTCCGCCCGTTCCAGATTGGTCATATGCAGCGATACGGTTTCACCCTCTTCCACTTCGATAATTTCCGGGGTGATATGCGAGCGAATCATTGTACCGTATACATGAACGACACCACCCTCACGCACAACCTTTTCGCGGCCGGCACGGGTTTTCCAGGGTGAACGCTTATCGCTACGGCTATCCCAGCCGGACTTGTAACGCACTATCGGCTTGAGTTTGTCGGCTTTGATCGCGACCGAGTAATGTGGTTCGCCTAGTGGCAAAGGCATGTCGTACAACAGCTTCATCTTGTCACCGCTGATATCAATCAACTGGTGGTTCTGAGGATGCAGAGGTCCGACCGGATTAAAGCGATCAATCGCGAGCTTATTCAACGACACCAGATACTTGCCATCTGGAGACTTTGAATCGCCTTCCATAGTCATCAAGTGACCAATGTTGTAGTGGATGTGAATTTGATCGAGCACCTTGCCTTCACAGTAATCCCATTTGGTGACCATGGAGTCTACATAAATCGATGTATAAACCACACATTCCTTGGAATCATATTGTGTGTGCAAAGGTCCGAGTCCGACCTGAACCTGTCTCGCCAAGGCATCTTTCATGGCAATGATAGGAAGACCGTAATCGTCTTTCCCCTCGAACTTTTTGTTCTTAATGGCATCCTGAATTTTAGCCCAGCTATAAACCCAGGCATGGCTGTCGAGTTTACCGGAGATGATGATGTGGCTACCGTCAGGGCTAACGTCTACACCGTGTGGGCTTTTTGGCTCAGGAATCAGGAACATCAGATCTTCTTCAATCGCCTGTTCCATGGGGATGAGGTACGAACCGTTTACTTTTTTCACCTTACCGGCGGCAACCAGCTCAGCGGCTTTTTGCCAGTTGGTTACGTGCAGAAAGTCGGTGTCTTTTTGCGAACAGCCTGCCTCGAACGGTGGGCGGTTTTCACCACCTACATAACGCTCGGAACAGAACGAGTTGGTGAATCCCCAACCCATACTGACATTCTTACCAGCATCAGAGAGATCCTGGCTGTAAGGTGGCATTTCGAAAGTAAAGGACTGGCTTGGATCTAACCGACCGACCTTGTCGTCAAACTTCCAGTAGGTTAAGCCACCGCGATACTCGTCATTGAATTCTTCTAACGGCACGAAGTCACTATGTAACGGTGCTGCATACTGGGCCGCATCCATAACATACTCGGTATTAGGCGTCACAAATGCTCCGCCGTGAGCCGACTTAAAAAATGGATTGGCAACGATTTGCTTGGTCTCGAAATCGTGTAGATCAATCACCGCAATCCGGGGGTTGGCCTTATCGTTGATAAACAGATAACGACCGTCGTATTCGCCGTCTGTTTCAGAAATTGCCGGGTGGTGCGTATCACCGAATTTTATTTCGGTGTCAGGATTACCCATTTCCAATACTGCCTTAGATTCATCGTCAAAGCCATAACCCTGCCAGGCCTCCGGTGAGAAAACCGCAATGTATTTTAAAATACGCATCGACGGTATACCGTAAACGATCACATGACCGCTTTGACCACCTGAACTAAATGCCAGATATTCGTCTCGACCACCGGTCGGTGTGTAGGTTTTGGCTGCAGCGAGGATATCTTTTTCGGTTAAACCTCGCGCCTCCATAACTTCTTTCAATGACTTATCTGCAACGGCATTCCCCGCCAGACCGACACCTAGCCCCACACTGAGCAGCAGGGCACATATTTTTCTTAATCTTGGTTTCATTAAATTACCCACTTGTTTATATTGAAAAAATCACGCAAATTAACACTATTCTAGAATTCAAGTTCGCGTATCATGCACTCCGTCATCGATCGAGACTTTGATCTAGGTCAAACGGGAGTGCCTATTTTTCCATTCCCTTGCGAGGATGTTCGATGGATTTGATCGCCCGACTATTCCGATATAGATATGAATTTACAAAAAGTTTCTTCTCTTTGTCTTGCGCTCTGCAGGAAACGCCCACTGGTTTTTACGGCTCTGGTTTTCATCTCGGGTATTTTTTTCTGGGGCGCATTCAATACGGCTATGGAAGCAACCAATACACTGGACTTCTGCATTTCCTGCCATGAAATGAAATCCACGGTTTATCCAGAGTATAAAGAATCAATTCACTATTCGAATACCTCCGGTGTTCAGGCTACTTGCCCCGACTGCCACGTTCCAAAGGAGTGGACGGCCAAGCTCATTCGCAAGATTAAGGCATCAAGAGAACTTTATTACTGGATAACCGGAGAAATCGACAGCAAGGAAAAATTTGCAGCCAAACGCCTGAATCTGGCTGAGAGAGTGTGGCATGCGATGCGTGAAAGTGACTCCCGTGAATGCCGCAACTGCCATCAGTTTACGGCGATGAATCTGGCGAGTCAGGCTCGCTTTGCATCGCGAATTCATGCCGATGCAATCAAGGAGAATAATACCTGCATCAATTGTCATCAAGGCATAGCTCACCATGCACCCGATCGCAAAGCAACCACCGAGCTTACAGCAAAAGACGACTTTGATATTGAATACGCCGAGGAGATCAATGAAACCTGCGCTGGTTGCCATGGCGAATATGGCGAAGGTAGCCAGGATGGCGAATACCCCCGGCTGGCGGGACTCGATGCTAAATACATTGCCAGACAGCTGCAATATTTTAAAACTCGCGAGCGCCTGAATATCCCGATGATTCCCTATGCTACGGAACGCGAGCTACCGGAGGAAGATATCGATCTGATCTCCATTTACCTGTCGCAGATAAAACTGGCTTCAAAGTTACCACCTCTGGAAGAAGAAACATTCGATGCACTTGAGCGATTACAACAAAGTGAACTAGTCGTCAACATTGCCAGATACCCCGGTAATATAGGGTCTGGTCATAAGCTATATCAGAAGGAGTGTGCCGGATGCCATGGTCGTACAGGCGAAGGCAACGCATCGAAACAATATCCACCGCTAAGTGGTCAATACAGTCAGTATTTAATCAGACAGATCGATAACTTTCGCAGCGACGAGCGGCTGCACGATGACCCGCGGGACGCACGAATATTCCAGGATTTTAGTGATGCCGAAATAAACGACATACTGGCCTTTCTATCTGTACAGGACGATCAATAACACCTGGTTGCCAACAATACAGATTGCGGCTCAGCGATCGTAATGACAAAATACATGAAATTCCATTTCAGGAACAAATATGAGCATTAAAACAGTCGGCGTCGTTGGCGCGGGCACCATGGGTAACGGCATCGTGCAGGTTTGTGCGGTAGCCGGGTTAACGGTCATCATGCAGGATATCGCCGAAGATGCGGTACAGCGCGGCCTTGACACAATTTCTACCAGTCTTGATCGTTTAATCAAGAAAGAGAAAATCAGTGCAGACGATAAGGCTGCGGCACTGGCTAATATTCAAACCACCACCACCATGGATGATTTAAAAGACCTGGATATCGTCATCGAAGCGGCGACGGAAAACGAGGCGTTGAAATTACGAATTTTTGAACAGCTCGACAAAATCTGTAAACCTTCAGCCTTGCTGGCCAGCAACACCTCATCGATTTCACTGACAAAAATTGCCGGCGCCACGCAGCGACCGGAACAGGTGGTCGGCATGCACTTCATGAATCCGGTGCCGATGATGGCCCTGGTAGAAGTCATTCGCGCCCTGCAAACCAGCGATGCGGTTTATCAGCAAATCCATAAATTATCCGAGTTTATCGGTAAAGTACCGGTCGAGGCCAAAGACAGCCCGGGATTTGTCGCCAATCGTATTTTGATCCCGATGATCAATGAGGCTGCTTATGTTTATTACGAAGGACTGGCCAGCGCAGAAGGTATCGATGAAATCATGAAGCTCGGCATGGCGCACCCGATGGGCCCCCTCATGCTTGCTGATCTGATCGGCCTGGATACCTGTTACTCAGTCATTAAAGTACTACATGATGGATTTGGCGATTCCAAATATCGTCCCTGCCCTATCTGGCAACAAATGGTCGATGCCGGTTACCTGGGCCGTAAATCGGGTCGTGGTTTTTATCGTTACGACCAGTAGGTGATGGGGTAGCGGCCTTGAATTCGATAGACTATTTGCTGAATGCCAGCCCCTGGGTCAAACAACTAAGCGCTGCGCAAATAGAAAAAGTAAGGGCATCGATTCAATGTAAATCATATGCTACCGGCGAACTGGTATGCCACCGGGGTGATCCCTCTAACGTGTGGATCGGCATCTGCGATGGTATCGTCAAACTCAGTGTCACCTCCGCAAGTGGCAAGCATGTTTCGCTGGCTACCGGCATTCCCAGGGGCAGCTGGTTTGGCGAGGGTTCGCTTTTAAAACGCGAGACACGCCGCTACGATGTCATCGCATTGAGAAAGTCAGTCATCGCGCTGATGCCGGAGGATACTTTTTACATGCTGCTGAACGAAAGCATTCCCTTCAATCAGTATTTGATAAAGCAGCTTAACGAGCGTCTCGGTCAGTTTATCGGTCATATGGAAAATGAACGCTTGCTGTCGCCCGAGGCGCGCGTGGCGCAAGGGCTTGCATCCATGTTTCATCCGCACCTGTACCCCGGCGCTAGTAATGAGATCAAACTCTCGCAGGAAGAACTGGGCTGCCTCTCCGGTATATCCCGCCAGCGCGTGAACAAGGCGTTAAGCGTTTTACAGGAACAGGATATAGTCCATGTCGAATACGGCACCATTAAAGTACTCGATTTTGAAGCATTGGAAAACTTTAGTCGGGACGACGCCTAATCGGTAATATCAGTCTGTCATCTGGATGACAGTATTTGGTTTTTTAGTCTGATAGACTATGCGCCAGGTGCTGGTTATCAACTTAAATAACTATAAGTAATTTCTATGACTAACTTGTTAAATGACAACACGCTGGACACATTTCCAAAGCTGCTGCTGAAACATGCCAGCCAGCGCTCCAATCATGATGCAATACGTGAAAAAGATCTGGGTATCTGGCAGTCATGGAGCTGGGCTGAGGCGGCGGCTGAAGTTCGTGCGCTGGCCTGCGGGCTGGCAAGCCTTGGCCTGAAGCGTGGCGACAAGCTGGCAATCGTCGGCGATAACCGCCCTCGCCTGTACTGGGGCATGACCGCCGCACAATCGCTAGGGGCAATTCCGGTACCGCTTTATCAGGATTCGGTGGCCGACGAAATGGCCTATGTACTCGATAACGCAGACGTTAAGATTGCTTTGGGCGAAGATCAGGAACAAGTTGATAAAGTGCTCGAAATCAAGCAGCGCTGTCCTCAAATCGAACATATTATATTCGACGACATTCGTGGCCTGAGAGATTATGACCAGGCCTTCCTGCATAATTATGAAACACTTCAGCAGACGGGCCGTGACTTCGATCAGCAACACCCTGATTTTTATCAGCAAGAGGTTGACGCCGGAAGCGGTGAAGATATCGCCATCATGCTTTATACCTCGGGTACTACCGGTAAACCAAAAGGCGTTGTTTTAACCAATGACAATTGCGTTATCACTGCTCGCAACGGCATTATTCGTGAAGGTTTAACTGCTGACGAAGAAGTGCTTGCCTATCTACCAATGGCCTGGGTGGGTGATAACCTGTTTTCCTACGCACAATCTTATGTCGCCGGATTCTGTGTGAGTTGCCCGGAAAATGGCGCCACGGTGGCTAACGATTTACGCGAAATCGGGCCTAGCTACTATTTCGCACCACCACGCATTTACGAAAACATGCTGACCCAGGTGATGATTCGTATGGAGGACGCGGCTGCCATCAAACGTCGCGTGTTTCGCTTCTTTATGGATCATGCCGCTAAAGTCGGGGTTAAGATTCTTAACGGTGAATCGGTATCACTCAAAGATTCACTGCTATACAAGCTGGGTAATATTCTGGTTTACGGACCGCTGAAGGATGTACTCGGATTGCGCCGCACTAAGCTGGCCTATACCGCCGGTGAAGCTATTGGTCCGGAGATTTTCGATTTTTACCGCTCGCTGGGTATAAATATCAAGCAGTTATACGGTCAAACCGAATGCATGGTATTCATCTGCGTACAACCCGATGGCGAAGTTTTTGCCGATACCGTCGGCACCCCGGCCATCGATGTCGAGATCGATATTGACGATAACGGTGAGATACTCTACCGCAGCCCAGGCGTATTTCATTCTTATTATAAAAACCCCGAGTCCACCGCCAGCACTAAAAATGAAGACGGCTGGGTGCTCACCGGTGATGCCGGTTATTTCGATGAAAAAAATGGTCATTTGAAGATTATCGACCGCGCCAAGGATGTCGGTAAACTCAACGACGGCACCATGTTTGCGCCAAAATATATCGAAAACAAACTCAAATTCTTTTCTTTTGTTAAGGAAGCCGTTTTGTTCGGCAACGAGCGTGATTACAGCACCGCATTTATCAATATAGATCTCGATGCGGTCGGTAACTGGGCCGAACGCAATAACCTGGCTTATTCCGGCTATATCGACCTCGCTGCTCAACCCGAGATCTATCAACTGGTGAAAGATTGTGTCGACAAGGTGAATGCCGACCTGGCGAAAGATAGCCGGCTGGGTAAATCGCAGATACATCGCTTCCTCATATTACATAAAGAACTCGATGCCGACGACGGTGAACTGACCCGCACCCGCAAGGTACGGCGTAAGTTTGTCGCCGAGCGCTATGAGACTCTGGTCGATGCACTCTATTCCGGCATCGATGAATGCCACGTGAAAACCGAAGTTACCTTCGAGGATGGTCGTACCGGCATGCTCGAAGCTGATGTGAAAATCAGCAATGCTGAGTGTTATCCACTCGAATCCTCAACACAGGAAGCAGCAGCATGAGTGAACGTACGTTTGGCGATACTATTCTTGCCGTTAAAAACATCAGTCTGTCGTTTGGTGTGATGAAGGTGCTCGATAACATTAGCTTCGATATCAAACAAGGTGAAATCCGTTCTATCATCGGTCCCAATGGCGCTGGTAAAAGCTCGATGTTGAATGTCATCAATGGCTTTTACCACCCACAGGAAGGTAGCATTACCTTCAAAGGTGAGACTCGCAAGCGCATGGCACCGCATGCCGCCGCGAGTCACGGCATCGCCCGTACATTTCAGAACATCGCTTTATTCAAAGGCATGTCGACGCTCGATAACATCATGACCGGGCGCAACCTGAAAATGAAAACCAATATTTTCTGGCAGGCTTTGCATATCGGTCCGGCACGCAGGGAAGAACTCGAAAACCGCGAAGCCGCCGAACGTATCATCGACTTTCTCGATATCCAGGCGATACGCAAGAAACCGGTGGGTAAATTACCCTACGGTCTACAAAAACGCGTCGAACTCGGTCGCGCACTCGCCGCCGAACCGGAATTATTACTGCTCGACGAACCCATGGCGGGCATGAATAGCGAAGAAAAAGAAGACATGTCGCGCTTCATCATCGATGTCAACGACGAGTTCGGCACCACCATCGCTTTAATCGAACACGATATGGGGGTGGTAATGGATTTGTCCGACCGTGTTGTGGTGCTCGATTACGGTAAACAATTAGCCGATGGCCTGCCCGACGAGGTTCGTAGTAATCAGGCCGTTATCGATGCCTACCTGGGGGTTCCGCATGAGTGAGGTAACGTTTTTTATAGAAGTCGCCTTGAGCGGACTCATGGCCGGAGTCATGTATTCACTGGTGGCGCTGGGGTTTGTACTCATTTTTAAGGCTTCGGGCATATTCAATTTCGCTCAGGGCGTGATGGCATTATTCGCAGCATTGACGCTGGTTGGTTTCATGGAAAAATTCGGTATGCCTGCATGGCTGGCGATTATCGGTACCATCGCGGTGATGATCGCACTGGCATGGCTCATCGAAAAACTCATGCTGCGCCACCTGGTCAACCAGGAGCCGATTATCCTGTTCATGGCGACTATCGGTCTGGCCTATGTACTCGAAGGCATAGGCGATATCGTGTGGGGCTCTGATGTTAAGGTGCTTGATATCGGTATCCCACAGGGCGCCTCCGATTACATGCTCGACAATTTTAATATCTATATCGAAAAGCTGGAAATCTTCGCCGCCGCAACGGCCGGCATACTGGTGGTTTTCCTGGCTATCTTTTTCCAGAAGACACGCATTGGTCGCGCATTACGCGCCGTGGCGGACGATCATCAGGCAGCGCTATCCGTGGGTATTTCACTGCGTACCATCTGGGTTATTGTCTGGTCCGTTTCGGGCATCGTCGCCCTGGTCGCAGGCATCATGTGGGGATCGAAATCTGGCGTACAGTTTTCACTCTCACTAATCGCATTGAAGGCATTGCCAGTACTCATACTCGGAGGCTTTACCTCAGTACCAGGCGCCATAATTGGTGGCATGATAATTGGTGTGGGTGAAAAAGTTGCCGAGGTTTATCTCGGGCCATTTGTCGGTGGAGCGATAGAAAACTGGTTTGCCTATATGCTGGCCCTGGCCTTCCTGTTGTTTCGACCGCAGGGTTTGTTTGGCGAACGTATCATAGAGCGAGTGTAAAACCATGATTTACCGCGAAACCGGACAATTCAAAGCCAACTATGCCGCCGATCAGGCATTGTTCCCGATCGCACAGGATCGATACGTCATATTCGGCGTCCTGTTCATGACCTTCGCAGTGGTGCCGATGCTACTTAACCAGTACTGGTTGAACGCCATCATATTACCCTTTTTGATTTATTCACTGGCAGCGCTCGGACTTAATATTCTTACCGGCTATTGCGGTCAGGTATCGCTCGGTACCGGTGGCTTCATGGCAGTCGGTGCATTTTCGGCGTACAAGCTCATGGTTGCATTTCCCGAGATCGGGTTTATTCCCATCGTCCTGCTGTCAGGATTAATTACCGCCGCGGTTGGCGCCCTGTTCGGCCTGCCCTCATTACGCATTAAAGGTTTCTATCTCGCCGTAGCGACCCTGGCTTCGCAGTTTTTCCTGATCTGGTTATTTAATAAGGTTGGCTGGTTTTTTAACTATAACGCCACCGGCATGATTACCTCACCG
>JAAENK010000084.1 GCA_024224415.1 Gammaproteobacteria bacterium | reverse complement strand
GTCGAAGGCAGCGGTATTAGTTTCTCTGATCTTGATAACGTATTTCTTGAATTTTTACGCGTTTTCTTCGGCGGTGTGATATTCGGCAGCCTGCTAGGTTTTGTTGCTTGTGAACTGTTACATCGAATGCAGGCCAATGTCAGCGTTATCCTGACCACCTCGATCATCACCGCCTACGCCGCCTTTGTCGTTGGTGAACACACACTGCATGTATCGGGTGTAATGTCGGTCGTCGGCTCGGCAATCGCATTAAGATTATTCGGAATGTCTCGCATTCGCCAGGACGCCACGCATTCAATCAGCGAAACCTGGGAAGTGATTGCGCTTTCCTGTAATTCGTTATTATTTTTAATGGTGGGCTTGTCGGTAAGCACCGAAGACGTTATGTCACGGATCGGACCAGTGTTGATCGTGGTGGCGCTAGTGCTGATTGCACGCGCGTTATCAATCTATACCCTGGTGCCTCTGACCATCAGGTGGTTCCGCCTGCCACATGTGACCATGGGGGAGCGTCACATCATGTGGTGGGGCGGACTCAAAGGTGGGTTGGCGATCGCTGTCGTTCTGTCGATACCAAGTGATCTACCCGAACGCCAGTTTCTATTTGACCTGACTATCGGTGTAGTACTTTTTACCCTACTGGTGAGCGCACCCACCATACGCCCGCTAATGCAGCGGCTCGGTATGAACGAACTATCTAAGGGAGAGACGCTGGAATTGCGCAGTACGCTAATCGACGCGCGTCACAAATTGCAATCCAATCTATCCAAATTGCGGCAAAACAAGTTGGTTCCAAAGATTTATTTCAACCGAATGCTGAACGATATAGAAGTGGCTTTTGGAATAGGCTGGTTTGATGAAGAGGCTGACCAACACGATGACGACGATTTTATCGCCATGTTGCGCGCTTACCATATCGAACGCAAGGAACTTAAAAGTCTCTACGAGACGGGTTATATCAGCCAATATGTTTACCTGGATATGCTTAACCGCCTTTATGATATGCGCGAAGCATTACGCCAGGCGGAAGGCGAACTCGACAGTCATCATGAAAGAGACCAGCAGAGCTTTTTTCAACGTATGGAAGAAGCTTTTCTACGTACTATCCGTGAACGGCGCTGGTCATCCAGCCTGATGTCTAGATACCAGAGTGCACGCATGGTACAGCAACTGCAACGTAACCTGGCCCATGTCCTGATGTGTGATGCCGTCATCACAATGCTCAAAAGCCAGGATGACCTTAACCCGGAAGCACGCGAGGAAGTCATCAAACTTTACAAAGAAAGGAAAAAGCATTACCGCAAATACCTGAAGATGGCGCGAACACTCTATCCGGACTTCTACCAACGCTACCTGGAGCTTCTGGCGAAGCGTTCAACCATCTATAGCGGCTGGAACCATGTGAATGCAGAATACGAGCATGGTGATCTAAGTGCGAAGGGTTATGTATCGACACAATTTAAGGTACAAAAGAAAATAGATCGGATTAAAGATATGGATCCCACCGCAAAGAGTGACCTGGACAGCACTACCGAAATGCTCGACGGGCTGGAACTCTTCGACAGCCTGTCTGAGGAAGACCGGCGTTACCTCGAAAAAACCACAACTTGCATCACTTTTCTTCCAGGCGATACCATTATGGGTGCCTACGAGGCTGGTGATAATTTTTATATCATCATCGCTGGCGATGCGGCAGTATGGCGTACCGATGCGCTAAGTTATGCCCATCACGTGGCCGATCTTAGTGATGGAGATTTCATGGGCGAATCGGCACTACTGGCAGAGTATGAACGTGGTCGACACGTACGCTCAGCGACCATCAAGGCTGAAACACCCTGTACGGTGCTCAGGATTTCGATGCATTCGATGCTGACCATTCTCAAAAAATATCCCAAAGTCAGGGATCTGATTCAACATATTCATGATGACCGCGGCGCTGACCATGCACCCAGGATCACTGATGACTAATTCGCAATTGAACGTTTAAGATTAGTCGCCAAATATCGCGTTAAATTGTTGGCCGGTTTTTACAAAAGTAGTGCATTTGCTCAACCATTTCAGTTTTTTCGACCCGGCGTAGGTGCAAGTACTGCGAATACCACCGAGCAGATCCTGGATGGTGTTTTTTATCTCCCCGCGGCAGTCCACGAGGATATCGCGGCCTTCCGCAGATCGGCATT
>JAAENK010000083.1 GCA_024224415.1 Gammaproteobacteria bacterium | reverse complement strand
TCGCCGCGGCTTCGTTTTGTATATATGCCCGAGCGATGGGAAACTGGATACCCTGGTTTTTACCAATCGGCGCACCGAAAACTTCGCGCTCACGCGCATAATCACTGGCCCTGTCGATAAACCAGCGCGCATCGCCAATGCATTCGGCGGCGATTAAAATACGCTCGGCGTTCATGCCGTCGAGAATATATTTAAATCCCTCACCTTCTTCACCGATCAGGTTTTCCTCCGGTACGCGCAAATTGTCGAAGAACAGCTCGGTAGTAGCATGGTTTAGCATTGTTTCCAGCGGTTGCACGGTCAGGCCATTGCCGACCGCTTCGCGCAAATCCACCAGCAATACCGACATGCCGCGTGTCGGTTTATCGACCTGGTCGCGTGGCGTGGTGCGCACCAGCAAAAGCATTAAATCAGAGTGTTCGACGCGGGAAATGAAAACTTTCTGCCCGCTGACCACATAGTGCTCGGCATCACGAACCGCTTTACAACGGATTCGCGTGGTATCGGTGCCACTACCCGGTTCGGTTACCCCAAACGCCTGCAAGCGTAATTTTCCTGCGGCGATATCGGGCAGGTATCGATCTTTTTGTGACTGGTTACCATGTCGCAACAGGGTGCCCATGGTATACATCTGCGCGTGGCAAGCGCCGCCATTCGCTCCGCTATGCTGAATTTCTTCCAGTACCGTGCAGGCTGCGCCCAAATCCATACCCGCGCCACCGTAGGCTTCTGGGATTAAAACCGAGAGATACCCGCCTTCGGTTAATGCATCAATAAATTCGGTCGGGTATTGCTTGAGTCGGTCTTTCTCGCGCCAGTATTCCCCCGGAAAATCGGCGCAAAGACGCGACACTGCGGCTCGAATATCGCTATGATCAGGATTGTTGGACATAATATTCTAGTGGCCAGGTATAGATCGGGAGAGATTGCCACAGCGCCAACTTACAAATCAAGCGCATCGACATCGATCATCCATTTCACACTATGCGTACTCGTGACATTTTCGATCTCCGGCATCGAGGCGCGCAATACGCTCCGCAGCTTGCGCAGGTCCGCACTCATTAAACAGAGCTGCGCCCGATATCGACCAATGCGTCGCGTCATCAGCGCCGGGATAGGACCGATGCAGCGCAGGCCGTAGGCGCTGGTCCGGGCATCGAGAATGCTACGAATTTCCTCCAGCTTATTCATGGCCTGTTGCAGGCTCAGCGCATCGGCACGAAACATGATCACGCGAGCATAGGGTGGAAAGCCCAGCAAGCGACGTTCACTGAGAATGCTGGCGGCAATCTCACGATATGACTGCTGCATCAGGGATTTCATCAAGGGATGCTCCGGAAAGCGTGTCTGCACATAAGCTTCGCCTGCACGCTGTCCTCGACCGGAGCGACCTGATACCTGGAAAATGGTCTGCACCAGTCCTTCGCTAGCTCGGTAAGATGCACTAAACAGCGCCTGGTCGGCATCGAGTATCACGCTCATGGTGATCGCCGGATAGTCATGTCCTTTGGCGATCATCTGCGTACCGATGAGCAAGCAGGGTTCTCCACGATTCAATGCCTCCAGTTTTGTGGCGAGTTGATGGCGACCAGATACTACATCTCGGTCAATGCGAATTACCGGTGTCTCAGTAAATAATTGCTGCAGGCGCTGTTCGAGTTGTTCTGTGCCGATGCCATAATGTTTGATGCCGGCGTGGCCACATTCTGGACAGGCCGGAGGCACTGGTTGTGCAAATCCGCAATGATGGCAGAGCAGCCGTTGTACCGTTTGATGCAGGGTGAGGCGTGCATCGCAATGCTGGCAATGCGACTGCCAGCCACATTCATGGCACATCACCATCGGCGCAAAACCACGCCGGTTCAGATACAGCAAGACCTGGCCGTTGGCGTCGAGATGTTGTTTTATCTTTTGTAACAAGCGAGGCGAACAACCAGTGTCGAGCTTGAGGTGGCGCGTATCCATGAGCTGCACCGTGGGTGGCGGAAAAGCGGTCGGTCGCTGGTTTAACTGGTGTAGCCGGTAATGCTCACGCTCGCTGTTGTTCAGACTTTCCAGCGAAGGCGTGGCCGAACCCAGCAGCGCCGGAATATCGAGCATCTGCGCGCGTTTAATCGCCACATCGCGGGCGTGATAGCGAATACCGTCTTCCTGTTTGTAGGAGCTATCGTGCTCTTCGTCGATGATAATCAAACCCAGCCGCTGACTTTGTGAAAACAAACTGGAACGCGTACCGAGCATAATATCGACATCACCCTCACGAAACTGTTGCCAGGCCTGATAACGCATCAGGTCGGTCAGGCCGGAATGCGAAATAGTGAAACGGTTGCCGAAACGCGCCTTGACCCGCTCCACCAGTTGCGAAGTCAGGCCGATCTCAGGCACCAGATAAATCACCTGTTGCTGCCTATCCAGTTGCTGCTGAATAAGCTGGAAATAAACTTCAGTCTTGCCGCTACCTGTAACACCATCGAGTAACTGGACCGAAAATCCCGTCATTTGCCTGCTCATTTCTTCGACAACCCGTGACTGTTGCTCGTTTAACTCGGGCGCTGGCTGTAACAGCTGGTCGTCGACATCGGGTTTATGCCAGACTGAACGAATAACCTGTTTACTCTCCAGCGCCAACACAACACCATGCCAGTTTGGATTGATTGCCTTGAGTTGCGCTGCATCCAGCCCCGCAGTGGAATACTCGATAGCGCTGAGCAACTCGTGCTGGCGTGGTGAACGTCTTTCGATGGTTTCGCGTGACTCGGCATCCAGCTCATTCGCCAGCCAGCGTTTGACCCGGGCAGGTTTTTGCTGACGCTGCGAGCGCAGATATTTGGGCAGGCACTGGAACAGCACTTCACCCGGCGGTTGCAGATAATAGTCCGCCACCCAGCGCGACAGCTCAAGCATATGCGCGTCGAGTACGGGGGATTGATCGAGCACTTCGAGTACTGGTTTGATTTTTTGAGGGTCGAGGGAGGTGGACTCGCTGCTTGAAATCAGTACACCAGGCTTTTGACCTTTACCAAACGGCAGGCGATAACGCACGCCCGGCTGGGATTTGCTATTGGCATCAAGCGCGTAATCGAATGTACTGTAAAGCGGAATCGCGATGGCAAACACGCCGTAACAAGGGGAACTATTCTGCGACATGCGCCACTCAAAATGAAAATGCAATGATACTTTATCTGGCCTGTCGCCACAGTAACCCGGTAGCGCTTTTTTTACCGAAATCTGGTTGTTCGACCAACTTTGGAGAAATCAGTTAGCCCAGCTTTTTAAAGTAGTTTCTAGTTTGTAGCGGTTAACTTACTAAGAATTCTGAACAAAACTGGTTATCCACATTTCCTGTGGATAAGTCTGTGCATGAAAGTCTGACAAAACGCTACAGGCCGCATGATTACTGTGTTTTTGTTAAAATGATCAAATTTTCATCGATTATTATATTTCCTTTAAATTCAAATAGTTACAAATGAATTAGGGTCAAGATAGGAAATCTCCACAACATTTATGAGTAAACACATGCCAAATTAAAAAATATGTGTATATCTTTTCCTGTCAAGAGATTTTTTAGTTTTTTCCATTGTAAATTTCAATTAAACCTATTCATGACAAATAATTCCCCCCGAGTTGCAATGATTGCAAAAAATGAAACTGTGCGGTGACAATCCACTACCCGCCCATTAAACTGTCATTTTTCCCTGGCCAGCTCTCCCGATGACACAAACAACCGCCGTGATACTCACCAATCTGGGTACGCCCGAGGCACTCGACAGGCCTGCGGTGAAGCGGTTTCTGAAACAATTCCTTTCAGACCGCCGTGTTGTTGAAATTCCTCGCCTGCCCTGGTGGCTAATTCTAAACGGTATTATTTTGCCAATTCGTAGTGGTAAAACCTTGCTGGCGTACCAACGCATCTGGACAGAACAGGGCTCGCCGTTGCTGGTTTACACACAAAAGCAACAGGTCGCCTTGCAGGCCTTACTCGGTAAGGCCGCAACCGTGGCGATGGCGATGCGCTACGGCAAACCCAACTTAAAGACGGTAATCGAGTCCCTGTTGGCCGAAGGCGTGAATCGGCTCATCGTCTTGCCGCTCTACCCTCAGAATTCGGCGACAACCACTGCAACCAGCTTTCATCACTTAACCGATACGCTCGTGCAAAGACGAAACTTGCCATCGATTCATTTCATCGACAACTACCACGACCACCCGGCATATATCGACGCCCTTGCCACTTCGGTGAATGCAAATTGGCAGCAGACTGGCAGGCAAAATCATTTATTAATGTCGTTTCATGGTTTACCGCAGGTAAATGTCGACCGTGGCGACCCTTACTATGATCAATGCCTGAAGACCGCCAACCTGCTTGCCACAAGGCTCAATCTCGATAAATCGGCCTGGTCGCTAAGCTTCCAGTCGCGCATTGGCAAACAGGTCTGGCTGCAACCCTATACCAGCGATATTCTTGAAACCCTGGTCAACAAAGGCGTTAAGGCGGTTGACGTGATTTGTCCCGGCTTCGCCGCCGATTGCCTGGAAACGCTCGACGAAATCAAGATTGAGTATCGCCAGTTATTTATGCAGCTGGGCGGCAAGGAATTTCAATATATTGCTGCGTTGAATGATGATGTCGGGCATATTGAAATGATGCAGGCTATTGTCGGGCCGTATCTGGATACCGATTATTAGCCATTCGACATTGAATTAATCACAACATAAGTTGTCCAGATTAATGATTTTCTGGCAACGCCTTTCACTTTTAAAAAACGAAAACTGACTATGTTTAAATCCTTCTTCCCGAATCCAAAGCTGTTTTTCCTGTCTGTTGTTGGCTATGCCGCGATCTGTGTTTTTATCTGGTACGTGTTTAACGAACAAATTGGTGAATTCCTGGGACTGGATCTGACCGACAAAGAACCCGTTATCGGCCTCGGACATTTTATCACGGATTCGTTCTTGTTATTTTACGGGTACTACCTGGTATGCACAGGACTATTCGCAGCTTTCTGGTTTACTGCGGCAAAACATGAATGGCAGTGGTGGTCGATTGCCGGGTCCGCATTTATTTTATTTTCCACTTATTTTTCGGTCCAGGTTTCAGTTGCCATTAATAACTGGCGTCGACCATTTTTTGATTTGGTGCAAAGTGCTTTAAAAACCCCCGGTTCGGAAGCATCCGAGAATACCGCAGGCACAGAAGAAGCGGTCTCAAACTTTTCGAGTGGCCTGGTTGATTTGATTATTATTTTCTCTGAAATCGCCTTTCTGGCCATCTTTGTTTATGTAGTCACGCGCTTTTTTGTCAGTCATTTCATTTTTCGCTGGCGTACTGCGATGAATAGTTATTACACCAGGCAATGGAATCAGGTTCGCCATATTGAAGGGGCTTCACAGCGCATACAGGAAGATACCATGCGGTTTGCATCTATTATGGAGAGTCTTGGCGTTTCGATTGTCGATTCAATCATGACCTTATTTGCATTCTTACCCGTACTCTGGGCTTTGTCAGAATATGTCAGTGAGTTACCCATAGTTGGAGAAATTGCCCATCCTTTATTCTATGCTGCGTTGGTCTGGTCAGTATTTGGCACTGGGTTATTAGCATTGGTAGGCATCAAGTTACCTGGCCTGGAGTTTAAGAATCAAAGAGTTGAGGCTGCATTTCGAAAAGAATTAGTTTATGGCGAGGACGATACCTTGAGGGCTGAGCCGATTAAATTGAAGGATTTGTTTGAAAATGTGCGGAAAAACTACTTCCGACTCTACTTTCACTATATGTACTTTAATGTCGCTCGTATGTTGTACCTGCAGGCAGACAATATTTTTGTCTATGTTCTTCTTATTCCAACCATAGCAGTTGGAGCCATCACCTTTGGAGTTCTACAACAAATATTAACTGCCTTCGGTCAAGTCAGTAATTCATTTCAATACCTGGTCAACTCCTGGACGACAATTATTGAATTGTTATCGGTCTATAAACGTTTGATATCTTTCGAAGCTGCTATAAAACACGAGCCCCTGCCACCGATCGATCAGTTCGCGACTTAATTAAACCTAAGCATGTGCCTAATACTATTCGCCCTGCAACAACATAAAGACTACCCTCTGGTAGTAATCGCCAATCGTGACGAGTTCTACGCACGTCCGACGCGTTCGGCGCATTGGTGGGATGATGATCCGAACATCTTCGCGGGCAGAGACTTAACCGCCGAGGGTGCCTGGTTGGGGGTTAATCGTCAGGGCCGATTTGCAGCGGTAACCAATTTCCGAGAACCAGGCGCGATGAGTCCCGGCGAATTGTCACGCGGGCGCTTAACGCGTGGATTTCTGCAAAGTGAGTTACCGGCTGAGAATTTTCTAAACCAGTTGCAGCCTGATTTTGAGTCTTACTCAGGCTTCAACTTGCTGCTGGGAGATGGCAGCGATCTCTGGTTTGCATCGAATCGTGGGCAGGATATTACCAGGATTTCACCCGGTTTTTATGGCATCAGCAATGGTCGCTTTGACGAAGCCTGGCCAAAACTGGAAAGCGGCAAGCAGGCTTTACGGCAGGCTGTTAGCGATGGCAAGGGTAGTGATCGGCTGATGCAGATTCTTGCCGATGGGCAACAGGCCGATGATGATTTTTTACCCGAGACCGGAGTGACTGTGGAAATTGAACGCCTGTTGTCCAGTCGGTTTATTCGATCAGAAGATTATGGCACCCGTGCTTCGACACTGGTTCGTTATACAACTCAGGGCAATATCGAATTTACTGAAAAAAGTTTTGATGCAAGCGGAAGTACAGGACAACCGATTGAAGAGTGTTTCAATTTTCAGGAAACTTGAACAGCTTGTTACTATTGCGCCTGAGAACATCGCTTAGATGTTGTTCGGAAGTTTCGCGCAGCTTCACCATAGTTTGAAAATGCTCCACAATAAACGCCGGTTCATTGAGTTCATCACGGTGCTGCGCTCCCGGTTGGTCGGGGGCGTCGGATTCAACCAGCAAGCCATGCTCGTCAATCTTAGCCACCACATCGCGTAATTTTCTTGCACGTTGAAAATCAACCGTGGCGGCAATACCGAGTTTGAAATTCAAATCGAGCAGTTGCTGTGCCTGTTGCAGGCTGCCTGCGAAACTGTGTATCACGCCCGCTGCGGGTCTGTATTGGCGTATCAGGTTAATGACCTGGTCCATGGCTTTGCGCACATGCACAATAACGGGCAAGTGATGATTTTTCGCGAGTTGTAACTGTTCGATAAATAATTGCAGCTGCCTTTTTTCATCGGCCCTGCCGTGGAAAAAATCCAGCCCACATTCGCCGACCGCGATGGGTTTTTCACGATCCAACCATTCATCGAGTTCCTGCAAGTGACTGGTTTGATGTTGTTCGACAAACATTGGATGCAAACCATAGGCCGGGTAGACATTGTGATATTGTCCGGCTATTTGTTTTATTTTGTCCCAGCGATTGACCGTGGTTGCGGGCATCACGATTTGCTCGATGCCCTGTTGCATGGCGCGCGCTATTACCTGATCGCGATTTTCATCGAATCGATCATCATCGAGATGACAGTGACTGTCAATTAGTGACATAACCAGCAAAACCAATCATAACCACTACGGGATGTTTTCGGGACATGCTATATTCCTGTAATATTCAAAGCATATCAATTTGATTTGAATTCAAACGCACAATTTATCGAATTGATACCGCGATTTCATTTTTTGATTGGTAAATACCACCAATCAGCGGTAATAATCGTTAGTTAATCATAAGATACTTTTCTTGACGGATGTTTAAGTCACTATTCTACCTGCTGACTTTTGAATTCATGAACAACCCTGTTGCTATGCGATGGGCCATGCTGTGGATAAAGCTTGTTAAAACTGCATAAATCTCTGAACGTAAAATGGATCGCTGCGATCCTGTTCGGCTATGGCGCATGGAATCTGCTAGAAATTGTACCCAGTATCGAAATCGCCTGGGTTAGCCTGATTCTGATTCTCACTATTTATCTTTTTTCATTCGAAATTGTCGGCGTCGATGAAGCCGCTATTTCGATCATGGTGATGCTTGGCCTGACCAACCTGCTCGCACCCGTCATGGGACTCGAGCATGGACTGGTGGAAACCCAACATCTGTTTGATGGCTTTTCAAGTAACGCGGTGATGTCGATTATCGCGGTAATGGTGATTGGCGCTGGGTTGGATAAAACCGGCGTCATGAGCAAGGTTGCGGTTTTAATCCTGAAGGTGGGCGGCACTACCGAAAAACGTATCATCCCGATTGTATCCGGTACCGTGGGCATCATTTCTTCTTTTATGCAGAACGTCGGCGCTGCCGCTTTGTTTCTGCCGGTTGTGAGTCGTATATCGGTACGCTCGGGTCTGCCCATGTCGCGCCTGCTCATGCCAATGGGTTTTACTGCGATACTCGGAGGCACCATCACAATGGTGGGCTCGTCTCCTTTAATCCTGCTCAATGATTTGATTCTGACTTCCAATGTCGCCTTGCCCACTGACCAGCAAATGCAAACCTGGTCATTATTTTCGGTGACACCAATTGGACTCGCGCTGATGGCAACCGGCATTGCTTATTTTGTTTTCGCGGGAAAATACGTCTTGCCTAACGTTTCGGCCGACAAGCCAGTTAATGTCGCTGGCAGCGCTAAATACCTGCAGGAGGTTTACGGGGTCGATTATATGTTATTCGAAGTCAATGTCCCCGAAGATAGTCCGCTGGTTGGTCAGATACTGGATGACGTCGAGACCGAACACAATATTCGCATCATCGCGATTAAGGCTGCAGGCTCCGGTATGCGTGCGAGCCGGGGTGATCTCTCGCGTGATGTTGATATCACTGCCAACGCCGCGCTAGGTATATTATGTTCACCTGCGCATTTGAAAGACTTCGTTGATAATTTTGGCCTTAAGATTCAAAAAGGTTTAAAGGCTTTTTCCGAAGCCTTGTCCTCTACTCAGGCTGGCATCGCCGAGGTGGTAATTCCGCCAGGGTCGTCCTTGCTTGGTAAAAGTGCCCGCGATATCTGGCTGCGCAAAACCCATGGCCTTGCCATGGTTGCCTTGCATCGCGACGGCGAAACCCTGTTTGAAGGAGAAAGTATCCGTGGCATACCCTTCGAAACCGGCGATACCCTGCTGGTGCATACCAAATGGCGCGACCTGGCACACCTGGAAACTGATCGTAATTTCGTTATCGTTACTTCCGAGTATCCGCACGAAGAAATTCGTCCGAATAAAGTCGGCTGGGCCGGGCTGTTTTTCGGCCTGGCATTATTTATGGTGTTATTCACCGATTTACGACTCTCCGTGGCGCTCATGACCGGTGCTATCGGCATGGTTTTGTCCGGTGTACTAAAAATGGAAGAGGCCTACGAGGCTGTCTCCTGGGGTACAGTATTTTTACTCGCGAGTTTGATTCCGCTCGGGCTCGCGGTGGAAACCAGCGGCACTGCAAAATGGATTGCCGAACAAACCCTGCTGGTAGTCGGTGATATGCCCACCTGGGTTATCCAGGTTTCGGTAGCCATGTTGGCGACTTTCTTTACCCTGGTGATGTCAAATGTTGGTGCCACTGTATTACTGGTGCCACTGGCGGTAAATATTGCGATTGGCGTCGGCGAGAACCCAGCAGTATTCGCACTGACCGTCGCCATCGCCACATCGAATTCATTTTTACTCCCCACCCACCAGGTCAACGCCCTTATTAAAGGTCCCGGTGGTTATCGCGTACCTGACTTTATGAAGGCGGGCATTATCATGACGATATTGTTCCTCATCGTGATGATGATTATGATGCGTATTATCTATTGATACAGTTTCGCCGTCAGGTTTTTCCAAAAACCAGATCCCACACCCCATGCCCAAGGTTTCGGCCGCGCCTTTCGAAGTGAGTCACCGGTCGGTAAGCCGGGCAAAAACTAAACCCACTAGCATCTCCATGGTTTTCAAAACGTTTATCGGATAATAATTCAGCCGCCATATGTTCGGCGTAATCCTGCCAGTCGGTAGCAAAATGAACGCAACCCCCGGGCTTCAACAACCCATGCGCCAGGTCACGAAACTGCTGATTCACAATACGCCGTTTGTGGTGTCGCTTCTTGTGCCAGGGATCGGGGAAGAATAACAAAATTCGATCCAGCGATATGGCAGGTAACATATGCTGCATGACTTCGACTGCATCGTGAGCGATAAGTCTGATATTGGACAATTCGTTATTGTGTATATTATTGAGACAGCGACCAATGCCAGGCTGATGGACTTCGATACCCAGGTAAAGACTCTGCGTATCCTGCGCTGCCATACTAATCAATGCATCACCATTGCCGATACCGATCTCAAGCTTGATCGCCTGAAAATCTGAGCTTAGCTTATCCAGGTCTAATAGCTGCTGCCCGAAATCGAGTCCATAAATCGGCCAGTACAAATCAAGCGCGGACTTTTGCCCCGGCGTTAACCTCCCGGAACGCCGAACAAAACTCTTGATAGAGCGCAAGGCATGTGGTTTTTCTATCATTTTGCTAATTGCAGCGTAGGTTTTCTATCATTTTCAGGTAGCTAAAGTTTATATCATCCAACAAGTCATTACCGTTTGTCGGATCTTTTTTATATCCTATCCCCTTTTACAGGCAATATTTTTTAAATTTACTAGGATACGAGCATGAAAAAATATTCGGGCTTTACTTTAATTGAGCTAATGATAACGCTTGCGATTGTCGCGATTGTTACAACCCTGGCCATTCCCGGCATGTCAGAATTTGTCAAGAATGAACGCCTGACTTCAGCATCAAATAATTTGCTTGGTGACATCATGCTGGCTAGAAGCAAGGCGGTTGAGCGCAATCAACCAGTCATCATCTGCGCCAGTAATGATCAGGCCAATTGCAATGGTAACTATGAAGATGGCTGGATCATCACTATCGATTCCGATAGTGATGGCATCGGAGATGAAATTATCAAGATTCAGCAAGCAACCGAAGGTAATATTACATACGATCAGGGGGGTGCGGGTTTATCGATCATCACTTTCGACAGTCGGGGTTTCCTGCCCACAGGCGCTAACACCGGAACCATTTCGGTCTGTGATAACAGAACTAATCCCGATGACTATGCAAAAACCATTTCTCTGTCCGCTACAGGGCGCGCAAGTCGAGGAGCAAATCCAGCATGTCCTTAAATAACAGGCAGTCCGGCATGGGTATGATCGAAGCTTTAATTGCCCTGCTCATCATTTCAATTGGTCTGTTAGGCATCGCGGCCCTACAGATAACATCACTTCAGCAAAGCTCCAGTGCTAACTGGCACAGCCAGGCGGTTTGGTATAACTATGAAATGACCGATCGCATCAATGCCAATCGTGATTCCCTTGCCAGTTACGCCGGTATTGATACCGCCGGCAGCTACGGTCAGGACTGCCAGGCAACCGACTGTACATCCCAACAAATGGTCAATGCGGATGCGCAGGAATGGCAGACCCTTGTCGGCAACCTGCCAGAGGGGAGGGGATTTGTGAGCCAGAACGGTGATTTAGTAACGGTTTCCGTAATGTGGAATGACGGTGCAGACGCCACTAATTGCATCAATGGAGAAGCAGATAGCGCTAACATGACTTGCTTTACGGTGACTATGCAATGAAAAATCCCAACACAAATCAATCCGGCCTATCTCTGGTTGAGATTTTGGTTGCGCTAGTCATCAGCCTGTTCCTGTTGGGTGGAATTGTCCAGGTATACATGGGCAATAAGACCACCTATCGTTTTTCCGACTCTAGCGCACGAGTTCAGGAAAATGGCCGCTTTGCTCTGGAGGCCATAGCAACCGATATTCGTATGGCAGGTTTTACGGGTTGCTACAGCTTAATAGAGGATGAAAATGGAGATGGAGATTTATCCGATGACAATCCATATCTGTTTAATCAGTTAGATTTTACTGCTGGCGCTGACTATGACTTTGTCGATCAGCCAGCGGTAGACGCAACCAATACAGCCGGAAACTGGACGACAACCGACACTCTGACTATTCGTGGCGCGCAAACCGGTCAGACTACCCTTACGGCAGACCTGGACCCTCTTACCGACCCGGTAGTGGTTTCGGCCGCCAATTCCTTCTCTGTCGATGATATCGTACTGATTACTAACTGCTTCTCTGCCAATATTTTTCAAATATCTTCAGTTAGTGCCGATCAAACAACTCTTGGGCATGGCGCTAGCGCCGGCACGCCCGGAAATACCAGTGACGGCTTCGAAACGTCGATACCTGTTTCGGAGTATAGGTCGAATAGTGCCTCCATATTTACGCTGCAAGAAATTACTTACTCTATTGGAGTATCAACAAGCGGTAGTGGTGAACCGGCATTGTTTAGAACGCTTAACGGCACAAACGAGGAACTCATTGAGGGTATCGAAAACTTTCAGATTCTGCTCGGTGAAGATACCGATGGGGATGGCTCCGCCAATCAGTACCTGGAAAGAGATTCAGTTGCAAACCTGCAAAACGTCACCGCGGTTCGACTTTGGCTGGTGGTTAGGTCCGATCAGGATTTTGTCGTGGACGCGGTGCAATCCTATACCATCAACGGCAATGATGTCACACCGGCAGATCGCCGTTTTCGACAGGTCTTCTCGACCACCGTCGCATTAAGAAGCAAGGCAGGTTAAAGATGAAATCCTCAATTAGACTTGAAAAACAGCAGGGAGCAGCATTGATAATTAGCCTGATCATTCTAATTGCCATGACGTTGCTAGCGGTGACTTCCATGAAAGGCACATCCACCGAATTAGCTATGGCAGGCAACCTGAGAGAATCTGGTTTGGCCTTTCAGGCAGCGGAAGCTGGGCTACGCAGCGCCGAAGTAATCGTAGCAAGCAGTACATCCAACACTTCTATACTTAACCAGGTGGATGGCGTAACTATAGACCCCGATTACCTGGATGCTTCCATCTGGGCTGGTGAAAGTGAGGCTAACATCGATCTATCTTCGGTTGGAGTAACTACCAGGCCTCAGTACATTATTAAATACGTCGATGAAAATACCTATGATCGACTTAAACTGATGAATATCGGTTCTGGATATAACGCCCCGCCGAAAGGCCCAACGATTTCGATCTACCGAATTACCGCGCGTGCAAGCGGTCAAACCGGGAACACCTTTCGTACCGTACAATCTCATTACGGTATTGAATACTAAAATTATGGTGAATTTTATGAAAACCCTATTCAAAAAGCTCGGTACAGCATTCAGTATTGCGCTGTTCACATTTTGTAACAGTTACAGCTCATTTGCTGCACCCGGCACTCTGGCACAATCACCTTTATTTCTTGGCACTGCAGTAGAGCCCAATATATTTTTTACTTATGACGATTCTGGCAGCATGGGCTGGGAGACAATAGTACAAGATGGTACCGCTGGTTATACGACATCAGGTGGCAGACCCATAGTACGTAATTTTACTATCGAATATTTTGCCCCATCATGGGAATCAGATTGGAACGTCATGCCACCTAATGATCTTGAAGCGGGTACCTGGGTTTTCCGTAATCATAATGGTAATAAAAACTACTACAACCCTGATGTTGACTACGCGCCCTGGGAAGGCGTGGATCTTATTGGTGCCCCATTATATGAAGAATATGATGCTACCAATGTTCCAGAAGACCCATATTCGGGTAACCCAGATACGCTTGATCTGACGGAGTGGTTTGATTACTACCTGTATCCACCAGGTGTAACCAATGGAAGTACATTATTTGCCAACAGTTACTATATTCCGACCTACTATATCTGGCCTGATAATGAAGTCGATGGGGTTATTGAAACTACCGATAATTTCACAGAGGTAGAAATCCTCCCAGGAAACGCACCATTCACCTCTCCAGTTGAATCCATAGTACGCAGTTATGCTGAGGAAATGCAAAACTTCACCAACTGGTTCGTCTACTATCGAACACGTGAGTTTGCCGCCAAGGCAGGTATGGGTGCCGTTATTAATAACAGCCAATCCGTACGCATGGGGATGGATGCATTCCACGGCGAACTCATACAAAACCTCTCAAGCATGGAAGATGATACAAATAAATATAATTTGCTCAACGATTTCTATGCCGAAAATTCTGGGGGTGGAACGCCTGCGCACGAAGCACTTGTACGTGTAGGTGAACGATTTAAGGATACCGATGGATCAACCATTCTGCTGGAAGCGGACGGTGGTGCCTGCCAACAGAATTTTAATATATTTATGTCGGATGGTTTCTGGAATAGTTATGTAAATCCCGGTGTCGGTAATGCCGATAGTAGCGCCAGTGCTGACGGCGGTTTTGATGGTGATGCAACCGAGTCAAACGACGGCGGGAACTATGAAGATGACTGGAGTAATACAGTGGCGGATGTGGCTATGTATTATTATGAAACAGATTTATCCGCCTACCCCGACCAGGTGCCAGTACCCGATCAATCGAGTTATGTGGATGGCGCTGAAATACCCGATCACCAGCACCTGGTCACTTACACTATTGGCTTTGGCCTAAATGGCACGCTCGATTCATCCCTGGATCCAGCCACGGCTGCTGGTTTTACGTGGCCAGACCCTATGGATACCGAGGACGAAGAAAGAGTGGATGATTTATGGCACGCCGCCTATAACAGCCGTGGTCTTTTCTTAAGCGCCGAAAACCCGCAAGAGCTGGAATCATCGTTAGATACGGCCCTCGCAGATATTGCCGCGCAAACTGCAGTTTCATCTGCAGCTGCAGTTACCTCGTCTCTGCTCACTCAAGGCTCGACAGTTTATCTCGCTGAATTCAATTCCGAAGGCTGGCATGGAACAATTGACGCTTTTGGCCTTACTTATAACGTAACTGAAACTAACAAAACCGTTACACTTAACGCCACAGCCGACTGGTCTGCAGCTGAGGAGCTAGCCAATAAAAACATTTCTAATCGGGTCATCCTGACTTACAACTCTGGCGGCGTTGAATTTGACTGGAGCAATTTGACTACTGCTATGCAAAATGATCTGAAAACCAACGCTAGTGGTGGCACAGATAGCGATCTCATCGGTCAGAACCGGCTGGACTATATCAGAGGCGACCATTCTAACGAGGGTACCGGCAGCAATGAGTTCAGGGAAAGAGCAACGTTGACTAGCGGGAACCAAAGTCGTTTAGGCGACATGGTCCATTCTGGACCGGTCTATGCAGGTAAACCTAACGTTGGCTGGCCCGATGACTTCCCGGTTAGTAACCCCTCGACACCCTACTCGGATTTTGTAGCCGCACAGGAAACCAGCCCTCGTACTAGTATGGTTTATGTAGGCGCTAACGACGGTATGCTACATGGGTTTGATAGCGATAGTGGCGAGGAACTGCTTGCCTACATCCCGAGTAATTTATTTTCCACCGACTCCAATAAAGGCTTACATTACCTCACCGAGCAGGACTACTCCCATCAATACTATGTTGACCTGACTCCAAGCATATCGGATGTCTTCATAAACGGCAGTTGGCACACCGTATTGGTTGGCGGTCAAAGAGCTGGTGGTCAGGGTTATTTTGCGCTGGATGTTACTGACCCAGATGATTTCGATGCGACCAATGCTGCTAATATAGTTATGTGGGAATTTACCCATGAGGATCTTGGATATACCTACAGTCGGCCTCAAATCGGCATGATGAACGATGGCACCTGGGTAGCCATTTTTGGAAACGGCTATAACCATACCGGCACAAGTGCAACAGGTGGCATGGCCCAGCTATTTATCGTAGATATTGAAACCGGCTCGCTGATCAAAACCATTTCAACGGGCGCTGGCTCAACATCGGCGCGCAATGGCCTGGCAACCCCCGCTCTGGCGGATCTTGATTTAAATGGCACTATCGATCGAGCCTATGCTGGCGACCTGGAAGGCAATATGTGGGCCTTTGACCTGTCAGGTTCAAGCTCTTCCAGTTGGGATCTGGCCTATGCTGGCCCTTTATTTACTACTGACGGACCTGAACCTATTACTACCAAACCCATTCTGTCTTTCCATCCTACGCAAGGCACTATAAAAGAACCCAATGGCAATGCGAATGAGCCCAATGTCATGGTATTTTTCGGTTCTGGTCAATACCTGGTTGAGGCTGATTTAGTTTCGGGGGCAGACAATTACTTTCACGGTGTTTGGGACAAAGGTAATGCGAATTTGTCTCGCGGTGATCTGGTCGATCAAACCATTTCAACCGACACCTATAACGGCGTAGAGTATCGGTTTCTATCGGAGAATGGCGTGGATTATAATGATTCTACGGTATTTGGCTGGAACATAGATCTCCCGGACGGTGGAGAAAGGATTATCACCAACCCGGTAGTTCGCGGAGAAATAGTCTACTTTAACTCATCAGTACCGACCGATGACCCCTGCGGTACAGGTGGTTATGGTTATCGTTTCGGAGTCGATCTCGCAACAGGTGGCGCACCTGACACACCTGTATTTGATATAAACGGTGATGGCTTCGTAGATGAAAACGATACGAATGCTACTGGCGCGATACCATCAGCCGCTTACCTGGATTCTTTACCTACTGATCCTACAGTGACCGAAGAAGATGTAATTCAAGATGGCGAGGTTTATGATCTCCAGGATCTACCTTCTCCAAAAACAGGCCGATTTTCCTGGCAGGAGTTATTACAATGAATAAATTATTACATATCATGAAATCATTAATCAGAAATCTCTTGTTTTGCCTTGCTTTCCTGCCGTTTGTACTGGTGGCAGACGTTTATTTTGTAGAAACTGGTCAGCTTACTAAAATTACTAATAAACAGATACTTGTAGGGGATCTGGTTTACAAGTTATTGCCAACTTTCAAGGTTTTTTTAAAAACCGGAAAATCTGGAACAGTCGAGCAATTAAAGAAAGGTGATAATATCCGCTTGAAGATCCTTAACCTGGATCGGAAATATTTTGTCGAATCCATACATCAATTAGCTGATCAAAGTGAAGATCAGGAAAGCAATGCAGGCGAGGGTAACTGATGAACCTAAAACTCCAATCGGGTTTCACCCTTATTGAACTGGTTATCGCAGTAGCCATCGTCGGCATAATAGCCTCACTGGCATTGTCCTATTTTGGTGACAATGTGATTTCTGCCCGGCGTACAGATGGGCGTTCCGTTTTGCTAAGTAATGCCACCAGGCTGGAAAAATGTAAGGCTACTTATGGTGTCTACGATAATGCGGCCTGTACGATCGACGCCACATCATCCGACGGGTATTACACTGTCGCCGTAGTATCTGACGCTACCACCTTTACACTTACGGCTTCTCCAGCAGGCGCACAAACATCTGATGCCGACTGCACCAGCATCATACTGGATAATCTGGGCCAGCAAACTGGTACTGGCGCAGACTCGGTCGAGTGCTGGTAATAATCCCATCACCCATTTAAACAAGGGCTCTGATATAATCAGCAGCCCTTTTTTTATTACGAACGCAGCATGACACGCAAGGCAGTCGCTCTTATTTCGGGCGGCCTGGATTCTTTACTCGCTGCTCGACTAATCCAGCAACAGGGGATTCATGTCGAAGGTATTAATTTTTACACCGGCTTTTGTGTCGAGGGGCATACCCATGCGATACGCAAGAAAGACAGGGATAAGGTTAAGCGTAATAACGCGCTGTGGGTGGCCGAACAACTTGGTATCAAGCTTCACATCATCGATATCGTCGAAGAATACAAAGATATTGTTATCAATCCGAAGCACGGATACGGTGCAAATTTAAATCCCTGTCTGGATTGCAAGATTTTCATGGTGCAAAAGGCGTACGAATGGATTCAGGAGAATTATTTCGACTTTATTATCACCGGCGAAGTCATAGGGCAAAGGCCAATGTCGCAGCGCAAGCAGACTATGCCTATCGTTTCGTCAGAATCGGGGGCTGAGGATTTATTACTACGACCACTTTGCGCACAAAACCTGCCTCCCACGAAACCCGAGGTTGAAGACTGGGTGAACCGGCATTTACTAAAGGACTTTAGTGGACGTTCACGTAAACCACAGATGGCTCTGGCTAAAAAGTTTGGTTTTGAAAATTATGCCCAACCTGCTGGTGGCTGCTGTTTCCTGACCGATCTGAGTTACTCGGTTAAATTGCAGGATCTGTGGAGCAATCGTGGCAATAAGCAATATGAGATCGATGATATTATGCTGCTCAAGGTCGGTCGACATATCCGCCCTGAGCCGGCGTTTAAATTAATTATTGCCCGCGAAGAGGGCGAGAACCGTTTTCTCACCGGCTACAAAGGCCAGTTTCAAACAATCAAAACTGTGAGCCACGCCGGGCCACTGGCGCTAATTGAAGGTGATAGCTTAAGCGCCGCTCAACTTGAGCTTGCCTGCGCAATCACCGCCCGCTTCAGCAAGGGGCGCGAGGCGGACTCGGTCGAGCTGCTCTATGCCGATCACGAAAAAGATTCCAGAACCGTTCGGGTCAAACCCCTGCCAGCGCAGGAATTACCACAGGAGTGGTATATCGCATGAGTGATGTAGCAATAGAACTGGATGCGCGTCGATTATTTTGTCCAATGCCAGTAATCCGTCTACAAGACTGCATCAATCGACAGCTGGTAGGGACGCGAGTAAAGATAGCCTGCACGGACCCTGGTGTGATGAATGACATACCAACCTGGTGTCGCATTAATGGCCATAAGGTAATCTCCAGCCAGGAAAAAGATCATGAATATATCCTGATTGTCGAAAAAGGCAAAGATGGGGATTGATCAACGCCATCGGGTGACAAAAAAAGTTACGTTGATTGGCGCGCTGGTTAACGCAATGTTGGCGTCGGTGCAGATCTTATGTGGTTTAATTGGACAATCCCAGGCACTGCTGGCTGATGGCATTCATACGCTTTCCGATTTAAGTAGCGACTTCATCGTACTCTACGCGACCAGTCAGTCCTCTCGTGCAGCAGATGATGATCACCCCTACGGTCATGGCAGAATCGAAACGTTGGCATCCCTGTTGCTTGGCGTCATATTAATTTCCGTCGGCATTAGCATTGGAATACGTGGCGGTTTGAGTATTTTCACTACGGATAAACCCAATCCGGAAATCATCACCCTGTTTTTCGCCGGACTCGCTATCATCAGCAAGGAGTCCCTTTACCGCTACACCATCAGGGCAGCAAGAACCGTGCATTCGACTTTACTTGAATCGAATGCCCTGCACCACCGCTCAGATGCCTTGTCTTCCATCGTGGTAGTCATCGGTATCGGCTCGCAACTAGCCGGCATTCCACATATGGATGCCGTAGCGGCCGTCATTGTTGCTTTGATGATTGCGTCGATGGGTTACCGACTCGGACATAAATCGCTCAGCGAACTCATCGATTCAAGCCTCGATAAATCACTGGTTGATGAGATTCGCTCGCTAATCAGTGACAATAAAAACATTAAGGCCATCCATAGCCTGCGCACGCGATCAATGGGTGGACTCGGTTACGTCGATGCCGAACTACGCGTCGATCCTCGCCTTACAGTATCCGAAGCACACTATATTGCATTTTCACTGGAACAACGGATTAAGAACGAATTCCCCAGCATTATCGATGTCAGCATTCATATCGACCCCTTGACCGAATCGGGTCATGATCATGTCAGCGAGTTGCCGAACCGGCAAGAATTGCTGGAAAAATTACAGGACTACTGGGTTTCGATTTCAAGCCACAGCAAAATCAGCCAGATCAATCTGCATTACCTGAATCACAAGATTGATATCGATATAGTCTTGCCCGTCACTTTGTGCGGTAGCGACCACGATGGCCAAATTACACAATTAATCGAGAGAGCCAGGGAAATTGCCTGTATTGGACAGGTTAGAATTTTTTATAGCCGTTAGCTTTTGCACCAATAGGGTGCGATAATTTGAATTTGTAACATTGAATTGGTAAAAAAGCAGTTATCTGTACAATGCTCCTGTTTCGAATTTCTTATCTTGCACCAATCTGTAACGGAGACCCAGAATCATGTCAGCTTCTGACGTATTGAATACCATCAAAGAATACGGCGTTAAATTCGTCGACTTTCGCTTCACCGATACCCGTGGAAAGGAACAGCATGTTTCGATTCCCGCTCATTGCCTGGAAGAAGATAGCTTCACCGAAGGCCAGATGTTCGATGGCTCGTCGGTCTCAGGCTGGAAAGGCATTAACGAATCAGACATGATCCTGATGCCAGATGCCGCAACCGCAGTACTCGATCCATTCACAGACGAACCAACCATCAACATTACCTGTGACATCGTTGAACCTACCACCGGTGAAGGTTATGAACGCGACCCGCGCTCAATTGCAAACCGCGCCGAAGCCTATTTGAAAGCTTCTGGTATCGCCGATACAGCTTATTTCGGTCCCGAAAACGAATTTTTTGTTTTCGATGACGTCAAGTGGACCACGGAAATGGGGCATTGCTCCTACCAGATCGATTCCGAGGAAGCCGAATGGAATTCGGGCAAATCCTACGAAGATGGCAATATCGGCCACCGTCCTGGCGTCAAGGGGGGTTATTTCCCGGTTCCGCCAATCGATTCCTTACACGACATGCGTTCCGCCATGTGCCTGGCCATGGAAGAAATGGGACTCAAAGTTGAAGTACACCACCACGAAGTTGCAACCGCCGGACAATGTGAAATCGGTGTCGCCTTCAATACCCTGGTGCGTAAGGCCGACGAAGTGCAAATTCTGAAATACTGCGTACATAACGTCGCACACAGCTATGGCAAAACCGCCACCTTTATGCCGAAACCCCTGGTAGGCGACAATGGTAGCGGTATGCACGTGCATATATCGCTTGGCAAGGACGGTGATAACCTGTTCGCCGGTGACGGCTACGGTGGCCTTTCCGAAACAGCCCTGTTTTATATTGGCGGCGTGATTAAACACGCACGCGCCATTAACGCTTTTG
>JAAENK010000082.1 GCA_024224415.1 Gammaproteobacteria bacterium | reverse complement strand
CGCAGACATATTGATGTCGCCAAAATACCCCGCTACCGAGATTAAAATTGCAGCCAGCACCGAGGCCTGCCAATCCAGGGTGGTCAGCCATGGGGCAATCAGGGGTGCGAGTATTACGATCGCCAGCACTCCTCCGAAAAATCCTTCCCAGGTCTTGTTGGGTGAGATCATCGGTGCAATGCGGTGACGCTTGTGTGAGCCAAACAGTCGCCCGACAATCGCCTGAAAAATATCATCCGCCTCGGTAATAATCACAAGAAACAGAACCCAGCCAACCGGACCCAGCGGCCCATCGGCAGTCTCCGGCAGTATGGTTAAATATGCCGCATGCGAGACCCCGTAACCAAGGAACATGATCCCCCAGATCAGGCTTCCAGCGGAGCGTATATAGCCCTGCGATTCGTCTTTTATCAGCAACAAAATGGCGAAGACTAATATCGAGCCAAGCGGCAGGAAGATTACAAACACTGATGCCATCCCAAACAGGATCAGCAGGTAGTTTACGACGATGATTGCATAACCGGCGCATACAGCGACCTTGTCTGCCGCACGGACATCAAGCATTCTGGTAATTTCAAACCATGCGATACAGCTGGCCAGGCCAAGCAGTAGGCAGATACCGGGCCGCCCACTCAGTAACGCGGCACTCACGGCAATCGCAAGCATCCACCAGGTGCGCAGGCTGGCGAAGCGCTGCTGTCGTTTTGATTCGTCCGCGTGACGTAGCGCTATAAAACGCGCAATGGAACCAACCACCAGACTACTAAAAAGCACAGCTAGCACCCAATAAAGCCCTGTATCAACTGCGGTCATTATTTTCATCCTTTTCCTGGGTTATACGACCAGGAATGCCAAAACGTCTCACCAACCAGCGCACCAGCAGTGGCAGCGTGGCGCAACCGACCAGTGCGACAATGAGCGGTGCATCGAAGAAAGCCCCCGGTCCATTGCTCGCCAGTTCACGTAACGAGGGCAGGCGAATTCCAACATAAACCCAGATGGAATTTGCGGGTAACAATCCAACGAGGGTAGTCCAGAAAAATGTCCAGAGACGAACCCGCGTGGCGCCACTAACCGGATTAACGATAGAGTAAGGCGCGTGCGCCATGCGCAGCACAAGCAGGTAAAACGCGCCTTCGGTTTTGATGTGTTTGTTCATTACCGCAACGAAACCGGTGTAACGTCGCTCGATGCTTTCGCGAAATAGATATCGACTTAAAGAGAAGATCACTATGCCAGCAATGGTGAGACCAACTGTCACCGTGAGCAGAGCTTGCCAGAACCCAAACAACCAGCCGTAGACGATGGCCTTGCCCCCGGTTCCCGGAACCAGCGACAGGCTAAAATAAATGCCGAAACCAATGGCGAAAGACTGCCAGGGATTGAGCGCGATGAAGCCGCGTATCCGGTCCTCGTGTTCGGCTAGCTCGGCAAGCGAAATGTGCTGGTTGACGTACCAGCCCAGGCCCGTCAGCAGGATTGCGGCCACCACGAAAATCAATAGTTTACGCTTGCTCATGATAGGCCAGATCCGCTACCGGACTCATGAAGTTGTAAGGCCCGCCCGGGTCGTGGAAAACTATGCCTGCTCAGCGCGGCAAACTTTCCCGCCTCTTCGTAAAACAGGTAATGCGTTACCGTCAGCGTTTGTGTGTCGGCCTCGATCAGGTTAAAGGTGTTTTCGTCACGCTCGCGGCCTTTGCCCCGACTCGATGTAGTGGTGCCACATTGCACAATGATGACACCACGGTCACGATGATGCCCCGAAAAAAAATCGAGCGAATTACCAATATAGGACCGATGTAAATGTCCACCGAGTATCATCTCAACCTTTTGATCGACAAAACAATCGATAGCCCGCTTTGAGCGGGGCATGGCGATATCGAACACCTGATCATGGCCGGGCGCAAATTGATGATGAGCCACCACGATACGCACCTTGTCATCGTCTATTCCGGCAAAAGCCTGTTCGCAATGTTTCAACTGGCGCCAATCGAGCCGACCGTTTGAAATACTTCGACGCGGTGCGGTTGAATCGAGACCGGCCAGTACCACGTTACCCACATGCAATACTGGATTCAGTTCGGCAGAGATAATTTCACGATAAAGCGCATGCGGTTTAAACAGACGCTCAAAAACCCGCCAGAGCGCAACATCATGATTGCCGGGCACAACAAGCATCGGATAATCCGACATATGCTCGAAGAAACGCTGGGCTTCTTCAAACTGATGACGTTTCGCCCGTTGTGTCAGATCCCCACTAACCACGATGGCATCGGGAGCAAGCTGCGGAACTGCCCGCAACAGGGCTTCTGCAACCGCAGGTACAAAAGGCGGCCCGAAATGCAAGTCGGAAATATGCAAGATTCGGGTCGGTATAGTTTTGACCTTACTTAACCGCAACACAGGTGCAGGGCGATTGACTTGTCACCTTATGCGACACGCTACCCAGAAACAGCCCTTTCATATCACCCAGGCCACGTGTACCCATAATTACGCAGTCGATATTATTGTCCTGAATACAGTTCAGAATCCGATTGGCGGGATTGCCATCTTCGAGCTGAATATCAACTTTGCTGAGGCCCTCTCGTTCAGCCCTGGCTTTGGCTCCGTCGAGGATATGCTGGCCTAACTCTACGAGTAAGCGCGGAGATATGCTTGTATCCGGTAAGGATGTACCCGCGACCATACCGACTCGATAATCAGCTGCATGCAGACGTTGAATCTCAGTGTTGATATGATGCGTCAACCCTTCAACTTCGGCAAAATGCTGTAAGGCTTCGATGTTTTCATGGTGGTGCAACACGTTTAATATCAGCAGTTCGGCATCATATTTTTTGGCTATATCAATAGCAATATCAAGCGCTTTGGCTGCGTGATCCGATCCGTCGATTGGGCATAATATTTTCTGGAACATTAGAGACCTCCTTAATCCAATTAATCAACTTTCAATCTAACCGCTATAAATATATATAATATTGATAGCGATCAATTCAACTGCCGATACTGATGAGAAAATGCAACCTCTAAAACCTTTTATTAAACCAAAATGGCAGTTCGTCGATACCGATGGAAGCACCGTTTAATTAATATACTGGAATCTCTGTTGTTAATGCTGTCGATGCTCGCTTTGCTGGCATTTTGTGCATATCTGGTTTGGGATAAAAATGGAATCTGGCTGGTTCTGATTAGTTTTTCTTCATTCTTTATCATGATGCCAGTAGTTTCACCGAGCTGGCTCATGCGCATCTACCAGGCTCAACCGCTTGATAACAGAAACTTTCCCGAAGGCATACGACTGGTTAAACAATTGGCTAAATCGGCTAATCTGCCGGTTGCGCCCAGGTTGTTTTATCTACCCAGCGCCAGCCCGAATGCATTTTCCGCCGGCCAGCGTGGTAATTCGACTATTGCAATTACGCAAGGAATACTGCGCATCATGAACAAACGCGAACTAGCCGGTGTGTTAGCCCATGAAATTAGTCACATCCACAATAACGATCTCTGGATTATGGGCCTGGCTGACCTGATCAGCCGGTTGACCCTATTAATGGCGCGGGTTGGTATGATTTTGTTGTTTCTCAATCTGCCGTTTCTGTTTTCCGGGGAGATCTCCTGGCTACTCGTGACGCTATTAATTTTTTCGCCGTATATTTCAATCATCATGCAACTGTCCCTGTCGCGACTCAGAGAGTACGAAGCCGACCTGTTTGCTGTCGGCCTCACGGACGACCCTCAGGGTCTGGCTCAGGCGCTGGAAAAGCTGGAGTATTTCGAGGCTAAATTATGGCAAAGAATTTTCATGCCCGGCAGGCCTAAACTGGAACCATCGATATTACGCAGCCATCCACCCACCAGCCAACGTGTCGAACGTCTGCTATCCATGGCTCAACAGGCTAAATCCCGAAGCGATGGCAACGATATGATTGGGCATAATATTACACCCGCACCACGTCACCGCAGTCGGTGGCATTGGCCTGGTTCAAGCCTCTAAAAACGGCTTTACTCAGGGCCGCATTTTAGCTTCGCGCCGTTTCTGCCGATCTACCAGGTGAGTAAGGTCGATGAGCACATCAAGAATGTCATCGACTGTGAGAATCCCAACCAGTGCTTCATCTGCATCGGTGACAGGTATTCGTCGAATACCCTTGTCCCGCATCACTTCGATAACATGCATAAGATCGTCATGCTCGTTTACGGTAGATAGATCGAAGCTCACGCATGACCACCGCTGCCTCTGTTATAGAACTCCCTTCACCGATAACAACGACTTCTCGATTACAAAATTCTCCAACACGCATAATTACCTCCTGTTGCTGTAGATTTCCCTAATAAGGAAATCTATCTCCGTACAGGTAGGTCCGTGTTGACCGGGGTCAAATTGTGTTTAAGTAGGGAGGCGCAAACTACTGCTTGCCGGATACAGTAATTGCTTCCAGAGATTCCTGCATAAAAGACCTGACATCCTCCGCAAATTCACTTCTTTGCAAAGCATATTCGATATTTGCCTTTATCAATCCCAGTTTGTTACCACAGTCATGGGTTTTACCAACTAAATTATAAGCCGCCATGGGTTCGATCAGTCTGAGCTGATGCAATGCATCGGTTAACTGGATTTCACCACCGGCACCCGGCGGGGTAAACTCCAGCAATGGCCAGACTTCTTCTGATACCACATAACGACCGGTAATCGCCAGGTTGGATGGCGCTTTGTCTTCGTCAGGCTTTTCCACCATGTCCTTTATCGACGCCGTTTTCCCCTGCGCGAGATTGACGCCATTAATATCGACTATGCCGTAGGCGCTAACCTCATGCTCGGGTACAGGGTGAACCATGACCTGGCTTTCACCAGTTTCTTCGAATTGGCGAATCATCGATGCTAAATTTTCAACACGCAAATCAGCATGATATTTATCGATAATCACGTCGGGCAAAATAATCACAAACGGATTGTCACCAACTACAGGCCGTGCACATAAAATAGCATGCCCAAGTCCTTTAGCTTCCGCCTGACGCACTGAAATTACTGTTACATCTTTTGGATTGATAGATTTCACCTCTTCCAGTAACAAACGTTTCACACGTTGTTCAAGCTGAACCTCCAGTTCGAAACTGGTATCAAAGTGATCTTCTATAGCGTGTTTACTTGAGTGCGTAACCAGTACTATTTCTCTTATACCGGCTGCGGCTGCTTCATCCACTACATACTGGATCAAAGGTCGATCAACAACATTCAGCATTTCCTTGGGAATAGCTTTGGTGACCGGCAACATGCGCGTGCCTAGACCCGCTACGGGGATTACTGCCTTGGTGACCTTTCGCACACTGTTACTCATTGTCTGACATCTTGACTAAATTGCATTTCACGCCTGATTTTCCTTTCTAGATTATTTGTTACCTGAGTATTGGCCCAAATGAGCAATAGGTCAAGGCATGGGACTATCTACGCAGGACTCATCCAGCCACTAAGAAAATCATCCAGCCATTGGGTAATTGGCGCATCGAGTTGCTTTGCCTGTTGCAGCTGGGCAGTTTCTGTTTTTTCACATTTTACGGTGTATGGATCGCTAGCCGACGCAGCATGCCAGCGCTGAATGACATCGTGATTGGCTTCGGGATGAAATTGCAGGGCCGTGACATGACCTGCGTAGCTAAACGCCTGATTGGGAAATAAATCGCCAGAGGCCAATAATTCAGCGCCATCGGGCAGTTCAAAACCCTCGTTGTGCCACTGGAACATCAATTGCCCTGGCGCGACAAAGTCATGCTTGCCTGTTGCTGGATACAATGGACGAAATCCTATCTCTTCCTGTTTTTCAGGATGACGTTCGACGCTGGCGCCGAGGGCGCGAGCGATCATTTGACCACCGAGGCATATGCCTAGCAGCGGGCGTTGCAAAGACATGAATTGCTCGATCCAGCATAGCTCGTCTCGCATCCATGCATGCTGATCGCAGTCATTGGCACTCTGTACGCCACCAAAAACAATCGCGGCCGAATAGCCTTCGGTATCCGGCAATGTATCGCCCTGTGCCGGGCAAACATAATCGAGGTTAAAACCCTGGCATCGCAACAGTTGCGAACAGCGATCAGGTTCCCAGTTACAGGAATGCCGAATCATCAATACACGTGGCTTTTTATCTCGAATTTCTTTTGTCATTGCTTAAAGTGTAGCAAAGATATCGAGGGAACTTATCCCATAATTTCAGTTATTTGGGTATAATACGGGACAATATTCTAAGATATTATTATTTATTGGGACAATGAAACTGGATAGAATCGATAAGCGCATTCTGGCACAACTACAGCGAAATGCCGATCAACCTCTGATCAAGCTGGCCGAGCAAGTCGGTTTAAGTAAAAACCCCTGTTGGCGTCGTATACAGAGACTACAGGAGGCCGGTGTGATCCGTTCACGGGTCGCTTTACTCGACGCAGCAGCGTTAAACCTGGACGTTATAGTTTTCATGAATATTCGCACAAACCAGCACAGTGCCGAATGGCTAAAAAAATTCACCACCACTATCGACGAGATCCCGGAAATTGTCGAGTACTACCGCATGAGTGGCGAAGTCGATTACCTGCTGAAAATCGTTGCACCTACCATCGGTGCCTACGACGCGGTCTATAAAAAATTGATCAGCCGTGTGGAAATCTTAGAAATCAGTTCGCATTTCGCCATGGAAGAATTGAAAAATACCACCGAACTACCGTTATCCTACGCCTGAACCAATCGATTGCCACCAGTCCTGAAAAGACTTTTCATCGAAGGACAGCACATCGCCGAGTTCGCCACTACATTCCTGCCAGGCGTCCAGAGAGGATGCGGAAACTGATATCAACAGGGGTATTTCTTCGACAATAGTTTGCATGATTTCATCAATCAGGCCTTTGCCCTGCTTCTCCAGCTCACCAAATTTTTCTACCACGACGAGATCAACTCCCTGGTCTATGGCACTGCGGATAATACCAGTAGTATCTGCCAGAGCGGCTACGTCCATCCCGCACTCGCCTTTGTTCCCGGTAGCTCTTGAGACAGGGAGACGCTCATCGGTCGCGACGTCAATGGCATCTAGTCCAATAACTTCACCTTCTGATCCCAGTAATGCTTCCTGTAAGACGCCGCCGACTTTGATGTTCTGTGTTTTTAGCTTCTCGGCAAAGTGTAATAATGCCATCCGGTCGAGTGTATCGGGAGTGTAAACCGCGGCTGCAAATCTGGCTTTGTTTTGTGTATCAGTCATATCAATATAATTTCCATTAATGTGTCTCGGGTTTGTACTCTGCTTTGAAGCGAGACTGGATTGATCGAATTTGTTGCAGGACTTCATCCGACAGTTTTTCTGGTTGATGATTTTGCAACAGATTTTTTATATCTACGTCGATACGCTCTATTAGCGTTTGATCATCTACATTCCCCGAACTAACCGGGTAATTGCCACCATGATAACGGGAGTTCCAGTATTCTTCACGGCAATGTTGCGCCGTGTGAGGATGCGCCAGATAGTTGCCCTGTACACCGACTTCACGGGTGAGGTCTCGTGCCAGCATTTCATCATCGATTTTGATACCTTTCCAGAGCTGCCGCAACAGACCGACCTGATCATTACAGAAAGCCAACAAACGTGTTGAAAATGTAATTCCTTCGTCTAACAAACCGAGGTAGTCGCAAGTGGCTGGACGCGCATAAAAGGCATTCATCATGTTATTGGAGACTTCCCACACCGCATCTTCGCCAAAACGCCGTGCAGACGAGCCACCACCAATTCCGGTCACCGAGGGTAAATCCAGCGAGCGCATGACCTGGCAAATCGCAAGATCTCCCAGATACATTTGTGCAAAGCCCCCTATACCGCCAGTCGCAGCTTCCATAAAAGATACATCTGAACCCAGCATACAGGAACTACCGGGGCGTACCAGGTGACTGAGCACCAGCGCGGCCAGGTCAGTTGCCAGTGCGTGTACGAGACAGCCAGCCATGGTGATTGGTGACGAGGCACCACCAATTGTTACTGTGCCAATTAACAGTGGGATGCCATACTCAGCGGCCTGAATAATTTGATCAGTGTGGGTTTTGGCGTAGTAAATCGGCAGCGGTGTGACGATATGTGCAAAATAGGGCTTTTCCACCAGCTGGTCACGACCACCACGGATTGTTTCGGCAATTTCGATAACAACACCAAGGCTCTCGGCATTTTCGCAGAGATACTCCAACGGTTTTGAAGTATGTTCGGTAAGCACGGCAAATTCTTCTATTTCACCATGGATATCAGATTGCTCAACAATTTTACAACCCACAGCACTACCATCTAAATGTGGTAAGGCATCGACCAATTGGGTGATTTTCACCAGATCATCGCGTCTGCTGTCACGGTGTTCACCAGTTGATTCATCATACACTTTGATAGCAGTTAAACCTGCGAAAAACCAGGTGTGGTGTCGATCCAGAGTAATGTACTCGGTAGCACTACGATTCCACAGTTTGGTACTACGCGCAGTAGATTGTATTGCCTCGCGTACCAGCTCGGTAGGGAATCTAACCAGGCCATCACTATCCACCTCACAACCCGCCTTCTGGAAATACGTCAGTGCAGTGGAATCGTCATCGAAACCTATACCGGTTTCGCGCATTAACTCGAAGGTGGCATCAATGACCTGGGCGACCCCTTCCTCAGAGAGGGGGTGATAGGGTGGTAAAGCCTGATCAACCAGACCGATATCTCGTTTTCGGTCTACTTTAGCGGCATTTTCTACCGCTCGTCTCTTTTCCGCTCGTGAATTTCTCTTGCGCATAAACTATCTTTCACAACTTGATTTTTTACATTCTACATAAGGTTAGAAGTTGGCTACCCAGCTTTGAAGCGGGCCTGAATTGAGTGAATTTGTAGCAGGATATCATCCGATAGCTTTTCTGGCTTATGATTTTGCAACAGCTTTTTAATATCTTCATCGATACGCTCTATTAGTGTTTGATCACTCACATTTCCCGAGCTAACCGGATAATTGCCACCATGATAACAAGAGTCCCAATATTCATCACGGCAATGTTGTGCTGTGTGAGGGTGCGCAAGATAGTTACCCTGTACACCGACTTCACGGGTGAGATCACGCGCTAACATTTCATCATCAACTTTAATACCCTTCCATAGCTGGCGTAACAGGCCGACCTGATCGTTACAAAAAGCCAGTGAATGCCGCGAAAATGTAATACCCTCGTCGAGCATGCCGAGATAGTCACAGGTAGCTGGTCGAGCATAAAAGGCATTCATCATATTGTTAGATACTTCCCACACGGAATCCTGCCCAAAACGCCGCGCCGATGAACAACCACCAATACCGGTCGCCGAAGGTAAATCCAGTGAGCGCATCACCTGGCAAATAGCCAGGTCTCCCAGATACATTTGTGCAAAGCCGCCGATACCGCCAGTTGCTGCTTCCATAAAATTTACATCTGAACCCAGCATACAAAAACTACCGGGGCGCACCAGATGACTGAGCACCAACGCTGCCAGATCGGTTGCCAACGCGTGTACCAGACAACCCGCTATGGTGATAGGCGACGATGCGCCACCGATTGTTACGGTGCCGATCATCAAGGGAATACCGTACTCAATGCCACGTATGATTTGATCGGTGTGGGTTTTGTCGTAGTAAATTGGTAGCGGTGTTATGACCTGGGTGAAATAAGGCTTTTCCACCAGCTTGTCGCGACCGCCACGGATTGCTTCGGCAATTTCGATAACGACGTCAAGGCTCTCGGCATTTTCACAGAGATACTCCAGCGGTTTTGAGGTATGTTCAACCATTACGGCAAATTCATCAATTTCGCCATGAATATTTGACTGCTCAACAATTTTGCAGGGGACAGCGGTACCGTCTATATGCGGCAGAGCATCAACCAGTTGAGTAATTGCAACAAGATCGTCGCGATTACTATCACGTGGTTCACCACTGATTTCATCGTAAACCTTAATTCCGGTCATACCAGCAAAAAACCAGCAGTGATGTCTATCCAGGGTAATGAATTCACTCGCACTACGATTCCATACCTTCATGCTACGTGCGGTTGAACGTATGGCATCCTGCACCAATTCGGTGGGGAATCGAACCAGTCCATCACTATCCACCTCACAACCGGACTTGCGGAAATACGCAAGTGCGTCGGTGGCATTCGTATCAAACCCTATACCGATTTCGCGCATTAACTCGAAGGTGGCATCAATGACCTGGGCGACCCCTTCCTCAGAGAGAGGTTGATAGGGGGGTAAAGCCTGATCAACCAGGCCGATATCTCGTTTTCGGTCTACTTTAGCGGCACTTTCTACCGCTCGTCTCTTTTCTGCTCGCGCGTTTCTTTTACGCATTAGGTCACCGATTATGAAAAATGACTACTTCAACCAATGTAGCATTAGCTACATCCCATATACGCAACGGATGCTATCACACTATGCAGCCCGACAACTTGCATGCTATGCTGATCCCACAAAACCAAAATAATATTGCATCTGGGACTATCAAAAATGAATAGGTTCATTATGACAGCCTGCCTGGGTCTACTATCGACCTCGCAATTAATGGCCGCACCCGACCTGACCAAAGCAGCAACCGACGCCTGCAAATGCCTCGAAGCACCCTATGCTCAAACCGCAATAGCGATGGATGCCGCCAAAACAGCTCAGCAATCCGGCGATATGGCAAAACTGCTCGAACTCCAGCAGCAGATGATGGCCGTGCTGCAGGCCTCCACCGACTGTTTTGAAGCTTTATCAAAAAAGTACCCCAAGATCGATAAGGATGACGAATTGAAAAAACAGGTCAGCGATCTCACTCAGAAGATGTGCCCAAATCCGATGACAGGTAGCTAATCGAATATTCCAGTCAATGATAGGGTATCCGTAAATCAGCACGCTTCAACATGAATGCCACTGAGAGACCTCTTTCACGTAGATCCTTTCTGTCGGGAATGCTTGCCACTACTGTGCTGCCACTGTGGGCACAATCGATTCCGTCAAATCCTGATGTTGTTGTAATCGGTGCGGGTTCTGCCGGCTTATCGGCTGCACGTACGCTAATAGCTGCGGGCAAGTCGGTGGTCGTGGTCGAAGCTGCCAATAGAATCGGAGGACGAGCATATACTGAAAACAACACCTTCGGAGTACCTTTCGACCAGGGATGCTCGTGGATCATGGGCGGCTCAAATCTACCTTATGTGAAGATGGCACAGGAATGGCATTTTGATCTACTCAATCACACGGATGCTGGCGAGGCATTATTCATCGATGGAGAACGCGCCAGTGGTGCACAAAAGGGTGCCTATTACAAAGCCTATAGTCGCATGGAAAGCGCAACCTCCGCCGCTGGGCGTAAAGGGCTAGATGTTGCTGCCGCGTCAGTGATTCCGGCTGAAATGGAATTCGCTGGCACCGCACAGAGCTGGATCGGGCCGATGGATTTCGCGGTCGACTTCAAGAATCTGTCGACCATGGACTATTACCAGTATGGCGCCATTCATACCAATTATATGGTACGTCAGGGCTTTGGTGCTGTGGTGAAGCGTATGGGCGCTGGATTGCCGGTGCAGCTCAATACACCCGTCTCGCGGATCGACTGGGGTGGTAGCGGCGTATCCGTTGAAACCGCCGCCGGCACAATTCGCGCCAAAGCCTGCATTGTTACGGTTTCAACAGGTGTATTGAATGCGGAACTGATTAAATTCTCTCCGGTCTTACCCGAGCAGAAGCTCTCAGCAATCAACAACCTGCCAATGGGTCTGCTATCAAAAATCGCATTACAGTTTGACGGTGAAAAATTCGGCCTGCATCGCAACCAGTGGCTGACTTACCGGGTATCCAACGAGATGCCTGCCGAAGCCTGTTTCTTCCTGACCTGGCCATTCGACTTCAATCTCATGATCGGTTTTATCGGTGGTCAGTTCGGTTGGCAACTGACCGCGAAAGGTACTGAAGTGGCGATCGATTTTGCGCTCGGCGAGGTTGAAAAAATGCTTGGTAGCGATGTGCGTAAACATTTCGTCAGGGGTTTCCTGACCCAATGGTCACACAATCCGTGGACACAGGGCGCTTACGCAGCTGTCCGACCGGGTCATTACGGCGCACGAGCGGAGCTCGCCAAACCGCTGGGCGACCGCCTGTTTTTTGCCGGTGAAGCCATCGCAACGCCTTATTACCAACTGTGCGCCGGCGCTTATACCAGCGGTGAGAAAGTGGCGCATGAAGTTATCAAGTCTATCGGCTAGTATAACCTGCAGCTATTGAGAAGCGAAAATGAGCAGGATCGACAAGTTCAGAAGTATCTGGCTAGCGGCGGGCTCGGTCGCGTAGAAAGAATTGCGCTGTCATAAGCAAACAAAGTGATACCGCCAGTACCATCGAACCAATCGCATTGACCTCAGGGGTGATACCCCGACGAATCGATGAAAAGATATAAATCGGCAAGGTCGTGTTCGCGCCAGCGACAAAAAAGGAAATGATGAAGTCATCGAAACTGAAGGTGAAGCTGAGCAGAAAACCAGCCAGAATTGCCGGGTAGATCTGCGGTAATGTGACCTGGTAAAAGGTACGCCAGGGTGTCGCATATAAGTCCATCGAGGCTTCGATCAGGGCGCGATCCATGCCGGCTATTCTGGCGCGTACCAGAATAATGACGATGGACATGGTAAACAATGTATGCGCCGCAATAACCGATAAATACCCCATGTGCAGCTTTGGCGGTTTGCCGCCTTCGGGCCAACCCGCTGCCAGCAGCGGGTTGAGGAAGTCGAATACGGTTACCAGGGCAACCAGCGTAGCGATGCCAATGACGATGCCGGGAATCATTACCGATATGTAAATCAGACCATCAAACAAGACCCGCACGGGACCCTTCAGACGCTGTAAAGCCAGCGCGGCGGTAGTGCCCATCAGGCTCGATAGAATGGCAACTGAAAACGCTATGATCAGGCTGGTGGTGAAAGCGTCGCCAACAAACGGGTTTGAAAGTGCCTTGCCATACCACTGGATAGATAGACCACGCAGCTCACTGGCATGCCGACCAGCATTGAAACTGAACAGCACGATAATGCCGATTGGCACGTAGAGAAACAGGAAGACGGCAATGGCGTATATTCGCATAAATCCGTACCTTTACATCAAAGACTCGTCGCGCCCGGTATTGCTGCGCAAGGTCATGCGCATATACAGGCTTACGGTAATCAGCATTATCACCACCAAAGTAACCGAAACCGCAGCACCGAAAGGCCAGTTACGCGATTGCAGAAATAAATCGACCAATGCATTGCCGATGAAAAACACTTTACCACCGCCAAGGAATGCAGGTATCAGGAACTCTCCCATCAACAGGATGAAAACCAGCATACAACCTGTCGCTACTCCCGGCATCGATAATGGTATGGTAATTTGCATAAATGTTTTAAGCGGCGACCCGCCAAGGTCACTGGATGCTTCCAGCAGGCTCTTGTCGAGTTTTTCCAGTGAGACAAATATTGGGAACACCATCAACGGCAGATAACCATAAACTATACCAACCAGAACCGCGCCCGGTGTATTGATTAATCGTACGCCCTCAATCCCGATTAATTCCAGCAAGGATGGAATACCGCGTCCGCCGAGAATGAAAATCCAGGCATAGGTGCGAACCAACAGGCTGGTCCAAAATGGCACGATAACCAATACCAGCAGTATCAGCTTGTATTTTCGATCTACTCGCAGCGCCAGGTAGTAAGCAAGTGGATACGCCACCAGCAGGCTCAGTAGAGTTCCTGCCGGGGCAATGGTCATGGTGTTCTGGAACGCCTTTAAACGCGAAGGCAGATTGGCATATTGTTCCAGGGTAAACCCACCAGCGTATCCACCTACTGCCGCGCGTTCGCCAAAACTAAAAACCAGGATGACAATGAGAGGCAAGATCAGCATAAGCACGAACCACACCGACGTTGGCGCCAACAGTGCGGCTGTTAACCAGCGGTTCGATTTGTTACTTACCTTCATTGTCACCCTTCATTTGACGCCACCCCGAAATCAGGCAGATTTGAAACGAGCCATTACCTCGGCCCGGATTGGATCGGTCAGTGTTTGCGCTGCTCCAAACTCAAGGCCATTCATCAAATCTGCTGCAGGGTGCAGAATAGGATCACTACCCAGTGAATCAGGTTGCAGTGCAATCGCACGCGAATCCGTTGGGGCATAGCCATGAACAGCTGCTTCGCGAGCCTGGATATAAGGATCCTGCATAAAGTTGATAAATGCATAGGCAGCATCCAGATGTGGTGCATCCTTCGGGATGGCGTAGAAATCGGACCAGATTTCACCACCGTCGGTCGCTATTACATAATCCATCTCCGGAATATCATTTTTCAACTGAGTACCATCACCGTTCCAGCAGATCGACATCCAGGCATCACCGCTACGCATACCAGGCTGATAGTCGGAGGTAATAGCAAACAGATGGGGTTTGGATTTGACTAATAGTGCTTCGGCTTCCGCCAGTTCCTTGGCGTCAATCGAATTGAACGAATAACCCAGGGCGCACAATGCTCCACCGATGGTTGTCAACTGGTAGTCATGCACAATAGTGTGCCCGGAGCCGGCACCCATAGTTACGTCAAAGAAATCCTTCCAGGATTTTGGGCCGCTTTTGATTTTCTTTGAATTGAAAATAAATCCAGTAGTACCCCAGTTCTTCGGCACGCAGTACACCTTACCATTTACTGTTGCGGGCCCGGCAAATTTTGCATTGTTGGCCGCGCCATCGTAGTTAGGCAAGCGTGATAAATCCAGTTCCTGAATCAGGTCAAGCGCCACGTAGTTCGAGATAGTGTAATTCGTAGGCACGAAAACATCCCACCCTGTACCACCCGCCTGTAATTTGGCGAGCATTTCTTCGTTTGACCCAAATGCATTCACCTGAATATTTACACCTGTCATTGCGGTAAATTCGTCCAGGTTGGCCTGGTCGTGATAATTGGGCCAGGTGGAAAATATCAGGCGGTCGCCGAGATCACCGAATGCCTGAGCTTTGCCCGACCACAGCGACGGCACAGCTGTGCCCATCACCGCCATCGCCGTACCTAAACCTGTGACACCCAGGAAATGCCTGCGTGATACCGAGCCTTTTTGATAACGGCGAAGTTCCTGCATAAACTTTGTTGCACTTATTGGCTTGTTGCCATCATTACTTTTACTCATTTTTATCCCCTCGATGTAATCGATCCGTTGTATTAATCAAAAACTGTGGCTGACGGATATGCAGTACAGCTTTACGTATCTCCAAGTACCAGCGCTGCATCAGGTTTCCAACTGATTGAAACATTGTCGCCTGGCGCGAAACCCTGGTTATTGCTTTCAATGGATTTTGGAGATAACACAAGTACATCACCGAATCCTTCTGTTGTTATAAGATACTCTGAATGTTCACCCAGAAATATCCGGTTCAATACCCGTCCCTGTATGGCAATGTTTGCAGAATTGTTCGTAGCATCCGCCGCTGAGATAGAGATCATTTCGGGTCGCACGGCTACGCTGGCTTTACTCTTGTTTGCAGGAGCTGTTGCCCCTTTTATTAGCATACCAGTCAGAACCTGACCCGAGTCAGATTTGACAGAAACGGTCACGTCGGTTGACTCGACGACTTCACCGTTAAAAAAATTGGTCTTACCGACAAAATCGGCCACGTACTTGTTAACAGGCTCATCGTACAGCTTGCGCGGACTGCCGGACTGGATGATCTTACCCTCGCGCATAATACAAATGTTATCGCTCATCGATAATGCCTCTTCCTGATCGTGGGTAACCAATATGAAAGTTATACCGACATCTCTCTGCAGGGTTTGCAGTTCGATCTGCATCTCGCGGCGCAATTTGCGATCCAGTGCCGCTAACGGCTCGTCGAGCAACAGACAGGTTGGACGATTGATGAGCGCCCGTGCCAGCGCGATTCGTTGCTGCTGCCCGCCCGACAGCTCCCAGACTCTACGCTTGCCATAGCCGCTCAGGCGCACCATTTCCAGAGTTTCATCAACTCTTTTGAGCACTTCCTGTTTTGCTGGTTTTGGCCTACGTTGGCGTAAGCCATAGCCGATATTCTCATTGACATTCATATGTGGAAACAAGGCGTACTGCTGGAACACCATATTCACAGGGCGTTTATGTGAGGGAACTCCAACTACCGACTCACCGCCAATAAAAACCTTGCCCTCAGTGGGTTGATCAAACCCGGCTATTAGCCGTAATGAAGTTGTTTTGCCACAACCTGACGGGCCGAGAAAACTGAAAAAGGCGCCACGCTCGACCCCAAGAGAAATATCATCTACTGCGACAATATCATCAAAGCGTTTGGTAACTCCGCGAAATTCGATGTCGAATTCGCACTCGGTAGTGCTGGACTGACTAACCAACCCCATCCCCCAGTAAAAGCATCTTTACCCCTCTTAATAATTTGACCTTGAGTTTTATAGAGGAAGTATACTACCATGCAAATCGAACAAATGTACACAAATGTCCAATTTAAGGTATATGCAGGTAATTCAACAAAATAGTGCTGCCTGTAGAAATCATTTTAGTAAAGGCGAGCTTCGGTGATGGCGACTAATTCCGGTCGAACAAAAAAAATTGAGCTGGGAAACGCTACCTGGATTTCTCTGCTGTCCCAATGTATTGATTCGATTGGTAGCGACCATTTCACCGATAACTT
>JAAENK010000081.1 GCA_024224415.1 Gammaproteobacteria bacterium | reverse complement strand
TACGCAATTATTAATCCAGATTTCTGATTTTTCCCGTGAGTACGGTATTGGCATGATTATTGTAGTGATTGTCCTGTCTTTGCTATACGGTCAACTGATGAAAATGGATGGCTTTCGCATAATGCGGGATAAGCTGGTATTGAAAATACCTTTTGTCGAATACCTCGTACGTCTTTCCAATACTGCCAGATTCACGCGAACCATGAGTATCCTGGTTTCAAGCGGCGTGACCGCACTGGACTCGATGCGTATCTCCAGTGAGGTCATTATCAATCAACCTATGAAGAAATCGGTTCTAAGAGCGGCTGATCGGGTTCGGGAGGGTGAGTTGATATCAAATACCCTCGAACAAACCAGCTATTTCAGTCCAATGGCCCTGCAATTGATCGCTAATGGTGAGGCCAGTGGCAAGCTAGGCGATATGATGAAACGCTCGGCGCAGGCCGAGGAGAATGAATTTTCTCGTATCACAGCTATCTTTGTAGGTCTTTTTGAACCGGCCATGATTTTATTGATGGGGCTTGTAGTGCTGGCGATTGTTCTGGCGATACTGTTGCCTATATTTGATATGAATGATCTCATTCAATAGAAAAACTGCCCCGAGCTGGCTATTTGTCGTCGGCATGCTGGTTTTCATGGTACTTCTACAATTAGCCGGACAGGAATTATTCCGCTATCAGCGTGACTGGCTGGAAAGCGCCGAATACTGGCGTTTAATCACTACACATTGGGCGCACACCAACTGGATTCATTTTCTGCTTAATGCGGCTGGACTGTTGCTTTGTTTGACTATCACTTCACCGGAATGGTCGTTCAAACGCTGGTTGCTATACCAGTTTGTGTTTGCTCTGGGTATATCGCTTTTATTCAACTCACTTAACCCGGAATTGACCTGGTATCTCGGTTATTCGGGTATCCTCTACGGCATATTTCTGCTCGCAGCGGTCGATTTATATCCCCGCGATAAACTTATAGCGCTATTGCTTGGCTCGGCAATTGTGATAAAAATCACGCTGGAACAATCCAGTGAAATAAACCTCACCACTAGTGATATTATAGGCGTTCCGGTAGTCGTCGATGCGCATTTATATGGCGTGATACTGGCAATTTTTATTGCGTTGGTAAACCACGTAATTACCATAACGAAGCG
>JAAENK010000080.1 GCA_024224415.1 Gammaproteobacteria bacterium | reverse complement strand
TACGCTCAACGCGTAGGAGAAGATGCTGTCGATACTTACCGAGTCACTGACAACGCTAATGCATTTGGTATCTCGACTTATCTAGCGGGTGCAAAAATTTATTTTGAGACCAGTGATACCAATATTGATTGTGCAAATGATGGCTCTAATAGAACCAACTGTTATTATGAATCGGGCACATATCCTGATGGGTACCGGCATTATCAACGAGCTATAGGTAGCACATTTGACAGCGATGCGAAGCATTTCACCTTTGGTGGTTATTATCACCCTAACAGCCGCGATTTAATCGGCTGGCAGCTAAGCCGTATTGAACTCAATCCTGATGGCGAGCGGCCGTCACCGGTGATGACAGAGAGTGTCGAAGAAGAATTATGGTATGTTAGTGGCTACTGCCAAACGGCATGGCGTGATTGGCAAATAAAGATCGGTGGCAATGTTGCGCAACGCGAGTTTAACCTTGAACAGCGCGACAATAAAACGGATTACAACATATACTTGCACTTGCGCTACGCCCTAACTGAATAACGGTACATGGC
>JAAENK010000079.1 GCA_024224415.1 Gammaproteobacteria bacterium | reverse complement strand
GTCGCCAGGTGGATAAATTTTTCAATACGGCGGGTATGGTCGGCTCTTGCAAAGTGATGACTCGTCTTTGCGAAGTCATTAATCGTGTCGCCCCCATGCCTTCGACCATTTTGCTTGAAGGCGAATCCGGCACGGGCAAGGAACTAGCCGCGCTCAGCATCCACGAAAACAGTGGTCGCTCAGGTATTTTTGTACCGGTTAACTGTAGTGCGATTTCCGCCGACTTGCTCGAAAGTGAATTATTCGGCCATGTTAAAGGAGCGTTTACCGGTGCGCATCAGACCCGCGAAGGTTTATTCAGCCACGCCAATGGGGGTACCTTGTTTCTTGATGAAATTGGCGAAATGCCGCTGGCAATGCAGTCGCACCTGCTTCGCGTACTGGAGGAGAAAAGCATTCGTCCGGTGGGTTCGAATCAGGAGATCCCCGTCGATGTGCGCATCATCGCGGCAACCAATCGTAACCTCGCGCAACAGGTAGAAAATGGAAACTTCCGCGAGGATTTATTCTTCCGCCTGAATGTATTAAACCTGCAAATTCCACCACTACGCGAACGCCTCGACGATATGAAATTACTCTCACAGCATTTTGTCGATAGCATTTCGTGTAATCTCGGCATTAAACCATCGGCCATTAGCGACGAGGAATTATCCCTGTTAATGAACCACCAATGGCCCGGCAATATCCGTGAGTTAAAAAATGTAATCGAGCGTAGTTTATTACTTAACCTGCCACCCAGCGCCTGCATCGCTGGCGACCACCAGATCAAGGCCACCAGCACCGATACAACCACCAGCCTGATGTTGGCGGATATTGAAAAGCATCACATCCTCAAAGTACTCGCACTGGAAGACGGCAACAAATCGGCAGCAGCCCGCCTGTTGGGAGTCTCTCGTAAAACACTCGAACGTAAGCTCGCAATCTGGGAAAACCAGCTTTAGCTAAACCGCATGTTGGTGCTCACCAATATGATCCGCAAGATTCGAAGTACGGTTCGTTACAAACTGCTGGTGCTGGTTTTGTTTCCGATTTTGCTGGTCATGCCCATCGCTCTATTACTGGCAATTTACTGGGGGGCGTCATTTAGTTACGAGCAATTGTATATCAAGGTAAATACGGATCTGTCGGTATCACACGACGTGTTTGAACGCATAAAACGCGATTACCTGAACGCTCTTGGAAAATCTGCCGAATCATATAAATTTCGCTCACAGCTATCACAGGGTAATTTTGAATCTATTGATAGACAGATCAAACAGCTACAAAAGGACAACTCTCTTTCCTATATCAATCTACTGGATCAACGGGGTTTCATCGTCGGTGCAGACCATCAAGCCGCTCGGCCATCCAGCGCACTGGAACAGGCTAAAATAGGTACTGCCTCAGCCGGGGTTGAAGTATTCAGTGCCGATGACCTGAAGTTTGAAGGATTGTCCAGACAGGTCGAATTACCGCTTATCGATACGCCAAGAGCACGACCTACCACGCGTGTGATCGAGGACCGGGGCATGATGATCAGGGCCTTATATCCAGTCATTGATGAGCAGGGACAGGTTCAGGCGATACTCGATGCCGGGGTTTTGCTTAATGCTAACTTTACTTTTGTCGATGTTATTCGCGACCTGGTATACGGCCCCGGTAGCCTCATCGAGGGTAGCATCGGCACGGTAACGGTTTTCCTCGAAGACGTACGTATTACCACCAACGTACCCATTCGCCCCGGCGAACGCGCACTTGGCACTCGCGTATCGAACGAAGTGCGTTCAAACGTACTCGATCAGGGCAATACATGGATTGCACGCGCCTTCGTGGTGAACGACTGGTACATCTCGTCTTACGAACCCATTACCGATATCGATGGCAATCGCGTCGGTATGTTATATGCGGGTTTTCTCGAAGCACCTTTCCGCCAATCCTTGATCAATGCCTTGATCGTATTGATTCTCCTTTTTTTCGTACTCATGGGGCTCACAAGCCTGGTCGCGGTTAAAGGCGCAAAGTCATTTTTCAAACCCATCGAGTTAATGAGTTCGGTGGTACAGGCAACACGCAAAGGTGAAGATAAAAGAATCGGGGAAATAATTTCAAAAGATGAAATCGGATCACTCGCCAACGAATTCGATGTCATGCTCGACTTGCTCAATGAACGCAAAATTCTACTGCAGAAATGGGCCGATGGACTCGAAGAAAAAGTCGATGAAAGAACCGCCGAACTCAAACAGAAAAATAATGAGTTGATGAACACTATTACCGTATTACGCAAAACCAGACAGAAACTGGTTGTGGCCGAAAAGCTCGCGGCGCTTGGAGAACTCACAGCCGGGGTGGCGCATGAAATCAATAATCCAACCGCAGTGATGCTCGGCAACCTCGATCTCATCATGACCGAAATGGGAGATAAGCTCACACCGGTGCAGGACGAGGTCGACCTGATAGTCGACCAGATTTATCGCATCAAGGATATCACTAATAATTTACTGCAATACGCTCGACCCGATAGCTACGCCGGTTACATGACCGAAACCGATATCAACGGCATGATTCGCGAAACCCTGAAACTGGTGCATCACTTCCGCTCCCACATTAAATATCAATTTGACCTCGCATTAGATGCAAGCCTGCAGATCAGTATCAACCAGCAGGAATTACAGCAAGTGTTGATAAACCTGTTTGGCAATGCAATACAGGCGCTACCGGAGCAAAACGGCGTAATCGCCATAACGACCCGTGACATCAGGCATAAGGCAGTCGAAATTATCATCGAAGACAATGGTCACGGCATGGATCAGGACATGGTCAGCAAAGTCTTCAATCCATTTTATACCACCAAGCACCAGGGCGAAGGCACCGGCCTGGGTCTGTCGATCAGCTACGGCCTGGTGCATCGTTATGGCGGTAATATTGAAGTCAGCTCAGCACCAGGCAAGGGCAGCCGCTTTGTAGTCACGTTAAACTGTGAAGCTGTTATTATCGACGATGAAAAAATGATTCAGGAACAACTGGAAGAGATCGAAGCTGAGGCAGTTGAGGCTTGAGCCTGCTAATGCGCTGTTCCATCAACCAGATGCTCAGCCAGCATTTCGGTCAGGCCGACAATGTTGATATCCATATCATTGGCTTCGAGACCTTCTTCAATAACCAGCCGACAGTTAGAACAGGAAGTCACGATTGTTTCAACGTCTAGTTCATCAAGCTGTGATTTCTTACGGTTGAATGCCTGGAGTTTTACCGGCTCGGCACGTTCGTTACTGTTGACACCACCGCCGCCGCCACAACACCAGTTCATCGTGCCATGCTCGGTCATTTCGACAAAATTTTCTGTGAATGATCGTAATAAATTACGTGGTTCGGAATCGATACCACCACGGCGCACGATTGAGCAGGGATCGTGAAAGGTGAGGCGCTCGGTTTCCATACCCGCCAATTTCAGTCGGCCAGATTGTTGTAACTCATCAAGCAATTCGAGGATATGCACAACCTTGAACGAATAGGGCCTGCCGATAAAATTCGGGCCTTCCCAGCGTATCGCTGTATAGGCATGACCACATTCCGGGCTGATAACATTTTTCACCTTGAGCTTTTCCGCACCTGCAACGATACGCTCAACCAAAACTCCCGCCACTTCGGTATTGCCGATTTGCAGACCGGAGTTGGTCGCTTCAAATGCCTCTGAACAGAGTGTCCAGCTAACCCCGGCATGATTGAAAATTTGAGCCAGTGCGGAAATATATTCAGGGAAATACATGATCTCCATCGACGACAACAAAGCCATATAATCCGCCTGCTCTACATCGATGGGAATCTTCAAATTGATATCGTCTTCAATATGTTTTATCTGGGCCTGCAAAGCGCCAATCTTGACACCCATCGGGCTGCCGATATCGACCGCTCGCTGCGTAGTCTCGGCCAGGTCTTTGGGTGAATATCCGGCTGTAGCCAAACCAGTCTTAACTTTAAAAATAATTTTCGAAATATCAATTCCCAACGGACAGACCATGCTACAGCGACCGCACATCGAGCAACCATCGTAAACTAGCGTTTCCCAATCGGCCAGATCCTGCTCGGTTAGCGGATCGGTGATACCGAGTTTTCCAGCCAGTTTCCCCCAGAAGGTATATTCCTGCCGCCACAGCTTGCGTAACGGTTCGGTTTTGTAAATTGGTGTATAGCGCGGGTCGCGGGTTTCGGTAAAAAACAGGCAAGTCTCGGCACAGATGCCACAATGTACGCAAGTGGAAAAGAAAGATCTCACTTGCGGGTCTATCTGTGACCTTAATTTATTCAGACCCCGTTCCAGTGATTCACTCATCGTCAACCTCCTTTATCAGGAACCTACGCCTCTGCGCCCAAACCAGGCACCGGTAAACATTCGACTCGGCACAAAGGTAAAGGCATGCATTAAACGACTAAATGGAAAATATATAAGCCACAACTCGACACTGAGGCGGTGCAATAATCTTAATTCGTTAAACGTCTCCAGTAACGCCAGGCAACCAGTCAACATCACCACAAAGGTGAGGATGGCGGCAATATGGTCACCCCGGTCTGATATTAATCTCGATACTACATTGATTACGCGGTGCAACCAGAGCATGATCAAACCCAGAAAGGCAAATTGGGCTGAAACTATAAATAACCAGTGCGGCGCAGGTGACCATCCAAAACCCAGAATATGTTCGTCGAGAAAGCGCACATGCGGAGCGGCGAAAAACAGTAAGACAAACAAGCCCAGGTGGAACATATAACCAGCTACCACTTGCAGGCTGATCCGTGGCAGCATATGTCGGTCTGGAATAAAGCGGGAAATGAGTGTTCTCAAAGCACCGGCAACAGCCGAATCGCGTGGGATTGAAAAGTCAGCTTTGCGCTTTCCAAACACGATTCTAACCAGGTTCCAGACAACACCGATGACAAATACGGTGAGTGAAAAATACCACAGTGATCCGTCGATTATTGATCCCATCAGCTAGTCAACCCTGCTCTTTTGCTACTGTCGATGACTTATCTACAGCCTTCCCCTGCAGCCTGGCGAATTCCTCGGAGGAGATAGTCAAATTTTTATCCTGGCATTCCTGCGCCCATTGATCGTGATGCGTTTCGGCCCATTTGAGATCGACATAACCTGTTTTCATGCCTTCCAGGGTGCCCTCGGTGCCTGCCGTAGCAAGGTATATATGCCCCATGGATACGGCGATGAGAACAATGGCGGCAATCGAATGTACCTTGTGGGACATCTCCATAATCTCCCTGCCCTGGCCAAAATTGGGCATCACCAGAATAACCCCGCTCACGGAAATGACCAGACCAGCCAAAATCAGAATCCAGTACCAGGCTTTTTCACCTAAATTAAAAAACCCACTGGAGACATGCGACCTGCCGAATAAACCACCACCTTTTAATAACCAGTTCAGATCACCGCTGGCGTAAATATTCCTTGTTACAAAGCGTACTAGCACAAGAACCAGAGAAACCAGGAAAATCGGGCCGATTAAATTGTGGCCTTCTTTACTTGCGGAAGCCAGCAGGGAGAACAGCTCGTGCCCGAACAATGGTATCAGCACAGGCCTGCCGAATAGCAGCATAAGCCCGGTAATTGCGAGGAACAGAAAAATGATTGCCAACGTCCAGTGTGCGACTCTTTCGAAGTCACTAAAGCGGAGTAGCACGCGCCCGGAACGGCCGCCTTCGATTTTCATTCTTCCACCCGTGACGTAATGCAGCAACAGTAGACCGGTGATAATCACAAGTGTAATCGACGCAAACCTGACCAACACTCCGACCCGAAATCTGGCCCACTCATCACCTTGTGGGTTTATCAGGATATTACTATCAACACTTTTGACCTGACTGCTGCCTTCCATGGCAAAGTTGCGTTGACGTACATCACGCCATAAATCTGTTCCCGGGTTTTCGACGAAGATGCCCTGGTGGACTTTGTCATCTTCGGCAGCAAAGCCCGCCAGTGGTGTAGCAACAAAAAGTAACAACGCGAATATTGATAGAAATTTCAAGGCCGGGCCTGTCAGGATCAAAGTTTGGCGCTGTCATAATTCACGCCCCAGTCGAGTACACTGGCACCACGATTGATAACGCGCTTTCGATAAATATCCGAAAGCACGTTGGCGTCACCCGCCAACAAAGCCTTGGTCGAACACATTTCCGCGCAGAGTGGTAACTTACCTTCGGCGAGTCGATTGCGACCATATTTCTTGAATTCATCCGAACTATGATCCTGCTCTGGCCCACCCGCACAGAAGGTGCATTTATCCATTTTGCCGCGCGACGAAAAGGCCGCATTTTCTGGAAATTGCGGGGCGCCGAACGGACAGGCGTAAAAGCAATAACCGCAACCGATGCAGATGTCCTTGTCGTGCAACACCACGCCGTCCGCCGTGGTATAAAAACAATCAACCGGGCAGACCGCAGCGCATGGCGCATCGGAGCAGTGCATACAGGCTACCGATAATGAGCGTTCACCCTTTTCACCGTCTCTGATCGTCACCACGCGGCGACGGTTGACGCCCCAGGGAATGTCGTTCTCGTTTTTGCAGGCAGTCACGCAGCCGTTACATTCAATACAGCGTTCTGCATCACAATAAAATTTCATTCTAGCCATTTTATATTTCCTCGCTGTTTATGCTTTGGTTATGCGGCACAGGCTGCATTTCGATTCTTGCATTTGTGTCACTGAGTCGTAACCGTAAGTCATCACGGTGTTGGCCGCTTCGCCCAGTACATGTGGATCAGCGCCCTCCGGATACTTCGACCTCAAGTCCTTGCCCTGGAAGTGTCCCGCGAAATGGAATGGCATGAAAGCGACACCCGAGTCAACCCGTCGGGTCACGAGAACTTTAACCTTGACTTTAGAGGCTTCAGCGCTCTCCACCCAGACATCATCTCCGTCTTTAACACCGGTGTTATTAGCATCTCGCGGATGCATTTCGACAAACATGTCCTGCTGTAACTCGGCAAGCCAGGCATTAGAACGGGTTTCTTCACCACCACCCTCGTATTCCACCAGACGTCCCGTCGTCAGGATGATGGGATAGTCTTTGGAGTAGTCTGTCGCCTGAATCGACTGGTAACGCGTCGGTAAGCGCCAGAACATCTTCCTGTCCTCGTAAGTGGGATATTTATCCACCAGGTCACGCCTTGAAGTGTAAAGCGGTTCTCTATGGATCGGTACCGGATCTGGAAATGTCCACACCATCGCTCGCGCCTTGGCGTTACCAAACGGCGAACAACCGTGCTTGATCGCGACGCGTTGAATGCCGCCCGATAAGTCTGTTTTCCAGTTTCTGCCTTCTGCCGCGCCTTTCTCTTCCGCTGTCAAATCGTCCCACCAGCCCAGCTTCTTCAGCATTTTGTCGCTGAACTCGGGATAACCATCCTTGATTTCCGAATCCTTACCGTAGGAACCTTCGGCGAGTAGGTTGACGCCATTACGCTCGACACCGAAACGGGCGCGGAAGGTTAATCCACCTTCACCGACCGACTTCGAAGTATCGTACAGATTCGGTGTACCGGGGTGATTCATTTCCGGAGTCCCCCAGGATGGCCAGGGTAGCCCAAAGTAGTCGCCATCGGCAGGTCCACCCTCGGCTTTCAAGGTGGTGTAATCGAAAGTACCCCAGTTTTCCTGATGTTTTTTCAGACGTTCCGGGCTTTGACCGGTATAGCCGATGGTCCACATGCCGCGGTTGATTTCACGCAGCACATCTTCCACCAGCGGCTCGTCGCCATTCACCTCGATATGTTTGAACAATTGATCTGAAATACCGAGTTTCTTAGCCAGCTTGTACATGATGGTATGGTCGGGTAATGACTCAAATAAGGGTTCCATCACCTTCGAACGCCACTGGAAGGAACGGTTCGAAGCTGTCACCGAACCATAGGTCTCCAGTTGCGTTGCCGCCGGTAATAAATACACGCCATCGGTACGGTCGTGCATAACCGCCGAAGCAGTTGGGTAAGGATCGACCACTACCAGCAGGTCGAGTTTTTCCATCGCCTTTTTCTGTTCCGCACCACGCGTCTGACTGTTGGGTGCATGACCCCACATAAACATTGCCCGTACATTGTCTTTTTGCCCCATATTATCCTTGTCTTCGAGCACACCGTCGATCCAGCGCGAAACCGGAATACCCTTGGTGTTCATGACATGTACATCTTTGCCCTTGCTCTGTTCGTAACTACCGCCATCGAACTGACCCTTGACCCATTCGTAATCCAGATCCCAGACCCGCGCCCAATGCTTCCAGGAGCCTACCTTGAGCCCATAATAACCGGGCAGGGTATTCGACAATACACCCAGGTCAGTCGCACCCTGAACATTGTCGTGACCACGGAATATATTCGCACCGCCACCGGAAACCCCCATATTGCCCAGCGCAAGCTGGAAGGTGCAGTAAGCCCGCGTATTATTGTTACCCACGGTGTGCTGGGTACCACCCATACACCATATAAAGGTGCCGGGACGGTTATCGGCCATGGCCTTGGCGGCGGCAAGCACCTGGTACCCAGGTACCCCAGTGACGCGCTCGACTTCATCGGGTGCCCAATTTTTGACTTCTTTCATGACTTCGTCGATGCCGTATACCCGTTGACGAATAAACTCCCGGTCTTCCCAACCATTTTCAAAAATATGCCAGAGCATGCCCCAGATAATCGGCACGTCGGTACCCGGGCGAATTTTTAAATGATGATCGGCGTGAGCTGCGGTTCGTGTAAATCGCGGGTCAATGACAACTATCGGCGCATTGTTTTCTTCCTTGGCTTTAAAAATATGCTGCAAAGCCACCGGGTGCGCTTCCGCTGGATTGGAACCAATCAGTAAAATCGATTGCGCATTCTGGATATCGTTAAACGAATTGGTCATCGCACCATAACCCCAGGTGTTGGCGACACCCGCTACGGTAGTGGAATGACAGATGCGCGCCTGATGATCGACATTATTCGTACCCCACATCCCCGCCATTTTGCGGAACAGGTAAGCCTGCTCGTTACTGTGTTTGGCCGAACCCAGCCAGTAAACCGAATCGGGGCCTGAACTGGCGCGTATATCGAGCAACTTGTCACCGATTTCTTCGATGGCTTCGTCCCAGGACACTTTCTTCCATTTGCCATCCACCAGTTTGGTAGGATATTTAAGACGCCGCTCGCCATGGCCGTGCTCACGAATCGCAGCACCTTTGGCGCAGTGCGAACCCCGATTAAAAGGATGATCGAAGGCAGGTTCCTGACCTACCCAGACGCCATTATGGACTTCGGCGATGATGCCGCAACCCACCGAACAATGCGTACAGATAGTTTTTATCTGCTCAACATTCACGCCTGATTTTGAATCGGCCTGGGCTTTCTTCATCATTACTGGCGCAACTGTGGAGGTCAATGCCGCGCCGCCGGCCATGAGGCTGGAGTTCTTTAAAAAGGCTCGACGACTAATGGCCTCGCCTGTGGATTTTTTCGTAGTCTTCGGTGAATCGACTGACTCGACGCAACTCGATTTTCTGCTTAATTTACTCATCATCAATCTCCTCGCATTTAACTGGCGGCCGATTTGTAGTATTCGAGAACATGGTCGGTTAGCTGGTAACCTTTGTTTCCCTGAACCTGATCATCGTCGTTACTAACCGCAGCGACTGCCTCACCTGTGGCAAATGTACTTGCAGCAACACCGGCGCCAACCAGGGTGGACTTTTTGATGAAATCACGTCTATTTTTATCCAACTTTTTGCCTGTTTTTTTCACTAGATATTCCTCCCCTCAACAAGGTTGATTTGAATGCTGCCAGCATTCAGCTTTGCATTGAAAAATACTGTTTTTCCAACGCCATAAAAGCAGCGCCAAAACGCGCTACGGCTTGATAAAATACCGCAGTATTGGCCGCATTTAAGTCTTCAAAAAAACGCTCCAGCCAGCTTGCCATATGACTCTGGAAAAACTGATTTTGTACCGCCAGATCGACGGCATCCCCAATCATGACAGAAACCACCTCGCATAATGCTGCAGCATGGTCTTCGGGTTCGACGACATCTTCGCTGCGCGCAAAACCGAGGCGGGCAAGGTCGGTGCGTAAATCGCTCAATGGTTGCTCC
>JAAENK010000078.1 GCA_024224415.1 Gammaproteobacteria bacterium | reverse complement strand
TGCGAAAGTCCCGGTTTTTGGTGTTTCAGCATCCACTCCCAGATCTATCTCCAGGGGATCGTCATCATCGAGATCACCGAGGTCGAATTCGATTTCACCGGTACCCTCTTCGATTTGACTAATCATTGCGGTGTCTTCCATACCGAAATCAATGTCACTTTCCAGCGTACCATCTAAATCCATAACGGCGGTAGCCTCGATATTGGGCGTGCCATCATCACCAGCAGATTCTTCGAGCTCTGCTGCAAAGGCGGCTGTATCGACTACCGCTGTACTGGCTTCCATAGCGGAAGTCGATTCGAGATCATCATCGACACCAAAGTCGAGAACAGAATCGTCCTCATCATCACTACCGAGGTCGAGATCATCTGGTAAATCGAAATCCACCAAATCAGCATCGACTTCCATTTCTTCCACCGAGTCATCAGCTTCATCTAACGAAAAATCTATATCGGCGATATCATCAGGTATGTCATCAGTTTCAGCATTGATATTAATATCATCGTTGTCATCGATATCGAATAATTCCTGCGGCTCCTGTGCTTCGTCAGAACCGAGATCAGTCTTTGCAATATCAGTGGCTTCGAAGGTATTGGTATCTTCTTCACCCAGATCGAAATCGGTAGTAGAGAAGTTGGTGTCGTCTTCACTGGCACCTAGATCAAAATCCGCCTCAGCCGGTTTTGAAATCTCGAGGTCGGCGGCGCTTAAGTTACTGTCTTTAGCGCCGGCAAACAGCGCATTATCGGGTACCAGTTCATAACCCATGACCAAAACTCTATCCCAGTAGCGGTTCGCCGCGTCACCCATCGATTTAAGCGTTTCAGCTTCACGAATAAAGGCATCGGCATTTTTTGTCGCAAAGTGGGTATCAAGTAATTTCGAACGATAGTCGGCGCGATCGGGATTAACTTCCAGACTCTGCGTCAATAATTCCTCGGCATTGTCGTAGAGATTGTAGGCGAGATAAACATCAGCTTCGTTGAGTATGTCATCCTGCTCGTCAGTGGTACTAACCGCAGTTGGCATCTCCGGCTCTGGCATATCATCTTTAGAGACAATAGCGGTCTTGGCAAAATCATCTTCCTCTTGCTCTTGTTCGTCTTCCTCGCCATCTGCCATTGCTTCTGCAAGCAGGCTTGCATCCGGCATGCTAATTTCAGAATCATCGTCCAGACCCTCGAATGCGCCTTCAGCCAGATGAATCGGCGTCAAATCGTCTTCTTCATCTTCGTCACTAGCAAAGATAGGATCATTAATCAGGATTTCGCCATCGCCAGTGTCTGCTGACTTTTTACGTCTGTAAACAACCAGTCCGATGAGTAATAAAATTATGCCACCCAGGCCACCTAACATAACGGGATCGAACGCCAGACTATCTCCCGAAGGCATGGCATCGCCCATACCGGGCAACATATCGAGAATATCATCTGGAACAATGCCGTCCAATATTGAAGGCTCGGACTCTGTTTCGGTAACAATCACGGGTACCGGTGGAGTGGAGCTCTGCTCCTCAACTATCACATCTGAATCTGTGATGGATTCTGCGGCAGTATCTTCCACCATGGTGTCACTATCGCTTTCAGTGGCGTCTGTAGAGTTATCGCCAGTCGTTATCTCTGCGGCGCTATCATCGCCGAGAACCTCCTCCAGCAGCTCATCCTGATCGTCTAGCTGCTGTTGTTCACTAATAGTTTCGTTGGCAGCAATCTGTTCTTCGCTTTGATCAGAAGCCTGCGCCTGATCAGATTGCAATTGAGCCAGACTATCGTCCTCGATCTCAACCATTTTCTGTAGTTCTTCGAATTTGCTCAACCGTGCTTCGAGTTCGGCAATACGCGATTCCTGTTCCTGATTATCAATACGCGAGGCATCCAGTTCTTCTTCGGCAAGCGCGAGTTTAACTCTCAATTCGTTGGCGTCTTCACCTTCACTTTGCAAGCCAGCTGCATCTGACTCACCATCACCCGGGGTAAGCAAGTTGAGCTCACCGGATGATTCTGTTTCCTGGGCCTGGGCTTCAGTCTCGGTATCAGCTTCGGCTGTTTCGGTGGATACCGCGGGTACGCCGGTTACCTGTGCGACATAGTCATCCCAAAGACCGTTTTGCTCCAGAACCTGTGCATAGGCCTGTTGTTGATCTATTTCACCCATTTCGCTGGCATCGGGGATGCGCAACACCGAGCCAACCTTCATGTTGTTAATATTGTTATCACCAAACGCGTCGGGATTAGCGCGCTGAATGGCGAGCATGATCTGGCTCATACTGTGACCTGAACCCTGCAAATTAGAAGCGATACTCCAAAGTGTATCTCCGCTGGCAATCATGACATCATCGGTCTCAGCTCCGGCATCAGTCTCGGCAGACTCAACCATTTCCAGCACTTCAGCGACATCGGATGCGTCCTGACCGGACTGGTCCACAGGAGTAGATTCGGATTCACTTAGCGCAATGGGCTCAGAGATATTAATGGTTTCAGTGTCAGATACGGCATCCGCATCGGTAGATTCGACTATTGGCTGCGGTGTTTGTACAGTAGCTTCGGTAGATTCGACGACAGGTTCTGGCTCCGGCTGTGGAGCTGGTGCGGGGCTATCTGCATAAAATGGAGGATCGAGTAATACCGTAAATTCTCTTAACAGGCGACCTTTGGACCAGTCAGCTTCGACTAGAAAATTCAGAAATGGCTCTTTTATTGCGCCCTTGGTGGTCAACAAAATGACTGCACTGTCACCTTCTTCACTCTTTTTAACGGCGAAACGCAGTTCAGACAGGTTATTTGGGCGAGATAGCCCGGCTCGGGTAAAAGCATCCCGCGAGGCAAGCCCGACAAGCAGGTCATCGATCTCACCCGGGCGAGCCGATATCACCTCTATCTCAGCCTTAAGCGGCTGATTTAAAAAGGAATTGACTTCGATCTCGCCTAAACCAAGGGCAAGTGCATTTGTTGTGAGGCTGATAGCCGCCAACCAGAAAGATATGATTAATCCCAGATTACGCACGTTAGGTCTCCTAAACTCCCTAGTATTTTTTATACATAAAGTGCTGTAATTCCATGCACCTATAATGACAATTAGAGAATTTACTTTAAAGAAAGCACTTTCACAAGTACCTGTAACTATAGATTATAAAAAAGATTTTAGCAAAATATCCGTTAGATTCACGTAATTATTTGCCAGGCCATATCGCATCGGGTCAGCAATCATCCAGAATTGGATGCATTTCGCTCGATTTTGTACCTGTGCAAGACGATTTATAGCACAGCTAAATGATTGATTACAATCAGAAATCGGGCTGGCGTCAACTTCACTTAAATGCACCCCGACGATTTCGTTTAATCGTGTCCGGCAGCCTGTCAAACTCACTTCGCCAGCGAATTCCAATTGCACCGATGCCAACATTCCGTGGAAAACCGGGACATGAACCACCTGATGAATGCAATTAATTTCACAATTTCCAAGAATTTGGAGTAAATCGGTATCCAAATTTGAGATTGGCCCGGTCGGTAGCATATTGAACGCGATCTGCAGCGGATACACATCAGTTATAGCTTCGCGGGCATTGAGCAAGGCAATGGTTTGGCTTGCCAGCTCATCAATTGCTGGCTTACCGCTGGATTCGGCAGACTGTAAAAATACCAGATTAATCCCAACTATTTCAAAAGCCTGGTGCAATGCGGGTAAAACACCGAGGAGACAGCTCAACTGGGGATCGGCAGCACGCAAACTTGTTTGCGTGTAAGAGACACTGAGCTCCGCGTCACGACTACCGGCAAATACAGCCGGCTCCTGCTTATCTATAGTATGACTTAGCAGCATGGCGTCGAGGGTCGAGAGTTTTTGTTCGATAGTCGCATCGTATTCGGGCATCAACACCAGCGCACAATCACTAAAATCATAGCCATGCTGATCCTGAACAGTAAGATAAGTATCGGCGTAAGCCAGCTTGCTGCCCACGCTGGTTTCATCGCCAAGTAAAACTACTGAATCCGGCGCAACGCCGGATTCAGGTAATTTTTCGAGTATAGCCTCGCTAGCTATACTGCCTACGTGCGTGAGGGCAACTCGGTGCTGTGTCATATTTATTGCTCTAACAATATATTCAACATGCGACGCAAAGGTTCGGCCGCACCCCAGAGTAGTTGATCGCCGACGGTGAACGCCGAGAGATATTCATTACCCATATTCATTTTACGCAAGCGGCCAATCGGAATATCAAGCGAACCAGTAACTGCAGCTGGTGACAATCGCTGCATAGATTCCTGTTTATCATTTGATATTACTTCAGCCCATTGGTTTGATTCCGCCAGCATTTGATGAATTTCATCCAATGGCAAATCCTTTTTGAGTTTCACGGTGAGTGCCTGCGAATGCGAACGCATCGCGCCGACACGTACACAAATGCCATCTATTGGAATCATATCATCGCTACGTCCGAGGATTTTATTGGCTTCCACGCCGCCCTTCCATTCTTCCCGACTCTGACCATTATCCAACTGCGAATCGATCCATGGAATCAGACTTCCGGCAAGCGGCACACCAAATTGTTCGCTGGGGCAGTCAGCTGAACGCAAATGCTCGGTTACCCGTCGATCAATTTCGAGTATTGCCGAAGCTGGGTCAGTCAGCAGGCTCTCCACGCTCTTATGAATACTGCCCATTTGCGCGATCAACTCTCGCATATGCTTTGCACCACCCCCAGAAGCGGCCTGGTAAGTCATGGCGCTAATCCAGTCGATCATGTCGTGTTCGAATAAACCACCCATGCCCAACATCATGAGACTCACGGTACAGTTGCCGCCGATGAAATCTTTTTTACCGTCAATCAGGGCCTGGTCGATCACCGCACGATTTACCGGATCGAGAATTATCACCGCCTGGTCTTCCATACGCAGCGTCGAAGCCGCATCAATCCAGTAGCCTTGCCAACCACTGCCACGCAAGTCGGCATAAACCTGTTTGGTGTAACCACCACCCTGGCAGGTTACGATGGCGTCGAGCAACTTCAGGCTTTCGATATCGGTGGCGTCCTGTAACGGCGCAATCGGTTTACCAATATCTGGTCCTGGATCGCCAACCTGGGATGTGGTGTAAAACACAGCTTCATCAATATTGGAGAAATCATTTTCTTCACGCATGCGTTGCATCAATACTGATCCAACCATGCCACGCCACCCAATAAAACCTACTCTTTTCATAGCCTTGTTAATCTCAAAAAAAATTTAATTACTTTGCACCCGCATCGCCGCGACCACGGCATCACCCATCTCAGCGGTACTCACGCTATTTGCACCATCGGCGATATCGGCGGTGCGAAAGCCCTGGTTTAAGACATTACCCACCGCAACATCGATCAGATTGGCCAGCTCGGCTTCACCGAGGCTATAACGCAACATCATCGCAACCGACAACAGGGTCGCCAACGGATTGGCGATACTTTTACCGGCGATATCCGGTGCCGAGCCATGGATCGGTTCGTACATACCCTTGCCGTTACTATCGAGTGAAGCCGAAGGCAGCATGCCGATGGAACCAGTCAGCATCGCCGCTGTGTCGGAAAGAATGTCACCAAACATATTAGTGGTAACCATTACATCGAATTGCTTGGGTGCGCGTACCAATTGCATGGAAGCGTTATCGACATACATATGCGATAGTTCGACTTCGGGATAATCGGTGGATAACCGGTTCATCACTTCACGCCAGAGTTCGGACACTTCGAGCACGTTGGCTTTGTCCACCGAACACAGCTTTTTATTGCGCAACATGGCGATATCGAAGGCCGAACGCCCGATGCGTTCGATTTCGTACTCGGCGTATACCAGCGTATTAAAACCCTGCTTTTCACCGTTATCCAACTCGCGTATACCACGCGGCTGACCGAAATAAATGCCACCGGTAAGTTCGCGCACGATCATGATATCGAGACCGGATACAATCTCATCTTTCAAGCTAGAAGCACTCGCCAATTGTGGATACAACATCGCGGGACGCAAGTTGGAGAATAATTCGAGTTCGGCGCGGATACGCAGCAACCCGCGCTCCGGGCGTAGCTCACGTTCGAGCCCCTCGTACGCCGGACCACCGACTGCTCCGAGTAATACCGCGTCAGCCTGCTGGCAAATTGTCAGCGTTGACTCGGGCAATGGGTCACCGTCCTGATCGTAGCCAGCACCACCAATCGCCGCGCTTTCCAGTTCGACATCAAAGCCGAAATTATGCTTTAAACAGTCCAATAACTTAATCGCCTCGGCGACAATTTCAGGACCGATGCCGTCACCCGACAAAATGGCAATTTTTTTCATACTCATGTTTTACTCTTTTCCCAACCAGGGATGGTCGGCGTAATATTGTTGTTCAAAGGATTTAATTTGTTCAGCATGCTGCATCGTCAGGCCGATGTCATCGAAGCCATTCAGCAAACAATATTTGCGAAATT
>JAAENK010000077.1 GCA_024224415.1 Gammaproteobacteria bacterium | reverse complement strand
CGGTACGGTGATTGGTTGCTCGTGAGAGAAAATGCTGAATGATGCCAAAACCATGCGCGCCATAAAGACAAACCAGATCAAACCCGACTGTTTTAGCCCGTTTGAAGGCATTGCGATGCCAACGGCGTAGATCACGAATGTCCCGTCTGGTCATTGCTTTTGCGCTCACCGGATCGCAGGTAAAGGTGCGGATCGGCATCGCAGTTGGCGCCAGAGGAATTTCCCTGGTATACATATTGGCGCCGTTGACACCGGAATAGGCAAGCTGGATGCCAGCCAGGGTATCGAATTCATGGATCGCGTCGGCCATTTTTGCAAGCATTGGCAGATCGTCGTCGTCCCACAGGTGCAGTTCGATATACGGGGCAATTTCCGAACTATGGTGCATTTCGACCTGCTCGGTAAATACAACACCCCAGCCACCTTCAGCTTTTACCCGACGCATTGTCGCCACCGCAGAAGGGTCGCGATAGCCTCCACCGTTACAGTGTGGTACCTGATAAAAACGATTCTTTGCGGTAACGGGACCGATCTTTACCGGCTCGAACAATACGTCGTATCGTGGGTCTCTACTCATAATTTTATGTGACTCCTGGCTTGATTCGGCTGTCCAACACAAAGGGTGCAAAATCAAATTTCTGCTGATAAGCCAGCGCAGCATTAAACGCTGTTTGATCGTCGTAGCTTCGTGCAACAATCTGGATACCGGTGGGCACACCATTGTCTGCGAGTCCACTCGGAACCGAAATAACCGGGCAACGGCTTAACATGTTAAATGGAAAAGTTGCCGACCAGTCCTCTTCAATGACCTTGCGAACGGCGCCATTGATTTCGATTTCGTGATGCGGCCAGGCTGCATCGGCAGGAACTCCGCTGGTCATCAACGTTGGGCAAACGAAAGTATCATATTCATCCAAAAGTGGGCCGAACCTATCATACATTTTGACCGTGGTTTTGAGTGATTCGATATAATTCCGGGGGCTCGAATCGAGTGCATTTTCGAGGAACCAGATGGTATAGTCACAAAGATTTTCACGCTCGGCTTTGAGCAGGCCCAGCATGCTTGCGGCCCAGCCATGCGCCCAGTAATGATGTGCCGCATCAATAATCGATTCATCCCAGCCGAGCTCCACCTCTTCGACAGTGGCACCGACAGACCTGAAAACATCCAGCGCTGCAAGCGTGTTTTCGCGCACCCTGGAATCAACTTCCATGAATCCCAGATCCATCGAATAAGCAATTTTGTGATTTGTAAGGTCGGTGGCACAATTGGTGTCAATTATTACCCGTTCACGCAACGATGCAATGTCCCTGTTGTGCACCCCTGAGATAATATTCTGCATTAACCCTACATCAACAACGCTACGTGCCATCGGACCTGAATGGCTGTAAAAATCGAGATTGAATGGTGAAATTTCCGGGTTGCGCCCGTAAGGTGGTTTGTAGCCAACCACACCGCATAGCGCGGCCGGAATGCGAATCGAGCCACCGATGTCGGTTCCCGTGGCGATGGTCGTGGTGCCTGCGGCAAGTGCCGCACCCGATCCGCCCGATGAGCCGCCGGGAGTGATATCCAGGTTCCAGGGATTATGGGTAATACCCCAGAGCCGAGAATGGCAGGAGCCAAGCAAACAAAATTCGGGGGTCGTTGTTTTGGCGTGAACTATTGCCCCTGCATCAAGCAGGCGCTGAATGAGGACATCGGTTTCAGTGTCGATGCGATTCTGGTACACCAATGAAGATGAACTACGCCGGGTTCCGGTTAGCCTGAATTCATCCTTGACCGCAAGCGGAATACCTTCGAGCGGGCGTTGACTTCCTTTAAGGTAGCGATGCTCAGCCTGTCTAGCTTGATCCAGGGCTTTTTCGAAATAGGTATCGGTAAAAGCATTGATATGACTTTCAACCGCTTCGCTACGATCAATTGATGCCTGCATCAAATCGACCGGAGACAAGTCACCACTACTAAATTGTTTTATCGCTTCTTCGGCCGACAGGTAGCAGAGGTCGCTGGCATTCATGACCATGGCTGCTGGTAACTAATCTGGCTTAAATCGATAGGCAGGACCATGTTTGCCCCCGCCTCAGCTATCTCAGCCTTCAACACGATTTAAAGAACCGGGAATCGTGACCCGTCCCATGACGGATCACGATTAAACCGGTTTACTGCATGACCTTGGTCCAGACCTTGTCGATCAAAGACTGTGCTTTGGGTGAACAAGTTGGAGCAAAAAATACTTTCAGATCAGATGGCGGATTAACTTCGGGTGAATTTTTCAGGTCCTCAGAATAGTAGGCATCGGTTCCTTTGATGGCATCACCGTAGCCCGCTTCTTCGGTCAGCATTGCCATATTAACTGGATCCATGATGAAGTTTATGAACTTCCTGGCATTCTCAACGTTATTCGCGCCTGTTGGTACCACCATGCTGTCATACCAACCGACAACGCCTTCCTTTGGGTAGGCATAAACGATAGGCGCACCGTTTGTCCGACCGAGTCGGGAAAAACCATTCCAGTGGTTGGTCATCATTGCTTCACCACTCGACATCAGATCACTCATGGTTTCAGAGTTGTATGCTACAACGGATTCCTTCTGCTTAATCAACATGTCCTGGATTTGTTTCATTTGCTTGGCATCTTCGGAGCAGAACGGCAGACCGAGATAGATGTTGGCCAGGCTGATAACTTCATCTGGGGTCTGGAAAACACTCAGACGCCCATGCAGTTCGCCGGACGGCTCAAAGAATTCTTTCAATGATGCACCCTTACCGGAGTAGAGCTCGCTGTTGTACGAGAACGAAGTTGTGCCCCACTGCCAGGGTCCCGAATACTCCTGCTGTGGATCCCATTCCGGGTACTTCCACTTTTCTTTCATGTTTTTGAAATTAGGCAGCTTATGTACAGCAATCTTCTGAATTAGACCTTCATTGATCAAAATAGGCACGAAGTTCTGGCTGGGTACAACGAGGTCGTAACCGGTGGCGCCTGACTGGAGTTTGGCCAGCAGGGTTTCGTTCGAATCATAAGTATCTACCGATATCTTGATGCCGGTTTCTTTTGCGAACTTATCGATCAGCGCGGGTGGCGTGTATTCCGTCCAGTTATAGATGAACAGTTCACCCGAGGCGTTTGCCAGCCCTGTGGTCAGTAGCATGGCGGCTGTTGTAACAGCAGTTAATAGATGTTTCACGTGGGTTACCTCCAGTAGGTATGGTTATTTTGACTACAAATTTAACAAATAAACTAAAATATCAGTGCACAGTATCGGTCTGTGACTTTTTCGAAACGACCCAGTATGCCGTAACAATGGCGACCGAGACAAACAATAACACCGTGCAGACTGCATTGATCTCCGGCGTCAGGCCGCGGCGGATCATCGAATAGATATATACGGGCAGGGTGGTCGAGCCGGCCCCGCCCACCATCAGCGTGATAATGAAATCATCCATGGATATGACGAACGCCAGCATGGCGCCGGCGACGATGCCGGGCATGAGTAATGGCGCGGTGACAAAACGGAAGGTTTCCCACTCTGATGCATACAGGTCACGCGCGGCCTGTTCGTACGACGTGTCCATGCCTTCCAGCCGAGCACGAATTGGCATGAAGGCAAATGGAATACAGAAGGTGATATGAGCAATAATGACATTGCCCAGACCCCAGTTCATGCCAATCGCAGAAAAGAAAATCAACACTGCTACGGCAGTTACGATTTCCGGCACCATCAGTGGTAGCGTAATCAATCCGAGCGAGATTGTCTTGCCGCGGAAGTTACCACCCCTGGCCAGTACCAGAGCGCCGATAGTGGCAATAGCCGTGGAAAAAATCGTCGACACTGTTGCCACTATCAGGGTGTTCCAGACTGCTTTCTGGATACCGTCATTTTCAAAGGCTTTCAGATACCATTCAATGCCAAACCCGCCCCAGCTCATCACGGTGCGATTGGCATTGAATGAGTAAAATACCAGTACGACGATGGGGAGATACAAAAAGACAAAGAAAAATACTGTCCAGGCTCCGAGTCCACGATAGTGACCCACCGGTAATACTTTCTTGCCTTTGTTAGGGGCAGACAGTGCATGTTCTTGATCGCTCATGATCAGCTCCCCCCTGCTATTGCTGCTTGTTTTTTGGCAGCCCTGGCGTAAAAAATCAGGACGACGACCACAACGGCTAATAGCAACATCGACAGGGCTGCGCCAAAGGGCCAGTTACGTGCCGATGCGAACTGGAATTGCACCAGACTGCCGAGCATCAATTTCTTGCCCCCGCCGAGCAGGTTGGGTGCGATGAACGCCCCGAGACAGGGAATGAAAACCAGTATGCTACCGGCAATGATGCCGGGTTTGCATAACGGGATGACCACCCTGGTCATGACTTCGAGACGGCTGGCGTAGAGGTCGCTGGCGGCTTCCAGTAGCCTGAAGTCGAGTTTTTCCAGGCTGGCATAAATGGGCAGTACCATCAGCGGCAGATAACTGTAGGTCAATCCGATGGCGATAGCACCGTCGGTATACATCATACGCAACGAATCTTCGATAATACCAGCTGCCAGAAGCGGGGTCTCGATTACGCCACCGCGACCAAGGATGATGATCCAGGCAAAGGTACGAATCAACAGATTAGTCCAGAACGGGATGGTGATCAGGAAAATATAAAAGTTGCGCTTGTTCTCCGGCTGCAGAGTAATGTAGTAGGCAACCGGGAAACCAAAAGCCAGGCATGCCAAAGTAGCACCGAGCGACAGCTGGAATGAGCGGAAAATAATGTTGATATAACCAGGATTGAAAACCAGCTTGTCTTCCAGGTCGTATTCAAAAAAGAGCTTTACGTAGGCGGCCATCGATCCTTCCGGCTTGACTCCGCCATAGGGATTAGGCTCCAGAAATGAAAACACAGCCATGATAACCATGGGTGCGAGCATAAAAATACCGATAACGAAATAACTGGGTGCAAGGCCAAGCCAGCGCCTTCCGGCGACGCTTTTTGGCAACCATGCGTTCATTGCGCCAGCATCCTCAGGGCGCGCGTCGAGAATCCTACCGCTACTTGTTCGCCAAAAGCGAAGGGTAGTTTGCCGTCTTCACGCGGGCGCGCTTGTGCGACTAATTCAATACCGTCTCCCATGTCCACGGTATAAGCCGTCTGGTTGCCCAGATAGACTATGTTCGCGACTTTCCCGGGTCGTGTGTCCGGGCCGTTTTTCGTGTCCAGTGCGGACAGGCTGATTTTTTCGGGCCGTAGGAACAGTGTCACCTGATCGCCAACCGTATGGCCACCAGTGTTTTCGACCTCAAACAGATTTTCCCTGCCGATCCTGCAAGTCACCAGATCGTCCCTGATGCTTACGATCTCACAATCCAGAAAATTGGTATCACCGATGAAGTCAGCGACGAAACGGTTAACTGGATGCTCGTAGATGTCCGTGGGCCCACCAATTTGCTGGACCTCGCCATCGGACATGACCGCAATGCGGTCGCTCATCGCAAGAGCCTCCTCCTGGTCGTGGGTGACAAAGACGAAGGTAATACCGGTTTCTTTCTGGAGCTGCTTAAGCTCTTCACGCATCGCCTGACGTAGTTTCAGGTCGAGCGCCGAGAGCGGCTCATCGAGCAACAACACCTTCGGGCTTGGCGCGAGCGCTCGGGCCAGGGCAACACGCTGCTGCTGACCACCAGACAACTGATTCGGCCGCCGATCACCCAGATGCTTCATCTTAACCAGCGTCAAAACCCGCTCTACTGTCGCTTCGATTTCAGACCTCGGTTTCTTCAGACGCTCGAGACCGAAAGCGACATTGGCAGCTACAGTCATATGGGGAAACAGGGCATAGTGTTGAAATACCGTATTCACTGGACGCTGATTTGGTTCAAGATTTTCGATCTCGTCGTCGAATAACATGATTTCACCACCGGAAACCTGCTCAAAGCCAGCGATCAGGCGTAACAAGGTAGTTTTGCCACAGCCGGAGGGCCCCAGCAGCGTGAAAAATTCGTTATCGTTGATGGCCAGAGAAACGTTATCGAGCGCTTTAACCGGCCGGTTCGAGCCTGGATTGTAAGTCTTGGTAACACCACGAATATCAATTGCAGTCGTCATTTTTCCCCCATTACAGGTAATCATCAATTTGGCCAATATTATTATTTTTGATGATCACGTTATCACCTTATGTTACTGCCTTATCGGCAATAACATGGCGCCATTGCTGGTAGCATATCCTCCAATACTATCTGATGTCTACGAAGTATGTAAACCGTATCTTTGATCAACCCGCCGATCCCTCCTCTCCCGCTGGGGTTAAGCGTTGGAATCTGGCATCGGTTAATACCTTTAAAATTTTCTCGGGGGTAACAGGAAAATCCAGTACGCGCACACCAATCGCGTCGGCCACTGCATTTGCAACGGCTGGGGCTACAGGTGTCAATGCTGGTTCCCCAATCCCCTTGGCGCCAAATGGACCCAGGCCACTGCGCGACTCGAGAATAATGGATGTGTGCTCAAGCGGTGTGTCTTCGGCAGTAGGGATTAGATACTCGCTGAAAGACGGGGTCATCAACTGTCCATTTTTATATATCAGCTCTTCGCTGAGCGCATAGCCAATACCCATGGCGGTGCCACCTTCGATCTGCCCTTCGACTGCGGCGCGGTTAATACATTGACCAATATCATGCGCCGCCACACTCTTCAATACGGTAACCTCACCGGTATCCGTGTCAACTGCGACTTCAATTGCCTGCGCACCATAAACATAATCTGGATGCACCCGGCCCTGACCCGTTTCTGAATCGATCGGGTCGGTAAAAGGCGCGTTGAATTGAGCCAGTTCAGAGCGATGAATTCCATCTCGAGCACAATGGCCGACTAACTCTTTCAAGGAAATAAATTCCTCGGGTTGGTCGACAATGAATGCCTTGCTATTGGCCAGATCGATATGTTCGGGTTGTACACCGAGTTCCTGTGCCGCTCTCTTAATAAGGCGCTCACGCAACGCGCTGGCCGCAGTTTTACAGGCCATGCCGGTCATATACAGCGCTCGCGAGGCGGTCGAGGTGCCGGCCAGTGGTGTCACTGCTGAATCACTGTTGTAAATAACCGTGGATCCCAGTGGTACCCCGAGAAGCTCCCCGGCTATTTGACAAAGCGCCGAACCCTGCCCGGCACCGATATCCGTTACCCCGGAGCGCACCACGACGGTACCGTCCATTTCTATGCCAACCCAGCACTCGGAAGTATCGTGCATCATGGTCAGACGACCATAACTCTGCTGGTAGGCGGCAACGCCCTGGCCAATCTTGAGAGCACCCCTGGCAGGGGTTTTGTTTCCTAATGCTTGCATAGCCTGATCCACACACTGCTCGGTCCAGACTTCACTCTCAACGCAGAAACCGGTTGCAATCGGATCACCTTTCTTCAGATAGTTAACACGCCGCAACTCGACCCGATCCATACCCAGAACGTTGGCGATCTCGTCCATTTGCTGCTCGTGTGCAATTGCCGCCTGACAGGCACCAAACCCTCGAAAGGCGCTGGTAAACATATTATTAGTGGCGACTGCTACCGCGTCTACGTGCAGATTATCGACACGATAAGGACCAGGTGAAGCGAGTACGCAATAAAGCAGCACATAAGGACTTAGAAATACATAGGCACCGGCGTCGGCAATGATATCGATACTGGAACCAGTTATCCTTCCGTCGTTAGTAACCCCGGTACGATATTTGATAATAAACGGGTGGCGTTTGCCATGACCAAACCACGAATCTTCACGACTATAAACCATTTTTACTGGTCGCCGTGTGGCGAGGGCTAGCAGAGCCAGGTAAACTTCGACTGTGATATCCTCCTTGCCACCGAAGCCGCCACCGACCAACGCACCAAGAATACGTACTCGGTTATGGGCTACACCGATGGCTTCGGCAATGGTACGAAAGTGCTCTATGACCTGGGTCGAAACACGGATATTGACAACTTCGTTTTCATCGACCCATGCCAGGCCTACCTCTGGTTCTAGGAAGGCATGTTCGATAAACTGGGTACGATAGGTATTTTCAATAATATGGTCGGCATCCGCAAAAGCCTTTTCGATATCACCCTTACGAACTTTATGCGAGCTAACGATATTGTCATGGCTCTGAACAATCGGTGCACCTGGCTTCAAGGCATCTTCTGGATCATAAACCCCTTCCAGAGGCTCCAGCTCAAACTCGATCATCGAGCGCGCTTGCTCGGCGATGGCTCTTGTATCCGCCGCAATCAGCGCGAGGGGCTCACCGTGGTAGCGAACCCGCGTTCGCACCAGGATCTGATTATCGGTATTCAGACGCTTGCGCCCGGTCTGCCCCGGTAAATCGGTTGCTGCGTCATGCGCCGTGATGTCGCTCGCGGTGAGAATGCAGGCAACCCCGGGCAGCGCCCGTGCCCTGGTTACGTCAATGTGCTTTAGCGTGGCGCTGGCCATTGGTGCACGAAGCACTACCGCATGCAGCATATTGGGCATGACATAGTCACCGGCATAACGAGTTCGGCCTTCAGACTTACCTTTGACATCGGTACGTACCAGCGGCTTGCCGATCTGGTGCAAGTGCTTTTCCTCAGCCCTCGGCTGTAAAAACCTGGTGTTCGGCACGTCCATTAGTCTCTGCCTCCGGCATCCAATTCAGCGGCGGCTGCTTCGATGGCATCAAATATCTTGTTGTAGCCGGTGCAGCGACACAGGTTACCACCAAGACCTTCACGCATCTCCTGTCTGGTCGGGTTTGGGTTTTTGTTCAGCATGGACTGTGCCGCAATCACCATTCCAGGGATGCAATAACCACACTGGATTGCGCCTTTTTCTACAAACGCCTTTTTCAGGGGGTGCTGGTCGTCGCCATTGCCTGTGAGACCATCCAGCGTGGTGACAGGTTTGCCGACTGCGGAGTGAGCAAACATTAAACAGGAATCAACTGCCTCGCCATCGATCAACACGGCACAGGCACCACAATCACCTTTTTCACAACCACACTTCACTTCGAAGTGGTTTAGCTCCCGCAACGCTTCCAGCAATGTCATGTTAGGCGAGGCAGCGATAGTTTCCTGTCTGCCATTGATCTCCAGGGTAACAGGTTTAAAGTCAGTCATGACATACACCATCTTCAGCATCGAGTCCGGCGGCCTGTCGCAGCAACCGCCGGGTAACTGTTCCGATCACCTGTTTACGATAGTCCCCGGTTGCACGCACATCATCTATTGGTGTGCTGTCGGCGGCTGCAATCCCCGCCACCTCATCAATCAACTCGGCGGAAATGGCGTTACCTACCAGCGCAGCCTCTGCCCGCTTTGCTCGATACACCATAGGCCCAACCGCGCCAAGCGCGATTCGAGCCGAATTGCATAGCCCATTTTGTTGCACAAAATGCACGGCGACACCAACCACCGTGATCGCATCGCCCTTACGACGTCCCACTTTACGGAAAAGACTGGCGGCGTTTGCAGCGGGTATCGGCCATGATATTTCAGCAATTAATTCGTGTGCATGGCGCACGGTTTGCTTGTAACCGGTGAAATACTCATCGAGTGGAACCGAGCGTTCGCCATGCTGGCTGACTAACACAACCTCGGCATCGAGCACCAGCAATGCTGGCACCGAATCGGAGGCAGGAGAACCGCAAGCAATATTCCCGCCTATAGTGGCCACATTACGAACCATCTGCCCGGCAAATATTTTACTGCACTGGTGTAAAGCGGGTGCCAGTGCAGGCATATCAGGGTGATTAAGAATATCGGATATCGTGGTGCGGCCGCCTATACTTACTCGCCCGTTTTCGACCTTGATGAAACGCAACTCGTCGATGCCACCCAGGTCGATAACTACTTCAGGCGAACCCTGATTTGTGCGGAAGGCAGGAATAATATTACTCCCACCGGCTAACAGTACATGACCGCTATCCTCAGCAGCTTCCTTCGCGTTGTTCGCGATAAGCGCCAGGGCGTCTTGCAGGTCTCGCGGCTTTTCAAATTCGAATTCATGCAACATAAACTTGTCTCTCGATCCCGCTCGAATCCATGCTAATTAGACATCCCAACCACCATCAACGGCTAGCTCCTGCCCGGTGATCTGACGGCTGTCGGGACCAGCAAGGAACAATACCGCGTTGGCGATATCCTCTGGCTCGGTGACACGTTTCAAAGCCATATCCGCCACGTACTCGTCCCACACCTTTTCAAATGTCCAGTCGCCACCGCGTTGTTTAACCTTTCCATGACAGAGTTTTTCCATGCGCGGGGTTTTGACGATGCCGGGACAAACCATGTTTACATTGACGTTGTGCTTGCCGACTTCTAGCGCAACGGTACGCGTAATGCCGCGCACTCCCCACTTCGAGCAGCTATAAGAAGTACGCATCGGATAACCACGCAAACCAGAAGTACCGCCGATATTTACGATTTTCCCGCTCTGCTGGTCGATCATGGTCGGCACTACATACTTGATCGGCAAATAAGTACCGCGGGTATTGGTCGTCACCACGTAATCAAAATCGTCAACTTCTATGTCCTGCACTGGCGTTTCGATGGGACCGGTGACACCGGCCACATTGACGAGGATGTCAATACGACCATTAAAAAACTCTTTTGCGGCACCAACCATCGCCTTGACTTCATCATCCTTGACGACATCACAGGCTTGCACCAGCGCGCGACGTCCCATCGCCTCGACCTGCTGCGCCACTTCTTCGAGAGCACCAGTGTCACGGGCAGTCAATACAACATCCGCACCTTCTCGCGCCAGGGTTAGTGTAATGGCAGCGCCCATGCCCTTGGCAGCACAGGTAATAATTGCGTTTTTGCCTTCGAGTTTCATCTATTTTAACCTCTTGAGTTGTTCAAGAATATTATTATTGAATCCACTGCCAGGTGGATCGATACAGCAGTTTCAAAACAGCTTAGCGCCAACACGAACATAGATAAATTATTATAAACATATCGCTAAGATAAATTTTATTTATTCAGACTATACACCCATGCATAGCTTTTATTTATCTAACATAGAAGAAAATAATATTTTCTTTGTTAGGATGCTGCGACAGGATAACTAGTTACAAATCCTGGAGACGCAAATAGTGCATCGGCAAGTGGGGGTTGATATCGGCAGTACTTTTATCGACGTGGTTGCGATACAGGCGGCCACCGATGAAACTGAATACGAGATGCCGGGAAAGGCCAACAAGTGGCTAAAGCGTGATGATCTTATGATCGTAGATACCTGTGGTGGTGGCGGATACGGCGCTCCTGAAAACCATCATCCTGTTACATCCAGAACATAAAAATAACAAAAAAGTTCAGCCCTGGGAGAATACCGATTTACTCTGGCCTGCTCTGGAAATAATCCATACAAAATTCAAAAAACGTATCGCCCGCCCTGGTCAAATTCACCATATCGAGCTTCACCAGCCCGAACCTCAAAGGTAGGACGTTCTCTTCAATCGGGATAGCTACGCATCTGGAACCATCGAGAGATGTTACCTGGGTATGACCAGTATTTGCTGCGAGTGAAGGGTTCAGATGAACGTTGGACAATGAATAACCAAAGCCATTGCTTACCAGGCTTCTCACCATATCCATAGAACCAGCAAGATGAGTGATATTGGGTTCCACTCCCAAACTTAAATATAAGGCCTGAAAGTATTCCCGACTTATTGGAATATCAAGCATTACCATCGGTAACCCGGATAACTCCCTTAGAGATAGCTTCTTACGACTGGCCAATTTACTACCCTCCGCTACCAGAGCATAAGGTGGTAGCGTGACAAGCGGATTGAAACAAATATCTTTTCCAAGGCTCAGATCATATGTCAATGCCATGTCGAAACGCCCTTCCTGAAGATGCAGGAGTAACTCTGACTGATCACCCTCAAGGCAATTAATTTTGACCGCAGGATATAGTTCATAAAACGACCGCATCAGGGCAGGCATGGCAATAGCAACCAACGTGCTGAAGCACCCCACATCCAGCTTACCTGCGATATTTTCCGCCAGTTCATTGGCAAAATGTTCCAACTCCATTCCATGATTTAGAAACCGAAGTGCTTCAACCCTGAATCGACGGCCAGCAGGAGTTAATGAAAGCCCCTGTGCATGATGACGAACGAAAAACTGCACGCCAAAATTATGCTCTAGCAGGGTGATGGCTGAGGAAACCGAAGGTTGTGAAACATGCATTTTAATGGCGGCTCTGGTAACACTTTTTGCTTCTGCAGCGGCAAGAAAGTATCTAATTTGCTTTATGGTATAACGCATCGTAATGTCAACCTGAAAGCCAACTGGCCAAAATGTGGTATTAATAAATTGTAGGGTAATTAACGCAGAACAAAAAGGTATGTTTGTCTACGCTTAAGTACAATTCAATAGATCCAGCGCAGTGCAAAGATACACCTGTGTTGCGATCATCATGTCGTCGATTTCAACATATTCATTCATCGAGTGAGCCTGTTGCAGCGTACCTGCACCAAAAATCACGGTGGGAAATCCGAAATGAGGTGCATCGGTGCCGCCATAAAAAGCACTGGCTTTGTCAGACTTGTTGGTTATGGATCGAACGTGTCCTGAAACTGATTTTAGTACTTGATTTTCGGCGGGCACATCTAGCGGCAAAACATCGATAATGGGGCCCTTTATCTCGAATCTAAACTGAGGATGTGATTGAACGACGCTGGAGATCAGGCTATTAAGTTCAGTAAAAACATCATCGCGGGTCTCACCGGGTATAATGCGGCGATCTATTTCCAGCTCACAGTAATCCGGCACAGTGGAAACCACTGTTCCGCCGCGGATCACGGCAGGACCACAGCGCCCATGTCCGCATAAAGTATGCGCATCTCCTGACATCAAATCTTGTTGAAGAGCTTTGAGCGCATCAACGATGTGCATTATGCCCTCGATTGCATTGATGCCATCTTCGGGACGGCTGGAATGTACAGCCTTGCCCAGTGAACGTACCAGGTAACCCACCTGGCCCATATGCGCCGAACAGACCCCCATATTTGTTGGTTCGCCAATAATGCCGTAATCTGCCCATGGCCCATGTTTACCAAGGTATTTGGAGCCGATCATCTGATCCTCTTCATCGACAGTACCGGTCAGAATCAGGTCACCGCTTAGTTCAATACCCTCATCAAGTATAACTCGTACCACTTCGAGGTAACTCGACAACGCATCTTTCATATCACAGGCACCTCGGCCAAAGACGCGATTGTTTTCGATTCGAGGGGTAAATGCGTTGGGATAGTTTTCATCACCAACTGTGTCAAGGTGGCCAGCAAGCATTAGAGATGCACCGCTACCCTTGCTTCTCAATACCCCCCAGACATTCGGGCGTCCGGGTACAACTTCACGCGAGCCAACTTCCAATCCCAGATCAGACATTCGATCACAGTAAAACTCAGCCATTTCTTTTTCGCGGTAGCCTTTTCTTACTTCCTGCTGAAAAGGATTCATGCTCGGAATCGAGATCATTGTCGTGAGATCTTCGACCAAACGTGACTGGTCAATTTTGTTATATAGAGCAGTGTAAGTATCGGGATCAGTCATCTGAACCTATACAGTTAATTTGTTGAATCAGGATTCAATGACAACCAGTTCTATGAGTGACTTATCCAGCCGCTCTGGACCTGTTGGTGTCATCAGGTAGCTACCACCAAGTAGCATACCGTTTTTATCCTCCAGCGACTGCATTGAGGAGTGAATGTAAAATGCCATACCAGGTTCGAGCAAGTCGTCACTTTCGTACTGAATCGTTATCTGGTTTTCCCAAACTGGTGGATAAGCCGCAGATATGCCGACACCGAAGCGCATTGGACAACAATCTCCAAGACCCTGCTCATCGAGTGCCTTACGATAGGCAAGCTCCATATCTCCAATTCGTCCACCAACTCTGGCGGCATTCAGGCCGGCATAGAAAGCATCAATTCCACCCTGCTCCATCTGTCGCATACGAGCACTCGGCTCCCCCAATGTAAGAGAACCCATGGTAACGCACTGGTAACGACGAGCAACGCCTGAGAACTCTGCATGTACAAGGTCACCTGGCTCGAGTATGCGCGGTGAGGCCATTGCATGCTGGCAGTGAGCGCGAGCCCCTGATGCCATCCATGTTGGGACGGCAAAATAATCACTGCCGGCCGAACGCATGGCATACTCGATCTCAGCTGCAAGTTCTATCTCTGACATACCGACCAGAACCCTATTATAGAAAGCATCTATTCCAGTATTCGCATATGTGGCAGCTTCTTTAAGATAGCAAACCTCTTTTTCCGACAACACAGTTCTCAGCTTACCAAGTAGCCGCCAGCAATCCATAAAGTTGCACTGGTTAAGAACCTCACGAACCTGATCAGCCAACACCGCGTTCATGACAGGCCCGGACATATCCATACCTATCGTCTTGCGTTCAAGACCCATATTGCCAATAGCCCTGCCTATCAGGGTCGCGATATCGACTGCTCCCAGGCGAAATAACTGAACTGACCCCAGCATCAGGCTTTCATCTGCCTGCGGTTCGTCACCGTCGCGTAAAATCAGGGTCGGCTCATGATCATCTACTGACAAAATCAACGCTTGCGAGCCAATAGCATGATGTGTGTGTGCATCGTAGCCAGTGAAGTAGTAAATCAGTTCCGGCGAAGCACATATGCAGGCGGCAACATCATTCTCCTGCATTAAAGCTTGTGCTCGCCTGAGTCGGGATTGATGCTCCTGAAGAGTGAATGCACGATAATGCCAGCTATTTTTCATTACTAACTATCCAAATCAAGGGTTTGTTATTAGAACGACAAATTCGGTAGAGTTTTATACTGCCATACTGCCATACTGCCATACTGCCATACTGCCATACTGCCATACTGCCATACTGCCATACTGCCATACTGCCATACTGCCATACTGCCATACT
>JAAENK010000076.1 GCA_024224415.1 Gammaproteobacteria bacterium | reverse complement strand
CTGTTTTATAAACTCCAGGTGTGGAGTAATTCCTGATGGAGGTTTCATTTTTGTAATTGTCAGAGGACGATTGCTGACCAGTAAGTCGCCATTGTTATAATCAACAATACTTTCTTGAAGCCAACTGTCATTATCAGTATCAGGAAAATCTTCACGGAAATGCGCGCCGCGAGAGTCTTCGCGAGCCAGCGAAGCTGCTGCGATAACATCGCTAATACTTAATAAGCTATCCAGGTTTAACCAGTCATGCCAGGTGAGGTTAAACGAACGATCACCATCATTAATGCCAAGATTCAAAAGGCTGGTACGATGGCCTTCGATTTTTTGTTGACCGATTTTCAAATCATCGGCATTGCGCATAATGCCGACATGATCCCACATATCGTTCCACAGACACTCGCGCAAATCGCTTAAATCGTCAGGTGATTTGGAAAAAGGGTATTCTGCTCTGGCGATGCCTGCCTCAATAACTGTTTGATCGGGGTCTCGAATACTGGCACCCTGAGCAATTGCTTTAGTCATTTCTTCACCGGCAATACCTCCGTAAACCGTGGAATTGGCAACGCCGTTGCCGCCGAGTCGATTAGCACCATGCACGCCACCGGCGTCCTCGCCCGCGACAAAGAGACCAGGTGATGCAGTCGAGCAATCGATATCCATTTCGATACCACCCATCATGTAATGCGCGGTGGGTACGACTTCCACGCGACCACCGGCAAGGTCGAAACCGCAGTCTTCGCAGCGTTTGACCATGCCGGGGAATTTCTGTCGCACCTTATCTGGGCCAAGGTGCGCCATTTCTATATACAAACCGCCCTGCGGGGTGACGCGACCTTCGCGG
>JAAENK010000075.1 GCA_024224415.1 Gammaproteobacteria bacterium | reverse complement strand
TTCATCAAAACCTTTTGAAATATTAAACGCCTGTACAGCCTGTCCGGCGGCACCTTTCATCAGATTGTCGATAGCGCTGATAACCACCAGCCGGTTACTAAGTGGATCGCGTTCGAAACCGATATCACAATAATTACTGCCTGCCAGTAGTTTAGGTTCGGGGTAGCGGTGAATACCGCTACGCTCTTTAACGATGCGGATAAATGGTTCATTACCGTATGCTGCTCGGTAAATCTTCCAGATATCCTTTTCTTCGAGATCCTCGTTCAGAAAAACATGCGAGGTGGCGAGAATGCCACGCACCATTTCAATCGATGTCGCCGAAAAATGAATATTGGCTGCGCCCAGTGATTGTTGAATTTCACCCAGGTGCCGGTGAGCGGTGGGCTTATATGAACGAACCACGCCGCTGCGTTCGGGGTGGTGGCTGCCTTCGCTGACGGCATTACCGCCCTGGCTTGAACCGGCTTTGACTTCGACTACCGCAGATTCAACAATACCTGCCTGGTAAAGCGGATGGAGTGCAAGAATGGTAGCGGTGGCGTTACAGCCTGCACCAGAAATGCGGGTTGCATTTTTCATTTCTTCGCGATGCAACTCAGGAATACCATAAACAAAATCCTTTAGTCGATCCGGGCAGGCATGTGGTTTGCCGTACCAGTTTTCGTATACGGCGGGATCACCAATGCGAAAGTCGGCGGACAGGTCGATCAGGGTATCGGCGAGTGCTTCGAACTCACCGATTCGGTTCATCACATGGCCGTGCGGCAGTCCGAGGAATAGCAGATCGCAAGGTTCCAGCTCAGCAATCGATACAAATTTAAGTTTGGTTACTTTGCGCAGGTTCGGGTGCAGGTTAGCGACAAACTTACCGGCATGGCGCTCCGAGGTGACTTGTTGAATTTCAACTTCGGGATGAAATAATAAAATGCGCAATAAATCGCCGCCGGTATAACCGGATGCGCCGACAATAGAAACTCGAATCATTGCTGTTTAACCTGCTCGATAACGTAATTGGCAACCTCCGCCGGGATGTCGACGCCGGTGGTGTCGATGCTGTTGCGAAATTCCATGGTGTAATTGACTTCGTTGATCAGTAAACCCTGCTCGCTTTCGAACAGATCTACCGCGACAATGCCGCCGCCGACCGCCTGTGTCGCAGCGAGTGAAATTTCGGCCACTTCGTTAGTGACTTCGCATTTGCTGGCTACTGCACCGCGCGCGGTATTGGTAATCCAGTGTTCGGAGCTGCGATAGATTGCCGCAATACATTCATCGCCGATAACGAAGCTGCGGATATCGCGGCCCTGTTTCTCGATGTACTGCTGAATATAAAAGATCGAGTGGTGATAACTGCCGAGCACAGTTTTGTGCTCTAGCACGGTTTCCGCCGCATCGCGATCATTTATTTTGGAGAGTAAGCGTCCCCAGGAACCAACCGCCGGTTTGAGCACCACTGGATAACCGAGTTGCTCGATGGCATCGAGTGCCGAATCCTCGGTGAAAGCCACACGGCTTTCTGGTTGGGCGATATTGTTTTCCTTGAGTGCCGCAGTAGTGAGTAACTTATCACCGCAAACCTGCGAGACATGGTGTGAGTTAATACAACGCACTCCGGCGCTCTCGAACAGGCGCAGGGCGTGCAGGGCACGGGAGTGATTGATCGAGCGTTCGACCAGAATGTCGATTTCGGGTGCGTTGTGAAAATCCAGAATCAGCTTACGGTCATCGATCATTACAGGATCGACACCGGCATTTTTAAATGCCTCGATGAGTAGCTTTTCTTCCTTTCGAATTAACGAGTGCAGCAGACCAATTCTCACTGCCCCCAGTCCTCTTCTGCAGTTGGAGCTTCGGCTAGTTCAACGGGATCAAGTTTGAGGATTTCCAGTTCCATACCACAATCTTCGCAACTGAGCAGTTCGCCGATCACGGCGTCGCCGGCAATTTCAACTTCGGCGTCACATACGGGGCATTCAGACATAGCTTGATTCTCTTGGTTAAAGGTTTTAAAAGGCCGATATTCTATGCTTTAGACCAGGCAGAGTACAGGTCTGTAGTGCCTGCATGTTGTCATAGGGGTGAGCTATGCCTGTTTTGTCGATTCCGCTTGCGATATTAGCTCGTTTCTGAGTTTATCCAGGGTTTCGTAATAGGCTTTAGCGTCACCAAAATCGGTAAATCTCTGGTTGAGCTGGTGTGGGTCGGCACTGCGGCGAGCATGTTTTATTGGGCACCAGTAGAGTTCAGTACGTGCCGAAACTTCCCGTACATACTCAATCAGACCATTGATATAGCCACAGTAAACACAATGGACTTTTTCTATCAGGTTTAGATAAGCGAGATGATGGCGGTCGATGACGATGTAATTAGAACGCTTTACCAGCGCAATACCATAGACCCGAAAGCAGATGTGCTGGTACAGGCTGACGAACAGATCTAGCAGGATGAAGGGTGGTAACAGGGAATAGACAACTGGTGCGGTGAGCACATGCATTAATCGTGCGTTTACCAGATACGACCACAGACCAATACGGTACTGACGTTGCAGTGTTTTAATACTTTGCTCGAAGCGAACCCTCCCCCTGTCGAAGTGGTACTGGAAGAATGCCTGCTTTTCCTGAAGTAGCTTTTCGATCTCTACTTCGACTTCTTCTTCCAACTCGCGCAGGCGTTGGAGTATTTCTTCTAGCGGTGAATGCGTCATAATCTATTCTCTAGTTCTTGCTTGCACTTATCGTTACTTGCATCTGACCATGAATTCAACAGAATGAATAGTGGAAAAGCTCTTCATCAAATCGAGTGGGTGAAATTGAATCATCCTTGACAAGGGTTTTTCAGGGCCGCAGCCGTGAAGCGGTAATCAAGTTCAACCCACACAGCACAAAAGGTTTGAAAAAGTAATCTATAATCTATTAAAACAAAAGGTTTGAATGGTCAATCACGCAATACATATGATGAATTTGATAGCTGCAGAGAGACATTGCTTGATCGCAATACAATAATAGTATGCCAACCATTATATCAGTAGGTTCTGGTAAAGGCGGTGTCGGTAAAAGCGTCGTATCTTCGAATATGGCTTATCTACTGTCTCAGTCAGGGCTGTCGGTGACCCTGCTTGACCTAGATGCAGGCGGCGCCGATTTGCATGTACTGATGGGTTTGTTCAAACCGGATCTTACGCTGACGGACTTTATCGAAAAAAGAGTAAGCAATCTTAATGAGGTGGCCCAGCGTTTAGATGGTTTCGCCGGGGTCAAGATCGTAGCCGGAACCGGTGACTCGTTGTTTACCGCCAATATGCCCGCTGCCACTCGCCTCAAATTACTTCGTCATATTCGGCTCATCGAATCCGATGTGGTTATCATCGACGTTGGTGCCGGGACGCACTTTAATACGCTGGATTTTTTTCTCACTGCGGATATTCACATTTGCGTGACAACCGGTGATCCAACCGCGATACTGGATTTGTACCGTTTCGTGAAACTGGCGGTGATTCGTAAAGCCCTGTCTTCCTTTCTGTCTTACGATAACGTCAGTAAGGTGTTGCGCAAGAAAGATATTAAAGATATCGACGAGCTACTGTTGATAGCCTCCGAATATGGGGAGGATAAAAAGCAGGCAATTTATAATTCGATAAAGGAGATCAATCCTTTTATTTTATTCAACCAGGTAGAACAAACTCCGGAAGCTCGATTCAGTCGTATACGTGATTTACTACAGACTTATTTAAAAGTATCAAACCTGGAGTTGCTTGGCCGCATTCCGGAAGACAGGGAGCTACGCAAGTCGGTCAAAGCTTACCAACCGGTAACCAGTCTTAAACCGGGGGCCAGCTCCTCGATTGCCCTCAAGATGGCCTGTAATAAGTTATTGCGATTAGGATCGTTGTAAAAGCCTAAACAAACTTCTTGAAATGTACTGGGTGGCTAAAGGAATTGATCATCTCGGGGAGTTGTTGAAGTGGGCTGATCTTTTTTACGCCACCTCTATCTATGGCAACCGAAGGCATGCCAAAAATCACGCAACTTTTTTCATCCTGGGCTACGGTGAAAGCGCCAGCATCAAACATTTCCTTCATGCCATTGGCGCCGTCATCCCCCATACCGGTCATGATGATGCCCAGTGTTTGTTTTGCTGCGGCTTGAGCTACCGAGCGGAACAGAACGTCTACCGAGGGTCGGTGCCGACTCACCAGCGGTCCTTCTTTAACATTTACACTGAGTTTTCCGGCACGGTTTTTAACAATCATATGCTTACCGCCTGGTGCGATTAATACTTTGCCGGTTTCCACCAGATCACCATCTTCTGCCTGCTTAACCTGCACTTGTGCGACGCTGTTAAGACGGTTTGCGAAAGATTCGGTAAATGCTTCGGGCATATGCTGAACGATAACCACACCCGGTGTATCTGTATTTAGCGATGAAAGCACATATTCAAGTGCTTGTGTGCCCCCGGTAGATGCACCAATCGCAATTAATTTGTTGGATGGTGTGAACTGTAATGTGGTCTTTTTGGGCATGACGGCGTCGGCTGACAGTTTTTCTGCCACATCTAGTTTCGGTGGAGGCGCCACTTTTGGCGTTTTCATCCTGTCTAACCGGGCTTTCGAGGCCGCGCGTATTGCATCGGCGATTAGTTTTTTTTGTTCCTGCAACTCCTGTTTTAAATTTGATGTCGGTTTGCCGACTATTTCGACTGCACCGAGATGTAGTGCTTTGATGCTGGTATCGGAGGACTTCTGTGTCAGTGTCGAACACATGACAACGGGAATCGGGTTTTCATTCATCAATTTTTTGAGGAAGGTGAGGCCGTCCATCCTCGGCATTTCCACGTCGAGCGTTATGACATCGGGTTTTATTTTTTCCAGTTTCTGTAAAGCAAATAAAGGATCCTGTGCGGTATCAATCACCTCCATACCATGAGATTCGGTGATGATGTTGCTGAGTACCTGCCGCACCACGGCAGAATCATCGATGACCATTACTTTTATTTTACTCATATCATACTATCCTAATTTCTTCCACTTTGAGAGGCCATCGCGACTTCGTTATTTTCTGATTTATATTTCACCCATACGTCACCCGAAGCGACATCCATAACAATACGGCGATGTCCCTGCTCACCAACGTGGACGACCTCGATGGATACTTTTCGTTTCATTAATAGCTGCATAGCCTTTGCAGAATTTTTTTCACCGACCAAGGCGTCGGCGGAGTTTGATTTTTTGCCAAACATATTGGCCCCGCCAAATACCTTGGCCTGATATTGTGGATATTCGGTTTGGTGTAGTTTTAACGCCATATCGAAAAACTGCATCGCCTCATCACCATAACGACCATCGAGCTCAGCACTCTTTGTGCCACCTTTGGGTCGAAACGGCAATACAAAATGGCACATGCCACCAATGTGCAGCATCGGGTGCCAGAGACATATGGCAATACAGGATCCCAATACGGTATGTATGTGGGTACCCGGTTCACCAAAAACAAAATCACCAGGGTGAAGAAAAACTTTTCTAATTCCGTGTTGCATATTGTGATCTATTTTTCCTCAAAGGGTGATTGGATTAGCTGGATTTATTGTTTCTGATATGTTGTTGGCGCGATTAAAGTTAAAGGCAAGTCCATACCCTTGAGTGACTCTGAGTGACCAATATACAAAATACCTTGAGGGCGTAATTTTGACGCTAGACTGCGTATGATTTTTTCTTTGGTCGGGTTGTCGAAATAGATTAAAACATTACGCAAGAATATGACATCAAACTGACCAACATCCGGCAGTTGGCGAGTTAAGTTTATTTCAGTAAACTGGGTTCTCTCCCGAAGCTTTTTATCAACCAGCAGAAAGCCTTCGTACTCACCAGTGCCCTTGAGACAATAGCGTTGTAAAAAATCCCTTGGGATAGCATCGATACGATGTGCCTGGTACAACCCTCTATTGGCCTTTTCAATAATTCGGCGACTGATATCAGAACCGAAAATTTCCCACTTTACCCGGTTGCCAAAGAAATCATCGAGCACCATGGCTATGCTATATGCTTCTTCACCACTAGAGCTGGCGGCACTCCAGACCCGAAAAGTTCGGCCTTTAGGGTGCTGCTGAAGGACATTGGTTTTCAACGTATCAAAATGTCCAGCTTCACGGAAAAAGTAGGTTTCATTGGTGGTTAGCAGGTCGATCGCCATCTGGCGTTCATTACCGTATTTGCTGTCTTTGATCAGGGCTGCATATTGGTCAAAATCGTCAAGTTTGTGAAATTTGAGTCGTTTGTTTAAACGAGAGCTAACCAGTTGCTGTTTGCTTTCACCCAGGTCTATGGCGCGGCGC
>JAAENK010000074.1 GCA_024224415.1 Gammaproteobacteria bacterium | reverse complement strand
CGGTTCTCACCGCCGTTGCCTGCGAAAGATTCGTCTTGATAGAAAACGGTACTGGCGCAACTCAGGGTGAGTAGTGCAATAATTAGCCTGCGACCGATACGTCTTTGAAATGTCAGTTTCATTTGCCAGGTTACATAAAATTTGAATTTATATTATTTCAAACAATAGGCCAAAATATCGGTAATCGACCGAGTTAACCTCAGTTTTATAGATAAATAGCTCACAGAATTTGAAAATAAATTCGGATATTAAACTAATCAATGACCTTTTATCGGCATGTTCCAGGAATATGTAATGTGGTGTTTCAAGTTTACCCATATAAATCACGTGGACTCTATGCCGACAGAATCAAAGCCGAGGTGGGGACTGTAATTCACATCAATGCTGACATTTTGGACAGAAATAACTTGATCGCTGGTTTTGTGTGATCTGGTTTATTTCTCCTTTGCAAATGGAACAGGATCCTTTCACACCATAGACCTTGAGCGATTGTTTGAAGTATCCGGGTTGGCCGTCGGCCTGACTAAAATCCTGCAACGTAGTTCCTCCCTGTTCGATTGCGGATTCCAGAGTTGTTTTAATAATATCGACCAGTTTGCTTAAACGCTTCTTACTAATACTGCCTGCCTCGCGCGTTGGACGAATGCCAGCGCTAAACAAGGCCTCGCAGGCGTAAATATTCCCAACGCCGACAACTCTGTGGCTATCCATGATTAGCGATTTAATCGATACAGTTCGACCACGGCAGGCTTGATAAAGATAATCACCATCAAATTCGTCGGACAGTGGTTCTGGGCCGAGTTTGTGCAGGAGTTTATGGTCGAGTGGATTATGTTCGGTAAAAAGCAATGATCCGAACCGGCGTGGGTCACGAAATTTCAGTGCCTGGCCGGAGCGCATTTGCATTTCGACGTGTTCGTGTTTTTCCACAGGGCTGCTGATTGGCAGTATGCGCATGCTGCCGGACATGCCCAGGTGCCAGATCATGGCTCCGGAGGCAACCGGCATGAGGATGTATTTGCCGCGGCGATATACGCTATCGATTCGTGCGCCTTGCAGGTTATCGATGGTAGTGCTAATCGGCCAACGCAGTCGCCTTTCTCGAATAATAAAGTTCTCGATCGTTTCGCCAGCAAGATAGGGGCGAATGCCGCGTACCGTGGTTTCGACTTCTGGTAATTCTGGCATTAGTAGTTATCGATAAATACCCAGCCGAGGGCGACACCGGCCATCCATGCTGAACTTTCGGAAATTAAAGGACTGTCTTCGACTATAGCATGACTCAGGCTGTCGTAGCGCACAAAACCACCCAGCCAGAGCTGGCCGTAGCGTAGGCTGTAACTAAAGGTGCCGCGTATGCCGCTAAATCCAGAATCAGCATCGTATGCAGGCCGGTCGGGCAGGGCCTGGTCGGATGTTACCGAGTAATAGTAATCGTGGAATTCATCGGTGGCATAGATCGGCCCAATCGCAGCGCGTAGCTTCCACTCATAGAGCTTGCGCGCCGGTTTGCGCCAGACGATACGTGGCTGAAATATCTGGCCTACATGCTCCAGGTTGCTATTCAGGGCGAAGGCGAGGCGTAGCGGCATTTCGAGCCACCATTCACCAGAGTTGGCGCGTGAGATTCGGTAATCCAGCGAAGGTCCGATTTCGAGGGTAGCGTCGAGATCGGGCATGCCGACGCGCTCCGGATTATCGCCATCGACCGGCAACGTACCGTTTGCGCTCAGCGAGAGTATCAGGTTGGGTGAATCGAACATGATATTCTGCACGCCTTCGTCAACCTTGAATTGATCGCCGCGGTATTTGATGTAAGGCAGGATAAAACGGTGGGTTGTAGAATTAGCTGAGCCACGGTAATTGGGGATATCTAGAACCGCCATAGATGCGCCGAGCTCCAGCAGTGGCAATTTGTGGTCGTTGGCGACCACAGGCATCGAGAAGATGAATAATATCAGCCAAAAGAAAGGTTTATACATCATTGGCCTTAGCCAGCAATTCGTAATATTTATCGTCGCCAAAATGATATTGCAGACCCAGGTCGGGTCTAGCGATGACTACTTCAGGCGTAATTGATAGCAGGTGAAATTCAATCTGTCCCTCATTATCCAGGGTTGCGACGATCTTTTGCTGAGGTGTTGCATCGCTTTGGTAGGTTTGAATATGTTTTGCTTCCAGGCTCTGCCAGTTGGCCTGAATCTCCTGGCTTAAATCCTGCGATCCAAGGGTTATATTTTTAAACGATATTGCAGATGGCAATAACCGACGGTCGAGCAAACCGGTCAGGCCCTGGATGATGAAGGGTAAATGCCGGTCATCGATCAGGAATACCGTATCCTCGGTCAGGATATAGCGGCGCTTGCCGATATTGTTGGTTGCGCCGAACACAAATTCTGTCTGGTTCAGGGTGAGTACCGCTGTGGGGAATTGCAGGCCTAGCGTCGATATGTCGATTTCATTACTGGGTAGTCTTGAGTCGGTCTGGCTGTTGACGATACCGATAATGCGCTCGATTGCGATGTTGTTGGCGTACCAGTGTATAGGGTCTTTGATATGCCAACGGGTTTCTGATTTGTTCAATCGAATGGTTTGATCGGCCGTCTGGATACTGACCTGGCTGATGTCTTTTGCTTTCAGCTGGCTAATTCGATTGCCGGGTTGGTAGTCGGTTTGCACGTTGTATTTGTTGCCTATGTAGGTGAATGCAACGATCAATACGATCAATACATAGTTGATCAGCCAACGCTTCGACATCATCGGGGGACTGGCCATATTATTGTTTACGCCTTTTCAGCCAGATGCGTAAACCGCTGCCGAAGAGCAGGACAGGTAATACCAGCAGAAATCCGAAGCTGATCATGATTTGCGCTGTTTGAGATAGTTCCAGTTGCGTGTCGGGTGCCGGTCGTGGTGAAATCGAAATCAAATTGTCGTCGTGACTCAACCAGTTCACCAGGTTGACGCCAATATCAAGATTAGCGCCATTACCCAGGTACCGGTTGGAAATAAAATCGGCGTCGCCCACAACGGCGATGCGTTGCTTAAACTGTTTACCCGAGTCGGTTTCGTGGCTGGCGCTTAGCGTTAAACCAAGATTAAGCGGGCCGTTGATTTCATCATCGTGATCGCCGTTATAAATCTTGCCCTTCATAGCGCCCGTTTCATTCCAGCTTGAATCGCCGCTGACGAGGAAGTCTAACTGTTCCCAGGTTTCTGCATCACCGTGATACGCCAGCCCCTGTGATTGTGGGAAGAGTGATACGGCACTGATATTTTGCGTGATGGCGTGTCGCGGATACTCGGTCACCAGGGCGAAATCGACCCGGTCTAAGCCGAGCAACTGACTATTAGGATCGACGATAATGCCCGGTAAGAACTCTACTGTGAGTAAATCTTCAATACGCTCCAGGCCATCGATAGTTTGATCCGGGTCGGCTAGCCAGAGTAAGTTGCCACCATTTTCCAGGTAGGCTTTAAGTAAATCCACTTCGCCGGGCAACAATGGCACCATCGGGCTGGCCAGCACCAGAACATCGGTATTGGTGGGGATGCTATTAGTTTGTGTCAGGTTCAGGTTTTCGACCCGGTAACCTTTACCGGCGAGTTGCGCCGCGAAAGTGCTGAAGTCGTGATTCGCTTCGCTGTAGGGATTACGCTCACCATGGCCCTGCAGAAACACCAGCCAACGTTCGCCCTGGCGTAGTAAACGTTGGATCACCGTGCTCAGGTTGGCTTCGGTGATCTGGCTTAGCTTCTCGCTGCGATCCTGGTACTCGATCAGGCTCTCGCCGTCGAAGCGAATATCGTGCTCGGTTAGTAAACCGGGGTAGAGATCGGGATTCAGGCTCTTAAACTCGATTAAAGGTTGTTGCTGGGTAAAGCGTAGAAACAGGCGCTCGAAGGCATCGCGATTTTCATTATTAGGCGATACGAATAGAGTTATTTTTAACGGTTTGTCGATTGAGGAGAGTAGCCGTTGGCTCTCTTCTGAGAGGCTGTTGCGCTGATTTGCGCTAAGGTCGATGTTCAATGGGTAAAGCTGGCTGAGCCATCCAAGTAAACACAGGACGATGATGAACAAAATCAGGAACAGGCTCGATTGCAGGCGTATTTGTCGACGTAGGGCGGCGTTGACGATCATAGCAGCCGCTCCCGGTCGAGTTGGCGCACCGTGAGCACCAGGAAGCCGACGATCAACAACAGGTAGTAGACGATATCGGTTGTATTGATTACGCCTTCGAGCAGGTTCTGGTAGTGTGAGAGCAAAGAAAGATAGCCGACTACGGACTGACCGTCGGCCAGGGTTTCGCCAAGCCAGTCAATCATCCATAACATTAATAAAACGCCAAAACTGCTTACTGCGGCGATTGTCTGGTTTTCGGTGAGGCTGGATAGATACAGCCCAATTGCAGTGAACGAACTCAACAACAGCAACATCGCCAGGAAAATCGAAACCAGCTTGCCGGTATCGAGCGTGGTTCCGGCGTAAAGCGATAAGGGCATCAACATCAGCATGCTTACCAGGATCAAAACGAAGCCAAACAGGCCGAGGAATTTGCCGAGCACGATTTCGGTCATACTCAGCGGCGAAGAAACCAGCAGGCTTAACGTGCCACTGCGTTTTTCCTCGGCAAAACTGCGCATCGTGATTAACGGCATGATCATCAATAAGATGATGGCGCTGAGCTGGAATAATGGCGCGACTATCAGATCGGTAACCCCGGGGGTATTTTGCAGGTGTACCAGTTGCGGCTGTAACAGAAAAAAATTGTCCAACTGGGCAAGGAACATGTAACCCAGCAGTATCTGGATTACTCCCAGAATCACCCAGGCCAGTGGCGCCAGGAACATGGTTTTGAGTTCGTGTCGGGCGATGGTGAAAATCATGTCTTGACCTCAGCGTCGGTCTCCGGCTGCGGGTGCTGGGTTAGTTCAATAAACAGGTCTTCCAGCGACTGTTGGTCGGGCATGAGCTCGAACAGACCCCAGTCGTGTGCCACCGATTGCTGGACAATGATTTCCGCAGGCGAGTTGGTATCGAAAAAGAGATGGAAGTGCTGTTCGTCTTTTTGTTCAACATGGCTGACATGGTCAAGTTGTTGCAAGGTTTCAGCGGATGGCGGGCGTTTCAGCGCCACGCTAATACTGCTTTCATTGCCGCGATTCAGGGCTTCGATTGAAGCGTTATAAATTAATTCACCCTCGCGTATTATCTGTACCCGGTCGCAGGTCGCCTGGACTTCTGAGAGGATATGCGTGGAGAGGATAACGCTGCGCTGTTCACCGAGGTTTTTAATCAGGCTGCGGATTTCGCGAATTTGAATAGGATCGAGTCCCACCGTGGGTTCGTCGAGAATTACCACCGGTGGGTTATGGATAATGGCCTGCGCGATACCGACCCGCTGCTGAAAACCTTTCGACAGATTACCGATTAAGCGATGCCCGACTTCTTCCAGCCCACAGCTCGCTTTAACCTCGTTAATCGCCCGAGAAATGTCAGATTTGTTGACCCGCCGCAGTTGCGCACAATACTTCAGGTATTCATCGACGCTGGCATCGCGATAGACTGGTGGATGCTCGGGTAAATAACCGATTTGCGCCTTGGCGTCACGCGCTGACTCGATGATATCGAATCCATTGATACTGACCTGGCCCTCGCTGGGTGCCAGGTTACCGGTAATAATCTGCATCGTAGTCGATTTACCCGCCCCGTT
>JAAENK010000073.1 GCA_024224415.1 Gammaproteobacteria bacterium | reverse complement strand
CATGGACCTTTCTGGCCCTGACCCACTTCAAACTCAACAGCCTGGCCATCATTCAATGTTGCGTACTCACCGCCTGATTGAATCTCCGAATGATGAACGAATAAATCTTTGCCTCCGTCATACTCATCTGGCCAATTTTTCAAACGGCAAAACTTCGAGCCCGTTAGATGATTTATCGATCAAGGCGTATCTTGACGGTTGATTGGGACAATAGATGTTCTTAACCCTCTAAAGCTATCCTGAAAGCTAAGCTCGGCTCCGCCGTCTTCTCGAAGATCGCCGTTTTCTTTCACCGCCCACTGCATCACCCTCAGGCCTGGCTTTCGGAGTGGGTATTTCTACCACCTTTGATAGCTCAGAATAACTGTCGCATTTATGCGGGATAGCCATTGCCTCGATGAAGTATTGCTGAAATTTTGGCTCAGTCGCAGTTTCAATTTTCCCAACTTTCGGCAGAATCTCTCCGACCTCAATGCGTGATGGGAAATTTAATAGCGCTATTCGTGCGCCTGTACCCGCAGCATTACCCACCGAGCCAACATGTTCCAGATTACAGTCAGGAATCAAGCCGAGCACCATCGCGTATTTAACGTCGATATGGCTACCGAAAGCACCCGCAAGACCAATGCGGTCGGCTTTTTCTATACCCATGTGATCGAATAACAGGCGAATGCCAGCGTGCAACGCGGCCTTGGCTAATTGAATCGCACGTACATCGTTTTGCGTTACTTTCAACACACGTTCACTATCATGCAATAGATATGACCAGGTTCGACCATCTTCAACAATGCGGGGGCTGGGTTTACCCTCAACTGGGCCAATGACACCATCCTGATCGATAATACCAGTAAGAAACATTTCGGCTATGACTTCGATAATTCCTGAGCCACAGATACCACTGACACCTGTTTTGGCTGATTTTTCGGCAAAGCCCGGCTCATTGGACCATGCATCACAACCAATAACACTAAATCTGGGTTCGAGGGTTTGTGGGTCGATACGAACTCGCTCGATTGCACCTGGTGCAGCACGTTGACCAGCGCTAATCTGTGCGCCCTCGAAAGCTGGACCGGTCGGGCTTGATGCGGCAAGTAGTCGATCACGGTTACCGAGTACAATTTCTGCATTGGTACCGACATCTACCAGCAATACAGTTTCTTCGGCGAGATCAGGGCGTTCGGACAATATCACGCCTGCCGTATCAGCTCCGATATGTCCGGCAATACACGGCAGGATGCAGGCGCGTGCTTCCGGGTGTAACTGGATGTCGATATCGGCAGCGCGTAACACTGTTGTTTGATCGGTGGTGAGAGTGAAGGGCGCCTGGCCCAATGGCGTCGGATCGATACCGAGAAACAGGTGGTGCATGATTGGATTGCCGACCACGGTGAGATCGAGAATGTCTTCCACCGATATACCTGCGGATTTAGCTGCCCTTACTGCCAGCTTATTAAAAGCCTCACGGACCACCTGCGTCATCGCTAGGTCACCGCCTTCGTTCATCATCACGTAGGAGACCCGGCTCATCAAATCCTCACCGAAACGAATTTGTGGATTCATGGTATCTGCAGTTGCAACGATTTCGCCAGTAGCCATATTGCAAAGTTGCGCGGCGATGGTGGTGGAACCAAGATCAATGGCAAGGCCATATACTACTTTTCTTTTTCCCGGCCAGATTGCGATAATTTTCTGATATTCATAAACCGCGACCGTCACTGTTCGCTCGGCTTTCTCGAGGGCCTTTTGTAGCAAACGTAACTGCGATATTTCACAATCGAGTATGGGCAATGCGTGGTTGTCGACCAGTTCATTTTGCAATCGACGTTTATCTGACATCGGCCTATGCATGTCCGGCACCGGTAAAGTAACGGTGTATAAATGTAATGCGGGCTGAACCTGGATATCGTAGGCAGTAACGGCTTTGGCGATATGCTGCTTGTGCTGTTGAGACCACTCCGGCACATCCACTACCAGGTCACCGAGTAATTGTGCTCGACAAGCCATCCGATAGCCATCCGGAAGTCGATTTCTGGTTTGCTGGCGGAGCTCGGATTCGGTGAAATCGGACAGGTTTTCGAGCCTTGAGCTAATCCCGTGTTTGGAAAACTCGCCCTGTTGCGGCAAGACCTGGCAGCGTCGGCATTTTCCCTGCCCACCACACACCGAATCGAGGTCAACGCCCAACCGTTGTGCAGCCTGCAACACTGTAGTACCTTTGGCAAACTGCCCTCGTAAACCCGAGGGCATAAAAAGCAGGCTTACTTCCTTTTCACTCATTAATTGTCTGCGTAGTGCCGTCTAACTGGCCGAGCGACGGCGTCGACGTCCAGCACGGCGACCACCACCAGCTTCTCCTTCGGGTGCAGGTTCACGGAACTGGGTGATCCAGCGTGTGCAGTCAGGATCTTTGCCAAGCATTACATCGGCACCCAGGCTTGCAGCAACCACTTCGGCGTGCAATGGATTTGTGATTGCCGATGTCATGCCAGCCTGAATCGCCATACTGATGAAAGCGCCATTAAAACCATTGCGATTGGGTAAACCAAAGCTGATATTGGAAGCTCCACAGGTAGTGTTTACTTTTAGTTCGGTGCGTAGGCGATGAATGAGTTTTAATACTTCACGACCAGCGGTGTTAATCGCACCAATAGGCATGACCAGGGGATCAACAACAACATCGCATGCAGCAATGCCGTAGTCAGAGGCCCGATTGACTATTTTCTTCGCGACCCCGAAGCGCACATCGATATCTTCCGAAATACCGGTTTCATCATTCGAAATCGCCACCACAGCAGCACCATGCTTTTTAACCAATGGTAATACTCGATCCAGACTTTCATCTTCACCTGTCACTGAATTAACCAGTGCTTTACCCTGATAAACCGACAAGCCAGATTCAAGTGCCTCAATAATCGACGAATCGATACACAATGGTACATCTGTCAAGCTCTGTACCAGTTTAATGGCCTCGGCCAGAATACGCGGTTCATCAGCCAACGGGATACCGGCATTAACATCGAGCATATGCGCCCCTGCTGCTATCTGGGCGAGAGTATCGCTTTCCACCCGGCTATAATCCCCATTCTTCATTTCCTCGGCCATAACTTTACGGCCTGTCGGGTTGATGCGCTCGCCAATAATGACGAATGGACGATCAAAACCAATCGCTAATTCTTTAGTCGCTGAACTGATAACCGTTTCGGTCATTGTCTTTTCCTCAATAAATAAATTTCAAGTTTAACTGAATTGACTAGAAGCTTTAAAGGTTGGCTTCGAGACACTCCTGATCTTCACAACCCGGATACCAGGGCACACGCCCTTCCAGCACACCGGATTGTCTAACGATTTCGGCTACCGCTTCTTCCTGACGGTATGCCATGATATGTATACCACTGACGCCTGCTATTTCACGAATTTGCTGGATCAGTTCGATACAAATCTTCTGTCCTTCATTTTTCTGATCGCTGGCACCCGCCAGACGCGAAATAATTCGATCCGGAATATACACGCCGGGGACATTGGTACGAATCCAGCTGGCTGTTTTCGCGGAGGCCAACGGACCTACCCCAGGCAAAATAAAACACTTTTCGAGTAAACCCATCTCACCTGCTTTATCCATAAATACGCGCAGTTGTTCAACATCAAAAATATATTGCGTCTGAATGAAGTTGGCACCCGCTGCAATCTTCTTGGCTAGACGGTGTGGACGGAAATCAAATGGTGGTGCAGACGGGTTTTCAGCGGCACCAAGAAACATTTTGGGCGGTGAAGTAATTTTGCGGCCACTTAAAAAGCAGGCTTCATCTCGCATGGTTTTAATTGTCGCCAGTAATGACATGCTATCAAGGTCGAACACCGGTTTCGCTTCAGGATGGTCTCCGACCTGTACACCGTCACCACTCAGACACAGTACATTACTCACTCCCATTGCCGCGGCACCCAGCACATCACCCTGAATCGCAATGCGGTTCTTGTCACGGCAGGAAATCTGCATAACCGGCGAATAGCCGACATTCGTTAGCAGTGCACACATTGCAACACTAGACATGTGGCAATGTGCTCCCGAACCATCTGTTGCGTTCATACCATCGACATAACCATCGAAAACACGAGCAAGTTCGAAGACGTCTTCCGCCTGCGCCGAATCGGGTGGTGCAAGTTCGGTAGTAACTGCAAATTTTCCTGCACGCAGTACGCGCTCTAACCTGCCATGGGAATGATGCCCTGCTTTTTCAGATAATGGGTGATGGTGAGATTCGTGTCGTAAAATCATGGGCGCCCCTCATTTTGCGATGTAGCAGATTTTTGCCTTACCACACGCAACCAGGACGAGCTGTCTTTGTAAGCATGATTAACCGGAGGTTGCACCCGTTGGATGGCCTCATTTCCCCTCATATTCCGGCTACCTCGCCAGGCTTCTACCCAGACGCAGACCATCTCAGGTGTTACCTCACAGTGCCCATTCAACCGCACTCCACCGCAAGGTCCGTTACGAAGTGATTTAGGGCAATTCATCGGGCAGGACATACCGGTAGAACCAAGTACGCATTGGCCGCACATTTGGCAGTCGAACATTAAATTTTTTACGACTTTTTCGACGATGCGCACCGGCTTTTCCACTCGGTCATATCCAGCCGTATTCCACAGCGGGTGCAAAGCCATGAAAACAGGTTCGAAAAACCGATACAGCGTTTCAAGCTTTCTCGAATGAGTTACCGACCATTTACGAAAATAGTACATCAGTTTTATCCGAGCAAAGCATTCACGATGCGAATTTCGGCCTGGGGTATATTTATTGGGGTAGCATGATAGTCAACGGTTATGGCCTGCAAGTCCTTTTGCGACCACTGACTCAATTTTTTTATTTCATTGGTTTCGTGGACGACTGCGGCGCAGGTTTTCACCAGAATCGGGGATGCCTTTTCCATGTCGCACTTGAATACCTGACGCTCGGTGTCAAATTAACCAGCGGCGCGGCGTTCGACCACGAGCTGCCTGGCGGTATCGGCTGCAACCGCTGCATCGCGACAATAGGCATCGGCACCAATCGCATCACCGAACTCCTGATTCAGCGGTGCACCACCGACCAGAACAATGTAGTCGTCGCGCATGCCTTTTTCTTTCAGGGTGTCGATCACGACTTTCATGTAAGGCATGGTGGTAGTCAGCAATGCCGACATGCCAAGAATTTCAGGCTTATGCTCTTCGAGCGCTTCGAGGAAGGCTTCGACAGGCGTATTAATACCGAGATCAATGACTTCAAATCCCGCGCCTTCCAACATCATGCAGACCAGGTTTTTGCCGATATCGTGGATATCGCCTTTTACCGTACCAATTACCATCTTTCCGGCTGTAGGTTCACCTGAATCGGATAGCAATGGTTTGAGAATCGCCATGCCAGCTTTCATTGAGTTGGCCGACATGAGTACTTCAGGCACGAAGAGAATACCGTCGCGGAAGTCGATACCGACGATATTCATACCAGCAACCAGGGCATCATTCAGTACTTTGTTGGCGCTCCAGCCTCGTTCGAGCAAGATTTCGGTAGCTTCGACGACCTCTTCCTTTAGACCGTTATACAGATCGTCATGCATCTGTTCGACCAGCTCGTCATCCGGCAGGGTCGAAAGATCCAGATCGTCTTCATCATCATAATCGTCGTCAATATCAGTCATTTACTCATCCTCAATATAAAGGGTATGGCCGCGAAGCAGCTATATGCTGGCAGAATAATTTTTGCAGGGCGTTTTATCTGACTTTGCAGCGACTTCACATTACCGAAACGCGACAAAACCGATAATCCTCATAACCACCAAAACGGTCTGTTTAACAACACCCTGGCGAAGTTTAATCCGATTAATCCTCACTCGGCAAGGGATAAATATCCTCACTGTAATAGTCATCAACATAAAACCAGAAATCATATCCGTAGCAGACCTAGAGAGGCACAATCCTGTCTTGTTAAAACAAGCCGTCCTGAAAAACCCCTGTCAAGGACGCTGCCGCGTAGCGGCAATTCAAATATACCCATTCGATTGATGAAGGATATAATTTAGTATATTAGCGCGTGCATACCTTGTGCTTCCTCAGCATTTTGCGCCGCGCCAGTGTCGGAAAACAACTGACCGGCCCGACTCAAATACTGCTTCGCCCGATCCATCGCGAAATTCGAACTGTATAGTATCGCCATCACTTCAGCCTGGCGCTGAAACATCGAACGATCACTGGTATTGGCCAGGGTGCGACTGGCTTTGATGCGCTGTGCCCAGGCAGCCTGCTGGTCGCCTTTATTGAGTTGATAGTGGTACAGCATTTGTAGGTCTCTGGCTTGCGCCATTTTGGCTGCATCATCCTGGTGTTGCCTGAACAGCGCATCGATATCGGCATTCAGGCTGTTGAGCTGATCGGTGGAAACACCATAGCGGTCAAGCCCGTTGAGTAAACCCTGTGATCGATCTATCTGGCCACTGGAGGCGTAAAGTTTAGCCGCTTCAATCGCTGCCTGCTGTGCCTGATAATTGTCGTGAAACTGATGGTGGAAATCGGCCAGCGTTTCAAATGCAGCGGCAGCGGCGCTATAACGGCGAATATCAAGATTTGCGTCAATAACCTGCCGCAAATTTTGTTCAGCATCTCGATAATCACCGCGAAATATCTGGTTTCTCGCCAGCCACAAATTATCATAAGCTTCTGAGGCATAGCGCGCCAGTGCGCGTGTTTTGATGTTCAGACGACCAAGCTGCTGATAGCTATGCCCCATGGCCATGCTATCACCCTGGCTTATGGCAATTTCCAGCGCTTCGTAGAGCAACATTTCAGCAGTATTGATTTCCTGTTCTTCAATAGCCGCTCCACCGAGCAACAGAAGAATATCACCGACCTGCTTTTCGTCATTGTCTGCGGCGGCCTGTGCGGCGATTTCCAGCAATCTCGTGCGGGCCTGCTTGAACTGACCATTATCGAGCTGATGTTGGATATCTGCTTCGAGTTCGGAATTGTTAAGGTTGAGACGATTGACCTGTTCATCAATATCGGGGGCGCTATTGTTTACCAGATACATTGCCTCCTGCTCGGTCGTGGCATACGAACTGGTATTTTGAGGCTCAACAACCGACTCGCCACTCTGCTGTAGCAGATACCACTGGGCGCATAAAGCTAACACGATGATCTGTATCGCTGTTGAAGGTTCCGGTAAAAACTGCTTTAGTTTCATTTCGATATCCTCCTGCAACGTCAAGTCTACGCTTTTTATAGCCAAGTTTAAACTGGCCGACGCCTTCCCTTATTCTGAAAAACCCGCAGAATAGGGGAAAACTAATTAGCTGTACTGTTACAATTCAGCCATGACCGACTTCAATCTCGACGCTGAAATCAAGGCCTTTATCAAAGAATACCTCAAGATTTCAAACAACCTGTCTACCGATACCAGTGTCGAACAGCAGCGCGAAGCCTACGAAAAAATATGCCAGCATTTTTGTTATCCCTATCCGGACGGAGTTACTAGTCAGGATAGCCTGGTAGAAGGTCGGCACGGTAGTATCAAAATCCGTCGCTACAGTTACCGGCAACAAGAACAGAGCGCAGCACAAATCATTTTCCTACATGGCGGTGGCTTCATCGTCGGTAGCCTGGATTCCCACGATGATGTCTGTGCGGAGCTTTGCGCGGCGAGCGGACTCAATGCGGTCTCCATTGATTACCGACTGTCGCCTGAATACATCCATCCGATTCATCTCAATGACGTTACTGATGCTTATCTCGCAGTGCAGAAAGGCAGATCGATTATTGTCGGCATCTCGGCGGGTGCAACCCTGGCCGCTGCACTGTGCCATCGTCTAAAACATGGCCCACAAAAACCAGCGGGGCAGGTGTTGATTTATCCCAGTCTCGGTGGTGACCATTTCGAACTCGAATCCTACCGCAGCAACGCTCATGCACCGCTACTAAGTAGTGAAGATATTCAGTTTTATCGAGAGGCACGATGCGGCGATCAGGAAATGCCATTGAATGACCCGGAATTTTATCCGTTGTCGGCAGAAGGTTTTGACGGCTTGCCCCGCACTGTTGCTTTTTCAGCCGATGTCGATCCGTTACGCGACGATGCTGCGCTTTATGTCGAGCAAATCAATAGAGCTGGGGGTGAGGCAGAACTGGTTAATGAAATGGGACTGGTTCACGATTATATCCGTGCCAGGCATGTCAGTAAAAAAGCGGGGGATAGTTTTCGACGGATTGGGGAGGCTATTAAAAATTTTACTGATAACTGAAAGCCGTCAGCTCATACGAGCCAACAGCCTTCAGATCGAAGCTAACATACTTCTTTGTCCAGTGCGTTCAGACGATTTTCAGGCAGATCCTGTCGTCCTGCTTCGACACTCGCCTCTGACCAGGTGATACCCATATCATCCAGCATAGAGCCTGACATTTCCAACAACTCGTTACGTTCCCTGGCTACCTGGGCTTTAAGGTTTTGTGCATCTACCCATAACTGAATCCGTCGATAAGCACTCTCGAATACGCCGACGGCCAGGCTCTCGGAACAATTTCTTGCATAAGTAGTCATAATAATCTCCAATCAATATTTGTGAAATAAGCATTAAACTTGTTGACTATTATTGACTATAGTTCAGGTCAGGCGTATAAGTAAAACGAATTAAATTGATAGTTAGCTTCACAAATATTGATGGCTACGAATCGTCTTCATAATCTCGACCTAAGCACTCTACGTAGCTTTGTCACTATCGCCGAATCCGGCAGTATGACACGCGCTGCTGGCCGTCTTTTTATGACGCAGTCCGCTATCAGCATGCAGATAAAGCGACTCGAGCAAAGTCTGGGGCTTACCGTGTTCGACCGCTCAGCACAAGGCATGACAACCACTACCGAAGGCGAACAGTTGCTGCACTTCGCCAGTCAAATGCTGGCGATAAATGATGAGGCAATGGGGCGCCTGACATCGCCCGACTATGAAGGCCAGATTAGACTCGGTGTGCCCTGCGATATCATATATCCACATATACCCTGGGTTCTGAAAGACTTCAGCCGAGACTATCCGCGAGTACAAATTAAATTATCATCCGGTTCAACACTTAGTTTGAAGAAACAGTTTAGACAGGGGTTGTTGGACGTGGTTTTAACAACTGAAAGAGTAGCCAGTCAGGGTGGTCGCATTATTGCCACCCAGTCATTGGTCTGGACTGGCGCCGAGGATGGTGTTGCATGGAAGCAACGACCATTACCGCTCGGTATTTCAAAAAACTGTGCATTTCGAGACAGTGCTACTAAAGCACTGGATGACGGCAATTTTGAATGGGTCGATGTAGTCGCCACCGCAGATGATATAGCCGCACTGGCCATGGTATCAGCTGACCTGTGCATCAGCGCCGAACTGGAATCGGTCAAAAACCCGAGTCGGGTCACCATCGAGCACGGTGGCCAGTTGCCTGAATTACCTGAATTTTCTATCATGCTTTACAGCATCAATGCGCATGATAATAACCTCGCTGAACTGCTGGTCGAATACCTGCTACATTCGTCTAGTTAATCGATTGCTTATACTCATCTACGGGTTCGAGTTGATTGGCCAGACATGGTAGGGTCTGGGAGCTACCACTCAATATTATGTTGGTAAATACACGTCAGGATGACTCTATATTTTAGCCTTCAAATTAGCCTGAATCATATCCAGAAAAGCTTCAGTAACCCGTAGGTTACGTCTTTCACGCAGGCATATAATGTATTCGGCGTGCATGAGTTTGGCATTGTTCACCTGCAGGCTATGCAAACGCGCATCCGCGACGAGCTCGTGTTCGGCTATTATGCCGACGCCGAATCCTGCTGCGACGGCTTCGCGCACACCTTCACGTCCGGTAATTTCCATCGTCTGCTCGAGATGCCCACCACTGCTTTTGACGGCGTCTTCAAAAATTGACCGTGTACGCGAGCCCTGTTCTCGCAAGATGATGCGTTGTTCGAGTAACTCTTCCATGCTGATGCTTCGACGTTCAGCCCAGGCATGACTTTCATTCACAAACGCGACCAGCCTGCCTGGTTCGAGTGGAATCGAAAACAGACGATCGTCGCCCTCGGGCACATTGGGTAGTAAGGCGATGTCGCAACGGCCTGATTCCAGCCAGGCCATCAACTGGCTGGAATTTCCGTATTGAATTGATATCTGGATGCCCGGGTAGAGACGTTGAAACTGGGCCAGCAACGGTGTCACCAGGTAAGGTGCATCGGCAGCCACGAGTAACTTGCCTGTAGTCAGCGCACGCGCCGACATGAGCAATTGTTCGACATCTTCTTCGTGGCGAAACAGTTTGCGGGTGATGACTAAAGCCGACTTGCCAATATCGGTTAGCTCGATATGTCGACCATGACGGATGAACAGTTTAATGCCGTAGCGTTCTTCGAGCTCCTTGACCTGCCCTGACAGGGTCGGTTGGGTGATATGCAGGGCTTCGGCGGCGCGGGTAAAGCTGCCTTGCGTGGCGACCGCGTGGAAGGAACGCAGGTGTGCGTGTGATATCGGCATGACCTATTACAACCATAATTTATATCGATTTGATGAATAGTACGAAGCCGCGCTATAAATCTCAACCATAATTTAAACCGCAGGCGCAAATCTTATGAGCACAAGCATCCATTCACCAACCGGTGACCCCTACTTACTAACCCCCGGCCCTTTGACTACATCGCCGACCGTCAAACAGGCCATGCTGCATGATTATGGTTCGCGCGATCAAACCTTCATCAACACCAACGCAAACATGCTGAATCGATTGGTGGATATCGTCAATGGTGCAGGCACGCATGTCAGCGTGCCGTTGCAGGGTAGCGGTACTTTTTCGGTGGAGGCGATGATAGGTTGTTTCGTGCCGTCCGATGGAAAGCTGCTGATTTTGATCAATGGTGCTTATGGTCACCGCATCGCGAAAATCTGTGATTATTACCAGCGTGAATATCTCATTCAGGAAAGCGCAGAGGATACGCCTGTCGATATCGATACGCTCGATGCTACACTCAATAGTGATAGCGATATCAGTCATGTCGTAGTGGTTTTTTGCGAAACCACATCGGGTATATTAAATCCGCTGCAGGCTGTAGCCGATGTTGTGGCTCGTCACCAGCGGAGTCTGTTGATTGATGCGATGAGTGCTTTCGGCGCATTGCCGCTGGATGCGCAGGAAATCACTTTCGATGCGGTTGTAGCGTCGAGCAATAAATGTCTGGAGGGTGCACCGGGCATGGGGTTTTGCATAGCGCGAGAATCTGCGTTGCAGCAGACCAAAGGTAATTCCCCCTCGCTGAGCCTGGATCTCTACGATCAGTGGCAGGCGATGACTAAAAATAAACAATGGCGATTTACACCACCGACGCATGTGTTACTGGCCTTCGACCAGGCCTTGAATGAGTTTGATGAAGAAGGTGGAGTAGCGGGGCGTGGCGGGCGCTATCGTGAAAACTGTGATTTGCTCGTTGCAGGTATGCGTGAACTGGGATTCAAGACGCTGCTACCGGATGAGTTGCAGGCACCGATTATTATCACATTTCACATGCCGAAAAATGCCGAGTTTGATTTCAATGCATTTTATGATGGATTGAAGGACCAGGGTTACGTGATTTATCCCGGCAAGCTTACCGTGGCCGACAGCTTTCGCATGGGTTGTATTGGTCGACTCGGCCTCGACCAGATGCAGGGTGCTCTCGACGCAGTGAAAAACATTATTGCTAAATTTGGTATTGAGAAAATAATTAATTAGGAATAGCCTTCCTGCAAAATAACCCTGGGGGGTTTGCATGTCAGTACAATTACCGGAGCGCGCCAGCGCGGTCATTATCGGCGGCGGTGTGATCGGTTCTAGCGTCGCCTATCATCTTGCCAAACAGGGTTGGAGCGATGTGGTGCTGCTCGAGCGCAGACAGTTTAGCTGTGGCACCACCTGGCATGCCGCTGGATTAATCGGCACCATGCGCGCCAATGAATCCCATGCCAGGCTTTGTGAGTACTCGATGGCGGTGTTGTCCGAACTGGAGCAGGAAACCGGGCAGTCGACCGGATTCAAACAGGTGGGTTCGCTGACGATCGCACACAGCAAGGCACGATTCGAAGAGCTCAAGCGTATTGCCGCGATGAACAATGCCTTCGGCGTAACTCAGGTCGATATGATTACCGCACAGGAGGCTAAATCGATTTATCCTTATCTTGAGACCGATGACTTGCTAGGTGCGTGTTGGGTGGCGCAGGACGGCACTGCGAGTCCCGTCGATGTCACCATGTCGTTTGTTAAAGGTGCGCGGGGTCGTGGGGTGCAGTGCCTTGAAGGTATCAAAGTCACCGCTATTTTGCAGAATAATGGCAGAGTCACGGGAGTTGAGACCGACCAGGGTAATATCCAGGCCGATTTTGTGGTGAATTGTGGTGGACTTTGGGGTCGTGAAATCGGCCGCATGGCTGGCGTTAGTGTGCCCCTGCATGCCTGCGAACATTATTACGCACTTACCGAAAAGCTTGATGACTTGCCTGCCGATTTACCCGTAATGCGTGATCATGATCGCTGTGCTTATTACCGCGAAGATGCCGGCAGTATTATGGTCGGGGCATTCGAACCAAATGCCATACCCTGGGGTCAAAACGGTGTTCCCGACGATTTTGCTTTCGAAGAACTCGAAGGGCATATGGATGAACAGTTCATGCCGGTACTTGAGCATGCCATGGCACGGGTGCCGATGCTGCAGGATGTGGGCTGGCGTAAATTTTTCTGTGGCCCAGAGAGCTTTACCCCGGACGATCAATTCCATATGGGTGAAGCTCCAGAGCTAAAAAATTTCTATGTCGCCTGTGGTTTAAATTCGGTGGGCATCCAGACCTCGGGTGGTTTGGGTCGTGCGCTGGCCGAATGGATGGACAAAGGCCATGCGCCGATGGATTTATGGGGCAACGATATTCGCCGCATGATGCCGTTCCAGTCGACGCAGCATTATATTGAAAACCGCGTCACTGAAACCCTGGGTTTGTTATACGACAATCATTATCCGTTCAAACAAATGCAAACCTCGCGTAATTTACGCCATTCGCCATTGCACGAAAAACTTGCCGCGCATAATGCCTGCTTCGGCGAGGCCGCAGGTTGGGAGCGCCCCAACTGGTTTGCACCCGAAGGTGCTGAAGCAAAATACGAGTACAGTTTCGGCAAGCAGAACTGGTTTGACTATAACGCCGCCGAACACCGGGCGGCCCGCGAGAGGGTAGTGTTGTTCGACCAGAGTTCATTTTCCAAGTACCTGGTGCAGGGACGCGATGCTGGTAAAGTGTTGCAGCGTATCAGTAGCGCCAATGTCGATGTGCCGGTCGGTAAAATGGTCTATACGCATTGGCTGAATGAGCGAGGTGGCATTGAAGCCGATCTTACCGTAACGCGAGTTGCTGAAAATCAGTACTGGGTGATTAGCGGTGCGGCACAGACGGTTAAAGACATGCACTGGTTAAATTCGCATATCTCAGAGAACGAGTTTTGCTGCGTCAGCGATATCACCAATGCCTGGGCGGTAATGGGTGTGATGGGTCCTGATAGCCGAGCACTGTTGAGTGAAACCTTGAATCACGATATGAGTACCGACCATTTTCCTTTTGGCTCGTTTCAGGCGGTGGAGCTGGGTGCTTCGCGAGTCTTCGCGGCACGGGTTTCCTACGTAGGTGAGTTGGGCTGGGAGCTTTATGTGCCGGTAGACCAGGCGCGTCACGGGTTTGATTATTTGTGGGAAAAGGGCCAGCCGCATGGTTTAAGTTTGGCCGGACTGCATACGCTCGATACCTGTCGAATCGAAAAGAAGTTCGTACACTATGGCCATGATGTGGCGGATCAGGATACGCCGTTAGAATGCGGTCTGGGATTTGTTTGTGATTTGCAAAATGGTGGCGAGTTCATCGGTCGCGACGCGATTCAACGACAAAAAGAAAGCAAAGCGTTTATGCGTAAACGCCTGGTTCAATTTCTGCTCGAAGATCCCGAAGTCATGCTCTACCATCATGAACCAATTCTAAAAGATGGTGACATCGTCGGTCATTTAACATCGGGTAACTATGGTCATACGCTGGGTGGTTCGGTCGGCCTCGGCTACGTCGAGATTGAAGAACAGGTTACCAGGGAGTATGTCGAGTCAGGTGGCTTTGAAATCGACGTCGGTGGAGATCGCATACCCGCCAGAGCCAGCCTAGCTGCAATGTACGATCCTCAGGCGCAGCGTATGCGCGACTAGTTCGCAATGATGCGATTTACGGTATCGACGGCCAGCGGTGCGTTTTCACCAAAACCATCGGCCTTGATCGCATCGGCAAATTCCTGCGTAACCGGTGCGCCGCCGACGATCAGCGGGTATCTGGGTTCTTTGCCTTTAAACAGATCGATGGTTTTTCGCATGGCTGGCATCGAGGTGGTGAGTAACGCCGAAAGTCCGACAATGTCGGGTTTTAACTCATTGGCTTTCGCCAGGATTTCTTCGGCGGTTTGGTTGACGCCAAGATCGATCACTTCGTAACCTGCACCTTCGAGCATCATGCCAACCAGGTTCTTGCCGATGTCGTGCACATCACCCTGGATGGTCGCCAGTAATATTTTGCCCCGGGGCGGTGCGCCGGTTTCGGTGAGAATGGGTCGGATTATTTGCAGACCCGCCTTCATAGCGTGCGCTGCCAACAGCATTTCCGGTACGAATATCCTGCCGTCGGCGAATTCGTTACCGATTTCGTCCATAGCGGCGATTAAACCCTCGTTGAGTACTTCGTTCACATCAATTTGCTGCTCGATGGCCGATGTCACCAGTTGCGGCACAGCTTCGTTATCCTGATCCAGCACGGCATCGAAAATATCGTCGAGTAAGGCCTCGTCTTCATGCCTGGTTCGCGGCGTGACTTGCTGAGATTTTTGAGGTTTACTTTCTCCGCGTGCTTCGGCACTACCAGCGCGATGCTCACCCGCCCAGGGACGCTCACCCTGGCGGAATTGCTTTGCGGCAGTGATTGCAATTTCGACATTTTCGGCAGGTGTTACCGCGCTCAGTGAGCATAGGTATAAAGCGCCTCTGCCGACAGCCTCGATGGCTTCCATGTATTCGTGAACGCGTTGCTGAATGCCCTGGCGGGAACCACTGTGCAACAGGTTGTTATCGACACCGAGGACTATCGGTAAATCCCGATTACGGGCGAATTCGACTACTGGCTCGGTGCCAATCTTATAAAGATCGGGATCCTGAATTTTCAGATAATCCGGTGTGGCGCGAAGTTTTTGTTGCCAGAATGAAGGTAAATCTGTCACGTGGGAATCTCCCCACCAATTGTCACAAATCGCCGGCCGGATAGTTTGCTGTTGCAGACGCTCGATATAGCTGAGTGCAAATTCATCGAGCATATCCTGGGTGATAAAAGGCAAGGAGGCCACCGCATCGGAACCATCGGCGACGGGGGCATCGGGGAATTCCTTGAGCAGGGCGTTCATATAAGGCGCTAATACTTCGTCGACGAGAAAAGTCAGCAGCTTGTGAACAAAGCTGGGATTTTTCTGCATCTGAACGATTAAGTTCTCAAAGCTGAGTATGTGTGAGGCCAGCGTAAAAGGTGCGCAGTAACAGGGTAGTGGCGACATCCCAGTCTGGGTTTTGATTTCCTGCAGTATCTCGAACACCATCGGCATGCGTCCGCTTGAATAGGGGTCTGGTGCTTTGAGTCGAGCCAGATCTTTCTCACTTGAGATCAATCCGCTGGTGTCGGCAATCGCGGGCGCCATATCAACGAAAGTAGCCAGCCTACAGCCGAGTGCTTCGGCCTCAATGTTGTAGACATCCCAGATGAACGAGGGTGTATCGAAACCGAATCGTTCTGACACTTCGCAGATGCCGCGTACAAACTTCTTTGCGTCGGTGTAAAACTCATCACCCGGTATGCCGCTTTCACGCATTGAAAATTCGTGCATCTGGGCGATGAAGGGTACTTCTTTCGATCCGGTTGACATCGCCAGTGAAAGTCTGTCCATCCCTTTAGAAAAATTGAACCGGGTCATAGCTCACCATCTTGCAATTGAGTTTGTTTGATAAGTAATCATGTTCTATCATTGGATCTAAATAAATACCCAGTATCTCAGCTAATATATATCCAATTATAGACATCAATGCCCAGACAAAGCCGAGGAGCTCTACTTTCCACTTTACAACTTGATGCAAATTCCCGTGCGCCGTTGTACCGCCAACTGGAAGATGCGATTCGTCGTATTGTCATCGATGGAGAACTGCCTACGGGGGCACGGTTACCAGCATCGCGCCAACTTGCTGAAGATCTAGGCGTTTCCAGGTTAACGGTGAAGAATGCTTACGAGCAATTGGTTACGGAGCAGTTTCTTGAAACACGACCCGGTGCCGGCACCTTCGTTGGCAGAATATCCGCTACTGAGCTTGCTCCTGCAGTTGAGTTGTCGTCCGTTCCGGCCAGGAAAAGTCTTAGCCTGTCACAACGAGCAAATAGGATTAGCCAGTCACGTTCGGTTTTGAGGCTAGGCGGTACAAAACCTTTTAGGCCAGGTGTGCCAGCGCTGGATCAGTTCCCAAGTTCGATCTGGGCGTCAACCCATTCTAAGGTATTGCGTCATTCTGGTACCGATAACCTGGGATACGGCCCGCCCGGTGGCCTGCTTGAGCTCAAACAAGCTATTGCAAATCACGTGCAGGATCACCGTGGTGTCAGGGTAGATCCGCTGCAAATTATCATCACCGCCGGCGCCCAACAGGCTTTTGTGTTAATTGCTTTCACACTGCTCAATCCAGGTGATCGGGTCTGGTTTGAAGACCCTGGTCATATTGCCGGACGTGATGCAATGCATTTATTCGGCGCCGATGTTAAATCGGTTCAAATTGATAATGAAGGTTTCGATATCAATCAGGCTGTTGCCAGTTATCCAGATCCGCAGCTGATTTTTTTAACCCCATCGCATCAACATCCGTTAGGCATCACCATGAGCCTTGAAAGGCGGATGCAAATTATTGATTATGCAAAAAGCCACAATTGCTGGATTGTTGAAGATGATTATGACAGTGAATTTCGATATCAGGGTCGGGCTCTCCCTGCGATGCAGTGTATGGATAACCAGGGACAGATTCTGTATGTTGGGAGCTTCTCGAAAACCCTGTTCCCGGGCTTACGCCTGGGTTATCTAATTGCACCACCAGTCATGGTAGAAGCATTTTCCGTGGCACAAACCCTGATGTCACAAAATGTATCCCCGGTTTTGCAGAAAACTCTTGCACGCTTTATTGACGACGGTGCTTATAACGCTCATATAAGAAAAATGCGATCACTATATTCTCACCGCCTCGACATTATGCATAATAGTTTGTCGAAACATTGCAATGATCTGTTTCACTTCACCAAAACAGATGCTGGTATGCACCTGGTTGCCTGGCTGAGAGACAGGAAGTTATCAGATCAGCCTGTCTGTGAATCAATCTGGGATGCGGGAATAGACTGTCTACCTGTCTCGATGTATTGCGATAAAGCCAGTATTGATCAGGGAATTATGCTTGGTTTTAGCTGTGCACCAGAGCATGAAATCGAAAACCTTATCATGAGAATGGATCGGGTTGTTCGAGGTTTGCTGTGATATCTGCCTGTTATTTCCTGGCACCATAACTGAAAGTAATTTGGATCTATGATGACTGTAAAGCCTGGTGGTAGGGTTGTGTTAAAAATTAGCATTGTAGACATAATGGCCAATCGGTTTGATTTGCTATGTTAATTTAAATACTATGTCGGTCTATCCAGCAAGTAATACAAGATAGTCACATTATTAAAAATAAACGAGGAGATAGTTGAATGACCAAAGAAATTAAAAAATCCCCTGAAGTCAGCCGCAGGAAATTCATCAAGGCCAGCACTGCTGCCGGTGTTGCTGCTACGGTCGGTCCATGGGTTGTTAGTTCGGACGTTTTGGCGTCTTCGGGCGAAATAAATGTTTTGATGTGGTCCGATTATTTGTCGGCTGGCTTCTTCAAGGCTTTCGAGAAGAAAACTGGAATCAAAATTAACTTTACCGGCATAGGCTCTAATGAAGAAATCATCAACAAGATGAAAGCTTCCAAGGGGCGTGGTATCGACATCTGTAGCCCTACCAATATGCGTTCACCGCAGTGGAAAGAACTCGGGCTGCTGCAGCCATTTGATTATGGCAAGATCGGTACTATCAAGAATGTCAACCCGGCCATGCTTAAGGTCGGTGATGAAGAATGGAATTTTGGCGGCAAAGGCTCACACTGGTTGCCTATGATCTGGGGTACCGAGGGCGTTGCCTGGCGCACCGACCAATGGGCTCCACCACGCGCTGGTGATATTCCAAGCTATGGTGATATCTGGCAAAGTGATGTTAAAGGTAAAACTATGATGCGGGTACACTCCGGCATGTTAGGTGCTGGTCTTTATCTCGAAACTATCGGTAAGCTGGAACCAGGTGCCATGAAGAAGGCTTATGATAATGAAGCCGGTATGCGCAAAACATGGCAGGTCGTTACCGATTTCTGTGTTGCTAATAAGGCACAGGTCAAGTTGTTCTGGAATGATGCGGATTCACAAAAGAACGGTTTGTTGAATGATGGTGTTGTTGTCGGTCAGACCTGGGACGGACCGCCGATTTCGATGATGAACAATAATGATCCCGTACAGTATCGTGCACCTGCTGAAGGCGCACTGGCATGGGTAGACGGCATGGCGCTATCCAAGCAGGCGGCCAATATTGACGCTATCTACGAGTTTATAACTTATTGCTTTGAGCCAGAAGTCGGCGGTCGCTCCATCGATGGTGGTAAAGACGATAGCTGGGGTGGTAAGGGTCATGGTTATAACTCTGCAGTATTGGGTGCTGATAAATTTGCCAGCAACAACTACGGCAAAGTGTTTTCCAGTGTTTATCCTGGCAACTCTCTGGCTAATCTGTGGCCATGGCCGAAAGAGCCACAATGGTATGCGGATGTACGTACTGAGTATGTAAACAAGTTTAACGCAGCTTGATAAATGACGGCCTCCTATTCGGAGGCCGTTTTTTTTGGTCGTTATTTTTTGAAGCTGCTTTGGGGGAGGGCTTATGAGCGCGGACGTTCAACTCGATAATGTCTGGATTCGGTTTGGTGATTTTGTCGCTGCACGGGATATCAATATTCATATCAAGGAAGGTGAGTTTTTTAGCTTCCTGGGGTCTTCTGGCTGCGGCAAGACGACCATTCTACGAGCGGTTTCAGGTTTCTCAGAACCTTCTGAAGGGCGGGTATTAATCGGTGGCAAGGATATGGCCGGCATTGGCCCTAATAAACGCCCGACTGCATTAATCTTCCAGAATCTTGCATTGTTCACATTGATGAAAGTCTGGGAAAACATCACCTTTTCTCTAGAAGTGGCTGGTGTGGGAAAAGCTGAAAGACAGAAAAAGGCCGATGAATTACTAGACATGATCGCACTGTCAGGGCAGGGGGATAAATTACCCAATGAATTATCAGGCGGCCAAAAACAACGTGTCGCGATTGCGCGGGCACTGTGTGCAGAACCAGATGTGCTGCTACTTGATGAACCTTTGTCGGCACTTGACCTTAAATTACGACAACATATGCGTACCGAGTTGCGCACGATCCAGCAACGCGTCGGAATTACCTTCATTTACATAACTCATGACCAGGGCGAGGCATTAACCATGTCTGACAATGTTGCGGTTATGAGCCAGGGTAAAATCGAGCAAGTTGCGGATGGCAATACGATATATGATTCACCCGAGACTTCGTTTGTTGCGTCATTTGTCGGCGAAAATAATCTGTTTGAAGGTAAGGTTAGCGAAATTAGCGAAGGTTATGCCATCGTTGATACTCCTTCGGGCAGTATGCGGGCACGTAATGCCAAACATAACGGTGAATACCAGCTTGGTGTTGGCGATGACGCTTTTGTATTTATCCGACCAGAATCGCTGAAATTCGTCAATGGCAGCAGCCATGATAACCAGTTTAGTGCGCGCGTAAAGCAACATGAATTTGAAGGTAGTTTCTGGCAGGTATTCTTCGATGTTGAGTCTGCACGGCGCACAATCAAACTCTCCATGGTCAATGATGGAGCTAACGTAGGCCACGACATTAACAGTGATGTTCAACTCGGGTTTTCCGCAGATAAAGCGGTGGCGACACCAGTGGGCTCGCTGGCCGACGAAACCTGATCCGGGGGGCTT
>JAAENK010000072.1 GCA_024224415.1 Gammaproteobacteria bacterium | reverse complement strand
TTTTCTTTTAAGGGTGCCTCTGGTCCGGTTATTCTATGGGTGCTGTGTTTTCTGGCAATAATTGCAGGGTTATCAATAATATATGGATCGGTTCAATCAGGGTGATTTTGGTGGGGAAACCTTAGGTGTGCACTCCGTGCTTCAACCTTGATAAGAATGGTGGTTACGTATAATCTTCTTAGACTTAGCCGCAATAAGAGGTCGAGTTTTTTCTGATCGAATGGAATGTTTTTGCGCTATTCTGGCGGCTTGATCTGGCTCTATTATTTCGAAAAAATATTGTTGCAACATCTAATGCACCTGATTTGCACAATGGTTCCTAGCAAACATAGACCAGGAGGAGAAACATGAATAATAATATTTTATTGAGTATGGTTGTGGTGTTGTTGTTTTCGGTAGAGGCTACAGCGTCCGATCTGGCCAAAGAACAACGCTGGCGAGAACAAATCGCCGATTCGATCATGGATGGCGAAGAAGCCGATATTATGGTTGATGGTCGTGGTGTATTTAGTATTTATACCGAGGCCGCAGAGGATTCCACTAAGGGTATGATTGTAGCCCACGGCGCTGGTGTTCACCCCAACTGGGATCAGATCATCTTGCCAATACGCGTTCAAATGGCTGAACGCGGGTGGCACACGCTGTCGATTCAAATGCCGATACTAAAAAACGAAGCCGAAGCCAGAGACTACTTTAAAATCTATCCCGAAGCGGGGCCTCGCCTCGAAGCGGCAGAGAAATTTTTACAGAATAGGGGAATCAAAACTTGGGTCTACGTCGCTCACAGCATGGGCTCGCAAATGACCGCGTTATACCTATCGAAACAAAGTCCTGTCCAGGCCATAGGTTTTGTGGCTGTCGGCATGAATGCTGCGCAGGATGACCTGGAGGTTAATGCTGCCAATTCCTTGAAAAATATCAAGCTGCCCGTGCTGGATCTGTATGGCTCGGAAGATCTTGAATTTGTCTTGAGTAGTGCTGAGAAAAAACGCCTTGCAGCTACTCACAATAAAGCGTACACACAGAAAATGGTCAAAGGAGCCAATCATTTTTTCGACGGTAAAAACGATGAATTGATCGAGATCGTGGATGACTGGAGCAGCAAGCTATAAAAGAGCCACTTTATGAAAAAAGCCAGCACTATTTGAGGATGGCCTTTTTAATTTTTGGGTGACTGAGCCTGACACTTTTCAGATAAAGCTACTTTTGTGCTCGGTTGATGGGTTACCTACTCAACAGCAGACATTCCCGATCAGGGATGAATAGTCAAAAACTGGCACTTTGCGGACATTGGGATAGCTCCCCTTTCATGAGAATGTTGTGCGACAGTGATGTAACATAAGTCAATATTCGTGCGTGTCACATAATCAGCTGTTAACTGCTACAAAGGCAATGGTGAAGGTTAAGCTTTACAAAACGTGGCGCTGAAGCGTTCAATAAGCAAACAAGGGCAAAGAGCCAAACAGTCTTTTAGTTTCTGGCCTCGCTGAAGCTCGTGAACTTGCAATGCAGTTTGCACAAATACAAGCTTTACATTCCGGAGCCACAGTTTAATAATTGAGCCATCGGTTCAAAACCAAACTGGAATGGCGGTGCACGCAAAGCGTGTAAAAGGAGCGGTAAGTTGAAACCATCAAATCAAACATACAAGGCTGCAAAAGCAAAACCATCTTTTGCAGTTAACAAAGCAAGTCACCGGAATCGCTTCGCTCTCCGGTGCTTGCGACGTTAAGTAGCCCCTATCAAAAAGCCGAGCTCTGTATTTCATTGAAAACACTCCTTCTTTTGAGAAAGAATAAAGTGTTGCATCGATCAGTTGAACTCACAGCTAGTAGCAGTCATTCGATATATAAGTTCTTTACGTCTCAGTTCGGCACATAAGAGTTGTTCATCACCAAAGGCTTAACGGATGAAGCATTTGTTTACGTAACGCAATTTGTATATAACTCTGGTAAAGAACGTTCATACGGTGGCTCAGACTCCAAGGTATTCGATGGGCCCTATTAACTCGAAAGATATTCCAGTCGTATGTATAATAGATTTAAGCCAATTGCAGTTTTGAGGAAACAATGGAATTATCAGGTAAGGTAGCAATAGTAACTGGTGCAAATACAGGTTTGGGTTTTGAAACAGCATTAGCCTTGTACCGAAAGGGTGCCAAAGTTATTGTTGCCTGTCGCAGTGAGGCAAAAGGTTTAGAAGCGATTGCAAAGATCTACTCCACTGGTGATGGTGGAAAATTGGCTTACGGGCATTTGGATTTATCTAGCCTTAGTTCAGTCAAAGAGTTCACTACAAAAATCATTGCTGATGAACCGAGGCTGGATTTGTTGATCAACAATGCCGGGGTGATGATCCCTCCGCCTTCTAAAACTGTTGATGGATTTGAAATTCAGATGGGTGTTAATTTTGTGGGGCATTTTGCATTGACAGGCCATCTTTTCGCTTTGTTAGAAGGATCGAAAGATTCGCGCGTTGTAACTCTAAGTAGCATTGCTCATCGGGGTGCTACTATTGATTTTGATAATTTCAAACTTGAAACACCTTACGATCCATGGAGAGAATACGGGCAAAGTAAATTAGCTGATTTGATTTTTATGCTCGAATTGCATAAAAGGCTGAGGGCCAAAGACTGTCAACTTGCTTCACTAGCAGCGCACCCTGGTTTCAGCAAGACTGATTTGCAAAAAAATATGGATAGGGAGATGTTGAACTCGATTGAATTAATGACCGCTAAAGAAGGTGCACAACCAACGTTAGTAGCATCTCTTTCTCAAAATGCCAAAAGTGGACAGTACTGGGGGCCAGATGGACCTAATGAAACCTGTGGTAATCCAGCCCTGGCTCAAATAGATTCTGCAGCCCTGGATGAAACAGTCAATGCAAAGCTATGGGACTGGGCTGAGCAAGCAACAGGGATTTCCTTCCCACCTTAATTTGCAAAACCTTTAGAAAGGGTATGAATATTGAAAAAAAGCTGCTATCAAGATCGATTAACACGGCCATTTTACTCTAACTTCGCGTCGCAAAATCCCTAATATTGGTGGCGTTAATGACAGCTGTGGGCACTTAGTACACATTCAGGATTTAAAATTCAATGGCAGTTTACAGGTAGCAGTCATTCAGCTCTTAACTACGAACTTCTCAGTTCGGCACATTTCCAACACCTGGTAAAAAACAGTTTAGACGAAACTGAATCCTCTGATTTCCCATGGCTTCAAAGTCGAATGTTCACAATAGTCGAGAAGCAATTGCGATGTGATAGTGACTTCATCAACGCGTACATCGGGAGTATACTTTCACAAGATTGACAATGATGCTGTATATACTTGTAGTGCAAATCATGTTGGTCACATTAAGAAGACAAGAGGTCAAGATGCTAACGGTAAATGAAATCATGACGCCGGCTGTCAAGGCAATCCATAGGGATAAGTCGATCCGCGAAGCGGAGAGAATATTCGTTACCAAGAATATTAGCGGGGCACCTATCAAGGACGACATGGGTAACCTGGTAGGATTCGTGTCAAAAACTGATATTATCCGTTTTGACTCCAGCGGGGAAGATCCAACTTATGCGAGGATACATGAAATCGCAAGCCCAAAGGTTGTCTCAATAGATGTCTCGTTGTCGATTAATGAAGCAGCCAAAAAAATGCTTCAGGATCACATCCACCATCTTGTTGTGATGGAAGGAGAATCCATGGTGGGTGTGTTATCAGCTTTCGACTACGTCAAGCTTGCGGCTGAATTTGTGTCTCAAGATGAGGAAGAAGATATTACAGAAAATTTGCTTAACCATGTTGATGGAAACTGACGGAGTACAAGCAAAGAAATCGTTCAGTACGAGGAAATATCTGCAGTGGGCATTTAGTACGCCTTCAAAATAAAAACCTCAATGACAGCCCCGAGGTAGCGATCATTCAATATTCAGCACGGAATAGGTGCTTTCGGCAGAACTATCAAGCTAACAGCCAGTCTCACTAATAATACGAACCAGTCAGACCCTCTTTATCACAGATTAATTTGCTTTTGCTGGTTAGCTGGACAGCACCACCTACGACTCACCCATCAAGACCAGGTTTTCCCGATTGATCAACTCCGGATCATCGTCATAACCGAGAATAGCGGCAATCTGATTGCTGGGTTTGCCGATAATTTGCTTGCATTCATCCGACGTGTAATTCACCAGCCCACGCGCTATTTCATTGTCCTCGCCATCGATACAGGCAACGACTTCGCCACGCCGAAAGAAACCGCTGGATTTAACAACACCTATCGGCAGCAGGCTGGCGTTATTATTTTTTAGTACATTAACCGCACCATCATCAAGGAAGAGCTTTCCGGCGCAACTCATGTGTCCGGCGAGCCATTGTTTGCGCGCCGCCATGTGGCCGGTGCCGGCCTGCAGAAAACTGCCTATCGCTTCGCCTTTGACTATCCGGGATATAACCCCTTCGACTTTGCCAGAGGCTATCACCGTATGCGTAGCCGAGCGCGAGGCAAGCTGGGCGGCGCTAACTTTGGTTTGCATACCACCGCGTCCAAGATGGCCGCTACTCGGGCCGGCAAACCCCGGTAGATGTGGATCGTTGGCATCGGCGCGTTCAATGAGTTCGGCATCAGGGTTATCGTTGGGATTACTATCGTACAAACCCTGCTGGTCGGTGAGGATAATCAACAAATCGGCTTCGATTAAGTTCGCCACCAGTGCGCCCAGTGTATCGTTGTCGCCAAAGCGTATTTCTTCATTAGACACCGAGTCGTTTTCATTCACCACCGGGACAGTGCCGTATTCAAGCAATGTACGTAAGGTGGTGCGTGCATTTAAATAGCGTTTGCGATTAGACAGGTCGGCGTGGGTTAACAGTATTTGCGCGCTGTGTAAACCATGCGCTTGAAAGCAGACTTCATAAGCCTGCACCAAACCCATTTGTCCCACCGCCGCAGTAGCCTGTAATTCGGAGATTGTATGTGGTCGCGACTTCATACCCAGGCGGCTAATGCCCTCGGCGATTGAACCCGACGACACCAGTACCACTTCAACGCCCTGTTTGCGCAGCTCGGCCATTTGATCGGCCCAGGTGGCGATAATATCTCGATCCAGCCCCTTGCCACCGTTGGTGATCAGGGCGCTGCCAATCTTGACGACTACTTTTTTATATCGATTCATTGTCAGCCATTTCGTCGGTTTCCATAAATGCCATAATATCCTGGCAAAGCTGCTCAACACCCTGTCGATTTAGTGCACTAATTCGATGGACCGGACCCTGCCACTTTAGACCATCGATTATTTCTTTGCAGACCGTTTCCTGCTCATCTTCGCTCAACAGATCGAGCTTGTTTAACACCAGCCAGCGCGGCTTTTGGTAAAGCGACGCATCGTATTTTTTCAATTCATTTAAAATCTTGCCTGCCGACTCGACTGCCGATTCATTCGACTCAAGCGGATGCGCATCGACAATATGTAACAACAGGCTGGTGCGCTGCAAATGCTTGAGGAACTGAATACCGAGTCCCACACCTTCGGCAGCGCCCTCGATTAAACCGGGAATATCGGCAATCACAAAACTGCGATGCCTGGCAACGCTCACTACACCGAGATTAGGGTGTAGAGTGGTAAATGGGTAGTCGGCTACTTTCGGACGTGCGGCCGAGACACTACGAATGAACGTCGATTTGCCCGCATTGGGCATACCCAGCAAGCCGACGTCGGCAATCACCTTGAGTTCAAGCTTGAGATCGAACTGCTCACCCTCCGAGCCAGCGGTGAACTGTCGTGGCGCACGGTTGGTCGAGCTTTTATACCGTGTATTGCCTAGTCCGTGAAAACCGCCACGCGCAATCAAGACAGGGTCAGAACTATTGTTGCCAACGTCGGCGATGACTTCACCGGTTTCGGCCACGCTAATCACGGTGCCCAGCGGCAATTTGATGGTGATATCATCACCCTTAGCCCCGGTGCAGTTCTTGCCCTGCCCACGCCCGCCGTTTTTGGCTGCGAATCGACGCGTATGGCGAAAATCGGACAACGTATTTAAATCGGTACTACCGATCACATAGACTGAACCGCCGTCACCGCCATCGCCACCGTCCGGGCCACCCATCGGAATATATTTTTCTCGGCGAAAGCTGACTATACCGGTGCCACCGTTACCGGCTTTAACTGTTATGTTGGCTTCGTCAATAAATTTCATGATGATGATCTTAGCATTGGAGACATAAAAAAGCCCCGCGATGGCGAGGCTTTTGAATTCTGACAGCGCTGTGTCGGATCAGGCGTTAACAACACTCACGAAAGTGCGGTTGTGACGGCCTTTAACGCTGAACTCGACCTTGCCTTCGGCTTTCGCGTATAAAGTGTGGTCTTTGCCACAGCCAACATTGTCTCCCGGGTGGAACCTGGTGCCACGCTGGCGAACCAGAATGTTACCAGGGATAACGACCTCGCCACCGAACTTCTTTACGCCAAGACGTTTAGACTCCGAATCGCGACCGTTGCGGGTACTACCCGCCGCTTTCTTATGTGCCATTTCCCAGATCCCTTATGCTTTGATGTCTGTCACTTCGATTTCGGTATAGCTCTGGCGATGACCAGCCTGAGTACGCGAATGCTTGCGACGACGGAATTTGATGATCTCAATCTTCTTGCCACGGCCCTGCGACTTAATTTTCGCCTTAACCGCGCCCTTGTCGAGCATGGGCGTACCGACCGAGACTTTGTCGCCGTCGGCAACCATAAGCACACCGTCGAGTTCGACTGCATCGCCTTCTTCACCCGCTAATTTTTCTACGCGCAGGGTCTCGCCTTTGGTGACGCGATACTGTTTTCCGCCTGTGGCGATGACAGCGTACATGTGTTGCTCCGAACCGATACTAAAAAGGTGGCGAATTCTAGCTTCTGGGGGGTGGTGAGTCAATGGTTTGTTGGGAGTAAATTGGGATATTTCGGCGGTTTTGGGCTTCAGGGGGTAATACGTGGTATTTCCCCGGTATTTCAGGGTTTTAAATACTTTTTAGGAGGGCGGCTAATAGTAAAAGCGTGAAAATCAGTATCTATTTCCAGTAACTAAGGAACCTCCTGTTAAATGGCCATTGCTAGCGCTGCGCTCGCAATGACACTATATAAATTTAGCTAGAGTTATCCAAGACCCACAGTGACACCTATCAACCCACCCAATTACAACCAGTTTTCATAACAACTTACAACTTCCCCGACCAGGCCAGTGCTACATCGATCATTCGATTGGCGTAACCCCACTCATTATCAAACCATGTTAGCACTTTGACCAGGCGCTTTCCTGCAACTCGGGTCTGACCCGCATCGACAATGCCGGAACGACGGTCGTGATTAAAATCGCAGGAAGCCAGCAACTCTTCGGTATAGCCCAAGACGCCATCGAAACGGTTAGCTGCAGCTTCTTTGAGGGCAGCGTTAACACTTGCCTCATCCACGTCACTTTGCACTACCAAAGACATATCGATCAGTGAAACATTTACCGTCGGCACACGCATCGCCTGGGCTTCGAAGCAGCCACTGAGCTCCGGTAGCAATCGGTCGATACCGCGCGCCAGTCCGGTGTCAATGGGAATAATTGACTGGAAGACCGAACGGGTTTTGCGCAGATCGGTGTGGTGATAGGCATCGATTACTGGCTGGTCGTTCATGGCCGAATGGATAGTGGTGATTACACCGCTGTCGATGCCGAAAACGTCGTGTAGGGTTTTGATCACTGGCACACTGCAGTTGGTGGTACATGATGCACTGGATACAATGGTCTTGCTGGCGCTCAACAACCCATGATTAACGCCGAAGACAATGGTGGCATCAACATCTGCATCGCCGGGCTGGGAAAACAACACCCGCTTCGCTCCACTGTCGATATGTCGTTGTGCGGTGGCGCGATCACTAAAGGCTCCGGTGCACTCCAACACCAGATCCACATCCAGATCTGCCCAGGGTAGTTCGGCAATATCCTTACAATGGAGAACAGGGATGGCGTCTTCGTTAACAGTCAGCAGGTCGTTTTCCAAACTTACTTCACCGGGGAAACGGCCGTGAGTGGAATCGTATCTGGTCAGGTGGGCAATAGTTTTGCAATCAGCCAACTCGTTGATCGCCACGATTTTCAGGCGATCGCGTGCGCCCGATTCATAGAGAGCGCGCAACACGCTGCGACCAATACGGCCGTACCCATTAATAGCGAGGCGAAAATTCATAACATCTCATGTATAAATTGCAAAGTGTTGTTTAGCGTAAGAATTATAAAAGCCCGGCACGACGGTATCAATCCGCGAAATGAACACTTCATCCGTATCAGGGTGATCAATGCTTGCTAAATATTCGTAGCTTTTCTTTAAAGTTAACTGGCAAGTAGTTTATTTCTTCTCTGTGCATTTAACACCGATATCTACCGCAGGTAATATACTATCAGGTATTAGATAGCCATCGCCATTAATGTCAGAAGTGGACCCACAGACCTGGTAAAGCCACAGACCGTCTGGTTTTTTTGAGCAACAGAATCATGAGTAATAAACATCGTAATCATTCTCCGGAATTCAATTAAAAAAGTAATGGCGGCGATTGGGAGCGATCAGACCTTGTTAGAGCTATCCTCACAGTATGGCTTCAACAGCTGCTTTTGCATCGCTTGCGACATCGACCTCACCACAGGGTCTTATGTATTTTAGGAATTTAAATACTGCTACCAAATTGCCATTGAGTCAAAATCGGTATACTGTCACCCGAAACATTTAGAACTAATGGCCTTCTGGCAGGTACTTTTTGAAAACAGAAATTTTTAGCCAATGTCAGGAAATCTTCCCCGAATGGCGTCAGCTTACCTGCGAAGATTACGATTTCGACGATCCCAAAGGATTTTCCTCATTTACCATGGGCATTCGCTGCAGTAAGCCGGTGCATCCAGCGGCCGTTCTCTACCGACGCCTCGAAGGCAAGGAAAACGCAATACTGGATTTCGAAACCGAAAAGTCGGTATTTCTAACGCTAGGCGAAAACGATATTGCCGCGCACTGCTATTTCTACGACCAATCCTGTCGCATCGAAGAATTTTACACGGGGCGTACGCTGTTACCCGCAGATTTGTTCGAGCCTGATGTACTTCGCCAGATTGCGGACCGACTATATCGACTGCACCAGCTAAGTCCCAGTGGTCTGCCACAGCGACCTTTTTTTGACATGATGCATGAGAAATGGGGGCGACTGGCGCAACAGGTGCTCGATGGTGACCTGAGTCTCTTCCCCGATGGCGAAGCAGCCATGTGCCAATCACTACGCGATCTATACAGTGCCGACACCCTGGCCATGGTCAAGCGCTGCCTGCCAGACGATAAGCTAACCTTTTGTCACAACGATACCTATCACGGCAACATCATGAAGCTCGATAGTGGTGAAATCAAATTGCTGGACTTCGAATTCTCCTGCCTGAATCACAGGGCTTACGATTTTTCCAACCTGTTTGCCGAAACCGTGATGCAGCACAAACAGGCGGAATATCCTTACTTTAGTATTGCCGCACCGGAATTCAGTGACCGGGAACTGAGTATGCTAATAAATTTTTATCTAGATAATGCCTCGTACGACAGCACCAGGCTAAGAGAAGAGGCTCATGATAAGCTATTGCGGGACACTCGCCTGACGCTCATTCTTTCCGACTACAAGTACGCGCTGGCTGCGATACCCCTTGCCATCGAGCCAATCCAGAAAATTCGCTTTATTCCCTACGCCCATGCACGCTTCAACAAGTTTAAGGCAGCTTATGCCAGTATATTCGAGTAGCTGAAAGAATAGTTGTAGATTTCGGGGTTTAATCTAGAATATCCCGCATAGCAAAAAAATTCCCACCGATTTTAGTCTAAAGTAATGTTTGAATTAATTACCAATGCCGATGTTTATGCACCACGTTCGCTGGGCATCCAGCACCTGCTGGTTTGCGCTGGCAAGATTGCCTACATCGGTGAAAGCCTGCCTGAGCTTGATGACAAATTGTCGGTGAAAGTTACCGATGTCGATGGCGCAAAACTGGTGCCGGGTTTTATTGATGCTCACACACATATTACCGGCGGTGGCGGTGAGGCAGGGCCATCAACACGTGTACCACCGCTGCAATTGAGTCAGTTTACTCACGCCGGTGTGACCAGTGTCGTAGGCTTGCTGGGTACCGACGATTTGACCCGCAGTACGCAGGATTTACTCGCAAAGGTTATGGGGCTGAGACAAGAAGGTCTGTCGGCCTGGTGTTATACCGGCGGCTATCACCTGCCTGCAACGACCTTAACGGACTCGGTTCGCAGTGATATTGTCAACCTTGAACCCGTTATCGGTGCCGGTGAAGTCGCCATCAGCGACCATCGCTCTAGCCAGCCCTGCCGCGATGAGATTTTACGCCTGGCCAGTGAGACGCATGTCGCAGGTTTGATGACGGGCAAGGCGGGTATTGTACATTTTCATTTGGGAGACGGAGAACGAGGTTTGTCGTTGATCCGCGATTGCCTGCAAAGCAGTGAAATACCGGCGCGGGTATTTAATCCGACGCACGTTAATCGTAACAGGACATTATTTGAGGAAGCCTGCGAATTAACCAGGCAGGGCTGTTGTGTCGATATCACTGCTTTTCCGGTCGATGGCCAGGACCGCAGTGGTTGGTCAGTGACAGAAGCGGTGCAGCGTTACTTTGATCAGGGTTATGATCCGCAAAAACTCACTATTAGTTCAGATGGCGGAGGATGTCTGCCACAATTTGATAGCAATGGCGAAATGATCAAAATGGGTTTTGCCAAATCTTCTGCGATGGCGATTACCTTTAAAGCGATGCTCGATGAAGGTTTGTCCATGGAAAAAATTCTTCCTTTAATGACCAGCAATGTGGCTGCTCTGCTTCGTCTGCACAGTAAGGCTATTCTGGAAGCTGGGCACGATGCCGACTTACTGGTGGTGAACAGGGACAACAATATAGAAAGTGTCATGGCCAACGGGGTCTGGCATATTAAACAGAGTGAAGCTTTAGTCCGTGGGTTATTTGAAGAGTAAGTTTTAGTATGAGTCCATCCCCCCCGCATGATGACCATGATCGTGGTTATGTTATTCCAATTGGCGGTGCCGAAAAGCGTCGCGGTGCTGCTGCAGTATTGGCGAGATTTGTTGAGCTATGCGGCGGAGAAAATGCCCGCATTGCAATTATTCCCACAGCATCGAACTTGCCCGATACCGGTGAGAAATACATTGACATCTTCAACAAGATTGGTGTCGGCAAAGCGGTTTCCCTGACCATTAATGAGCGGGCAGAAGCCGCGCGTAAAGATTATCTCGACGAATTGAATCAGGCTGACGGCATTTTTATCACTGGCGGAAATCAACTACGTCTGTCCACCATTTTGGGTGGTACGGAGGTAGCGAAGGCAATTCGTCGCCAGAATGCCAAAGGCGTGCATGTCGCGGGTACTTCGGCTGGTGCCGCAATAATGCCGGAACACATGATAGCCGGTGGATCGACCGGGTCTTCACCGTCCGGTGGTGGTGTTAATCTGGCGCCGGGTCTGGGTTTGACCAATGCGTTATTGATCGATCAACATTTCAGTCAACGCGACAGACTGGGACGATTACTTACCGCGATTTCCTACAACCCGTTTTTGCTCGGAGTTGGTATCGACGAAGATACAGCCCTGTTTATCGATCACCAGCAGTGCTTCGAAGTGGTGGGCAGTGGCGTAGTCACCATTATTGACCCGGTAGACCTGAGCTATTCATCGATGAGCAGTGCATCAAAAAAAGATGCGCTGAGCCTGCTTGATTTGAAGCTACATTTACTTTCCAAAGGTTGTCGATTCGATATTCACCAGCGCAAACCCTATCCACCTGAGTAGGTGGAAACACCGCTACCGATTTCCTCCTCAGTATTGTTAGTGTACTCTGTGCTAAAAAGCCTTCATCACAGGTAATAATCATGAAAATAACCACGACAAATGTTTATGTAGGACCCAATATTTATGCGAATTTCCCGGTGATTCGTATGGTGCTGGATCTGGGTGTGTTAATCGACTGGCCGTCGGTTAAATGCGGTAAGGCTTTTACCGATGGTTTGCAAAAAGCTATCCCGAGTCTGGCGGAGCATGGTTGTTCCTATCGTGAACCGGGCGGATTTCTGCGACGCTTAACCGAAGACGATGGCACCTGGATGGGCCATATCATGGAGCATGTCGCACTGGAAATTCAAAATATCGCAGGCTCCGGCGTCTCCTTTGGACGTACCCGCAGCACCGGTGAGACGGGTATGTACAACATGGTTTATGCCTACAACCAACGCGATGCTGGCATCGAGGCTGGGCACCTGGCTTTGCGTTTGCTCATGCACCTGCTACCCAAAAAATTACAAAAGCAGATCGACTGTAAGATCGATCCGGAATTTGATTTTGAATCCGAACTGGAAACCTTTGTGCTACGTACACAACGGCGAGAATTCGGTCCGAGCACGCAGTCGTTGGTAGACGCGGCAGTGGCGCGTGATATTCCCTGGCTGCGCCTGAATGATTACAGCCTGGTGCAGTTTGGTCATGGCAAGTATCAAACGCGCATACAGGCCACCGTGACCAGTGGTACCGGTACGATTCCCACCTCACTTGCGAGTGATAAGGAAGGTACACATAGCCTGCTCAAAGACATGGGCTTGCCGGTGCCGCGACAGGCTATGTTCAGCAATGAAGATGAAGCTGTCAGCGCATCAAAGCGGGTTGGTTTTCCGGTGGTGATAAAGCCACTGGACGCAAATCATGGTCGCGGAATCAGCATTAATCTGAGCACCGAAGAGCAGGTGCGCGAAGCTTTCCATGTAGCCAGGGAACAGGGGCGTTCACGTTATGTACTCGCCGAGAGTTTCATCACCGGTTTCGATCATCGTATGCTGGTCATCAATAATGAGCTGGTCGCCGTCGCCAAACGAGTACCGGGACATGTAGTCGGTGACGGCAAATCAACGATTACCGAGCTTATCGATATCGTCAATGCCGATCCTCGGCGGGGCATAGGCCATGAAAAAGTACTTACTCGTCTCGAAATTGATTCTCAGGCCATGCGATTGCTGCTGGATGCCGGATACGATGAAAGTACAGTACTTGAAAAAGATGATCGGTTTTTCCTGCGCTCGACGGCAAATCTTTCCACCGGTGGCACCGCCATCGATATGACCGATGTGGTGCATCCGGATAATCGTGAAATGGCGATCAGGGCGGTACGCGCCATTGGCCTCGACATCGGCGGCGTTGATTTCCTCACCGATGATATTACGCAATCCTATAAAGACGTAGGCGGTGCGATAGTTGAAGTCAATGCCGGGCCCGGTTTCCGCATGCACGTTGCACCCAGCGAAGGAGAACCTCGCGATGTCGCAGGAAAAGTGCTGGATATGCTGTATCCACCCGGTGCGCCTGCACGTATTCCGGTTGCTGCAATCACCGGCACAAACGGCAAAACAACCACCACGCGCATGCTGGCACATATCATGAAAACCAGCGGACATATTGTCGGTATGACTTCCACCGGTGGCATTCAGGTCGATGGCCGGGTAACCGTTAAGGGCGATATGACCGGACCACAATCTGCACAGATTGTGTTGCGCGACCCCACCATCGACTTCGCGGTACTGGAGACCGCACGTGGCGGTATCCTGCGCGCCGGGCTTGGCTATCGCGAGTGTGATGTCGCCGCCTGCATCAATATTTCCGCCGACCATATGGGGTTGGGCGGTATCGAAACTCTGGAGCAACTGGCGCGAGTCAAGGAGACAGTGGTACGAATTGCGAATGATACTGCGGTACTCAATGCTGACGATAAACTCTGCCTGAAAATGGCTGACAATTGCCGCGCCAGGCACCTGTGCTATATCACCATGGATCCAACGCACGGTTTGGTGCGCGAGCATATCCGTGCCAATGGCCGTGCTCTGGTGCTGGAAAAGGGGATTAACGGTGACATGATTACTATCTATGATAACGGCGCGCATATCCCGCTGTTATGGTCGCATTTAATTCCGGCTACGATCGAAGGCAAGGCCATGCATAATGTTCAGAACGCGATGTTTGCTGCCGCCATTGCCTATAGCTTCGACAAGGATCTGGACGAAATCCGCATGGGCTTGCGCACCTTCGATACTTCATTTTTCCAGAGTCCGGGGCGTACTAATATATACAACGAACATCCTTTCAAAGTCATTCTCGATTATGCCCATAACCCGGCTGGATTTAAGGCTATGGCCGAGCTGGCCGACCGACTCGAACCCGCTGGTAAGCGCATACTGGTGATATCGGTGCCCGGTGATCGACGCGATAAAGATATTCGCGAGTCGGTCGAAGCCTGTTTGCCCCAATTTACGCATTTTGTCTGCAAAGCCGATAAAAATCGTCGGGGGCGCGGCGACGATGAAGTGCCGCAATTAATGCGTCAGCATTTACTTGAACTTGGTGTCGTAGACGAAGGTATTTCGGTTATCGCCGATGAGGAACCAGCGATTGACTACGCCCTGGCGATGGCCGAGGAAGGTGATCTGGTAGTAATAACAGCCGATGATCTACAACGCAGCTGGAAACAAATTATCAACCTGAATAGCGATAAAACCGAAAATAAGAAGACGATTCCCGGCACCAAGGTATTCGTCCCCGAAAATGAAAAACGCTACGTGCTGGATCAGGATGAGGAATTAATTATCGATGAACGCGGTGTGCGTCTGGCGAGTAGCGAACCGGAAGACGCCGACTGAGACTGGGATTGTGGATATTCTGTATCCCGATTCAAAAAAGCTGATCCTGGACGACTGTCGCCGTCTTACCGGGCCCTCCCTGGTTTGGGACAGGCCAGGGGCGATTCTCGATATCCTCGTCGAAGACATACCTCTGCATCGGGTGCTGGATTGCTGGTATCGCCAACTCAGAGACACGCTTGGGGTAATCAATTGGCAACATCACCAGTTAAACCATCGTCAATTTGAAAATGGTTTTAATCTGGTAGTCGAGGCTCCAATCGATCAGCTGTATAGTGCAACGCTGGTGCTCGAAACCGCCTGGTATTTTACCGCCTGCGAATTGCTCAGTGTTGAAATCGAGCATAAAGAAATATTGATCGGAGCCATCCACGAATCGATCAACGATGAATTGAATCCTGAACTCATAGCCCTGCAGCGGGCTGCAGCGAAACAACAGGTCGATTTCCTCGTTGATGACGATGAAGTTTCAATCGGTCACGGTAATAGTAGCATTTGCTTCCCGATTGATCAGATTCCTGCACCTGATGAAATAAACTGGTCGGCGATTGACGATCTGCCAGTCGCTTTGATTACTGGCACTAACGGTAAATCCACCAGCGTGCGGATCCTCGATGGCATCGCCAAGGCAGCCGGTCAAATCTCCGGTGTCACCTCAACCGATTTTGTACGTGTCGGTAACGACGTGCTCGACCAGGGCGATTATTCCGGGCCAGGCGGTGCGCGATTACTATTACGCGACAGGCGTTTGCAGGTGGCATTTCTCGAAGTTGCACGCGGCGGGATACTACGTCGAGGTTTACCCTTACGTCGTGCAAAAGCAGCCCTGGTGACGAATGTTGCCCGCGATCATCTCGGTCAGTATGGGGTGAATACACTGGAAGCCTTAACCGAGGTCAAGTTTGTCGTTGGTAAAGCTCTGGCGGAGGACGGCGTGTTGGTCGTAAATGCCGATGACTCCGGTATGCTGGCATATCTGCAAACCATCGAAACGCCAAATTTAAGCCTGTTCAGCCTCGATAAAAATCATCCGGCTATTCAACAACAGATTAAAAACAATAGCCTTTGCGGCTTTTATGAGGATCGGCAACTGGTTTATTTCGACGGAGCCAAAGAAATAACTATTTGTGCCGTGGCTGATATTCCCATGACCTTGGGCGGCGCGGCCTTGCACAATATTAGCAATGCATTGGGGGCAATCGGGGTTGCCATGGCAATGGGATATTCGTCACAGCAAGTTAAAGCTGGACTCAGCGAGTTCTGTAGCAATGAGCACGATAATCCCGGGCGTTTAAACAGATTTAAACTCAAAAACGGTGCATGTGTGCTGATCGACTTTGCCCACAACGCACATAGTGTTACAGCCGTGGTTGGTACCGTAGAGCGTATACCCGCGAGAAGAAAATGGGCACTGTTCGGTTCTGCCGGAGACCGTTCGGACGATGAGATTTCTGCCATTGCCGCAGGTATTTGTATTCTGCAACCGGATAACGTGGTAATCACCGAACTTGAAGATCATTTACGCGGTAGAGTGTCTGGCGAAGTCAGTCAGATCTTGAAACAGGCTTGCCTGGACTCCGGCCTGTCAGAGCAGCAGATAGACATCGTCGCATCACCACTGGTCGGCGTAAAACAAATTGTATCGAAGTTACAACCCGACGATCTCGGCCTGTTGCTGGTGTTGTCAGAACGCGATGTGGTGATCCGGTTTCTAGGGGGCTGTTGAACCTGGTCCAGATTTACAGTTGTATTCCAATAAACCTGTTAGTGCACCCACACGTTGCTTCGGTTATGCTGGTAGTTACCGGATTTTGTTACGAGCCTGTTTTGCCCGACTCTCCATCATTTCAGTTATCAGCTAAAACCATCCATAACAATCGCTTTTTCTCGGCACTATTACAGGCCTATGGTCATGTTTTTTTGGCGATTTCAGGGTGGCGCGTGACTAATCAACCTCCAGCTATCGCAAAATTTGTTGCTATAGCCGCACCACATACAAGTAACTGGGATTTCCCGGTATTTATGGCAGCAGTTGGCTATCTACGCACAAATATCAGTTTCCTGGGCAAACACAGTCTGTTCGAAGGTTATTTTGGCTGGTTGTTCTACTGGTTGGGTGGTATACCGGTCAAACGCGAGAGCGGTGCAGCATCGGCAGTTGTCGATCAGGTCGTTCAGGTGTTTTCTGAAAGTGAGAGTTTGATCCTGGGCATTGCCCCGGAAGGTACTCGGAGCCGAGTTAAAAAATGGAAGACGGGTTTTTATCGCATTGCTCTGGCCGCCAGGGTGCCAATCGTACCGGGTTATGTTGATAGTAAAACCAAAACCATTGGCTTTGGTGAAGCTTTCACACCAACTGGCGACATGGAAGCGGATTTGATCGTGTTACAGAATTTTTATAAAGACAAGACTGGTATTAATCCACAGAATCATTAGATGTGATTTATCGGCCTGTTGCTGGTGATCGTGCATGTACCAGAGGGAGGTGATGATACTCTTTTCAATTATATCCCATACCATAATTACGGGGCTTTTCTAACTATCGAGGTGTGTGACTTTGCGACAAATGTGACGGAGGTACTCGATAAATAAACCGAAGTATACCGATAGACTCAACACTGATTGATTGTCAAACAAAGCTAGAATTCAAAGATACC